>NZ_AP019371.1:8460000-8760000 GCF_004001265.1 Actinoplanes sp. OR16 | reverse complement strand
CTACCGGGCCATGCGCGACGGCACGCTGGCCCTGGTGGCCCCGGTCGCGGCCGGCGCGGCTCTGGTGCCCCTCGCGTGGGGCGTCATCCGGGGCGACACCCTGGGCCCGGCCGCCCTGATCGGGGCGGCGGCCGCCCTGGCCGGAATGACCTTGGCGAGTTGGCCGGTCACACCGGCAACGGCTCCGGTGGCGCCCGCGCATCGGCTCGCCGTGCCCGCCGGAGGGTCGCCCTTTCCCACGCCCCGGCCGGTCGGTCCGGGCCGTCCGGCCGAATCAGTCCGGGAAGGCGCTTCACCCGTGGCGGTGAACCGGCCGGCCGCTCTCTGTGCGGCGGGCGCGGCGGTCGGCTTCGGCGCCTACTTCGTCCTGCTGCACGAGGCCGCACCTGCCGACCCCTATGGAGCGACCGCCTGCGCCCGGATCGCCGGCGGCCTCCTCGCTGTGCTGCTGCTCTTCCCCTGGCTCACCCGGTTCTTCCTCCGGCGCGCCCGGTTCTTCAGCCGGCACGCCCGGTTCTTCAGCCGGCTCGCCCGGTCGAGGGGCGCCGCTCGCCCTTCTCGGCCGGAGAGGTCACGAGAGAACGGGCGGCGTGGAAGATGGGTGCTGCCCGCGGGTGTCGGGGTGCTGGACACGGTTGCTGACGGGGCGTTCGCGGTGGCGGCGGCTGCCGGGACGGTCGGTACCGCGGCGGTGCTGGCCGGCATGTACCCGGCGGTCACGGTGCTGCTCAACACCGCCGTGTTGCGCGAGCGGCTGCCGCGGATTCACCTGGTCGGCGTGCTCAGCGCTCTGGTGGCAGTCGCCTGCCTAGCCGCCTAGGACGCCTAGCCGGACGCCGGCCGTCACCACGGAATGTCGGGGCGCCCGGTGGACGATCGATAAACGTGCGTCGACGTTCACCTCTCGTTCACCTCTACCGGGTGGTCACGTAGACCTGGGCTCTTAGCGTCCGGTCATCTCGTCACTGGCACGGTGGCGGAATGACCGAGGAGATTTGATGTCCGACCTGAGTCGCCGGCTTCTTCCTTTACTGGGCAACCCAGGGCACAGCGGCGGTGCACGCGACGCGATGACGTGTCTGTACCGCTGCGGCAACGCGTGTGATCACCCCGTCCCGAACGTGTCGGCCAACCCGTACCTCGGCGACATCGTCAACGCCGGGATGAGCCGGCGTGGCGTGGTCCAGGCCGGTGCGGCGAGCGCCCTGGTGCTCGGCCTCGGCGGGAGCCTCGTGGGTGCGAGCCCGGCCGCCGCGGCCACGCCCGCCGCGCACGGTGGCGGGCACAAGCCGGTCCCGCAGAAGGCCGGCAGGCTGACCTTCCAGGCCGTCGCGCCGAACACGGCCGACGCGGTGACCATCCCGCCCGGCTACCAGACCTCGGTCGTGATCCGCTGGGGTGACCCGGTGGTGCCCGGCGCCCCGGCGTTCAGCCTCACGAACCAGACCGGCGCCACCCAGTCGAAGCAGTTCGGCTACAACAACGACTTCGTCGGTGTGATCCCGCTGCCCGGGGAGAAGAACCGGGCGCTGCTCGTGGTGAACCACGAGTACACCAACGAGGACCTGATGTTCCCCGGCTTCGTCAGCCAGGACGCCCTGACCAGGGACCAGATCGAGGCGGCGATCGCGGCCCACGGGCTCTCCGTCGTGGAGATCGAGCGGGTCGGCAAGTCGGGTCAGTGGAAGCCGGTGAAGGGCCGCAGGCTGCGCTACAACAAGCGCATCACGGCACTGGAGACCGAGTTCGAGCTCACCGGCCCGGCGGCCGGGTCGGCGGCGCTGCGGACGGCGGCGGACGCGAGGGGCCGGACCGTCATCGGCACCCTGAACAACTGCGCGGGCGGCGTCACCCCGTGGGGCACGGTCCTCTCCGGTGAGGAGAACTTCAACCAGTACTTCGTCGGCGGTGACGCCGTCGACGCGGCCACCAAGACCAAGTTCAACCGGTACGGCATCACCACGACGACCCGTTACCCGAGCGGCTCGCGCAAGTGGGACCGGGTCCAGGAGCGGTTCGACCTGGCGAAGAACCCGAACGAGGCGAACCGCTTCGGCTGGATCGTCGAGATCGACCCGCTGAACCCGGACGCCCCGCCGCGCAAGCACACCGCGATGGGCCGGTTCAAGCACGAGGGCGCCAACGTCATCGTGTCCCGCAGCGGTCACGTCGTGGCGTACATGGGCGACGACGAGCGGTTCGACTACCTCTACAAGTTCGTCTCCGAGAAGAAGTACATCTCCAGCGACTCGCCCTGGGCCCGGAAGCACAACCTGTCGCTGCTCGAGTCCGGCACGCTCTACGTCGCCAAGGTGACCGGCGACAGCCCGGCCACCGAGATCGACGGCACCGGCAAGCTCCCGTCGGACGGCAGGTTCGACGGCACCGGCGTCTGGATCAAGCTGGTGTCCGGCAACCGGTCCTTCGTCCCCGGCATGACCGCCGAGGACGTGCTGATCAACACCCGGTTCGCCGGTGACGCGGTCGGCGCCACCAAGATGGACCGGCCCGAGGACGTGCAGCCGAGCCTGCGCACCGGCAAGATCTACGCGGCGATGACCAACAACACCAACCGGGGTGTCGGCACGAACGCCCCGGCGGACGAGGCCAACCCGCGCAACGCCAACAAGCAC
The DNA here is from genome assembly GCF_004001265.1 of Actinoplanes sp. OR16. Lineage (GTDB taxonomy): Bacteria > Actinomycetota > Actinomycetes > Mycobacteriales > Micromonosporaceae > Actinoplanes. The sequence continues at coordinate 8,757,367 of NZ_AP019371.1, read as the reverse complement.
GGCCACATCTTCGAGATCGTCGAGAAGCACGGCGACCACACCGGGACCGCGTTCACCTGGTCGCTGCCGATCGTCTGCGGCGACCCGGCCGCCGCCGACACCTACTTCGGCGGGTACGACAAGTCCGCCGTGTCGCCGATCTCCTGCCCGGACAACGTCGCTTTCGACAGTGCGGGCAACCTGTGGATCTCCACGGACGGCAACGCGCTCGGCACCAACGACGGCCTCTTCGCGACCCCGATCGAGGGCAAGGAGCGCGGCCACCTCAAGCAGTTCCTCACCGTCCCCAGGGGTGCCGAGACCTGCGGGCCGTTCGTCACGTCCGACGACAAGTCGGTCTTCGTCGCCGTCCAGCACCCCGGTGAGATCACCGGCGCCTCGGTGGAGAAGCCTGCCTCGGTCTGGCCGGACGGCGACTACGCCAAGCCCGGCGTGATCGTCACCTGGCGCACCGACGGCGGTCCGGTCGGCAGCTGACCCACCGCTCCACGACGGCCGCGGCGTTCGATGCGCCGCGGCCGTTCCGCGTGGGTATCGGACAGGTGGTTCGCCCCGGGCGGGAGGAGAATCCGGGTCGATTCCCGGTAGATCTGAACCCTGGACGGCCGGGCCAGCGTGTTCCTCGCCGTGGACGCGAAACACCGGCGGAGGTGTGACAGGTGACCGACTCACCGACCAGGACACGGCCGGCGCCGGTCCGGACCAGGTCGATGCACAGCACCGACGTGCCGGCCGAACCGGCGCTGCCGCGGCCCCGGCGATGGCCGGCCGTGCTCCCGGCGCTGATCCCGGGCACGCTGATGCTGGTGGTCGCGCTGGTCCAGGCCGGTCGCCCGGTGCTCAGCTGGGACGAGGTCACCTCGGCCGAGGTCTCGTCGCGGACCGTCGGCCAGATCCTCGACCTGGTCCGGAACATCGACGCGGTCTTCGGCGCCTACTACGTCTTCCTGCACTTCTGGACCGGGGTGGCCGGCACCTCCGAGGTGGCGCTGCGGCTGCCGTCGATCCTCGCGATGGCCGGTGGCGTGGCACTCGCCGCCGAACTGGGCCGCCGTCTCTTCTCGCCGCTCGCCGGACTGGTCACCGGTGTGATCCTGTGTCTGGTGCCGAACACCACCCGGTACGCTGCGGAAGCCCGGCCCTATGCCTTCGCCTGTTTCTTCTCGGCGCTCGCGTTGTTGCTGCTGCTCGGGTCGATACGGCGCGGTCACCCGTACCGATGGATGGGTTATGGCCTGAGCGTGACCCTGCTCGGCCTCTCCCACCTGCTCGCGCTGACCACCCTGGCAGCCCATGCCGTGATGATCGGGATGGTGGCGTGGCGCGGCCGGCGCCGGCGCCGGCGCCTGGTGCTGACCTGGGCGGGAACCGCGCTCGCCGGGATGCTGCCGCTGCTGCCGATCGCCTGGCTGGGCGCGCATCAGGAGGACACCCAGCTGCACTGGGTCGAGCCGATCACGATGGCCCGGATCCGGGCCATGCCCGCTGACGTCTTCGGGTCGCGGGAGGTGGCCTGGCTGGTGATCGGCATGGTGGTGCTCACGGCCTGGCGCCCGCTGCGCCGGCTCGCACCGATGGCCGCGCTGGCGCTCGGGCCGCTGGTGACGCTCGCGGTGGTGTCGGTGCTGGCCTCGCCGATGTGGGTGGCGCGCTATCTCCTGGTGGTGCTGGCGCCGCTGGCGATGCTCGCGGCGATCGCGCTGACCCGGCTGGAACGCATCCGGGTCGTCGCGGTGCTGCTGCTGCTCGCGTTCGTGGCGATCCCCGGTCAGCGGGCGGTGCGGACGCCCACCGCCAAGGTGGGGCCGGACTACCGGGCGGCCGCCGCGATCATCGGTGAGCGGGCGCGGCCCGGTGACGTGGTCGTCTACCCGCCGAAGAATCGGGCGATCCGGGCGGGGATGGACTATTACCTGTCCCGGCAGCCCGCGAGGCCGGCGGATCCTCTCGTCGCAGTGCCATCGGCGCGGACCGGGTGGTTGATCGCGACCGAGAAGAGCGACGTCTCCGCGATATCGCGGGCCGAACGGATCTGGATCGTGGTCGGTGACCGCCGCGGCGACGCGATCTCCGCGCGCGAACAGCTGCGGCCGATCCTGGAACGAGACCATCGGCGGATCGGCTTCTGGCAGCCGAAACGGGCAACGGTGGCGCTCTATGAAAAGGTGGCAAGCTGACCGGCATGAAGGTCCTGCTGCCCGACACCATCGAACTCGACCTCGGCTTCCCCGCCGACATCTACGCGGCCGGTGAGCCGATCCCCGACGAGCATCTCGACGCCGAGGTGCTGGTCGTCTGGGGCAACTCGGCCGGCAACCTGCGCGACGCCGCCCGGCGACTGACCAGGCTCCGCTGGGTGCAGACTCTCGCGGCCGGGCCGGACGCCGTGCTGAACGCCGGCTTCTCCCCGGACATCGTGATCACGGCCGGGCTGGGCCTGCACGACCGGACCGTCACCGAGCACACCCTCGCCATGGTCCTGGCCGCGGCCCGCCGGCTGCACCTGCTGGTCCGGGCCCAGATCGGCCGGCGCTGGGCGGAGGAGCTCGGTGGCATCCAGCCGGTGCACGAGACGGCGGCGTTCCGTACGCTCCGCGACGCCAACGTGGTGATCTGGGGCTTCGGTGGCATCGCCGCCACCCTCGCGCCGATCCTCGCGACGCTCGGCGCCACGGTCACCGGCGTGGCCCGCAGCGCCGGGACCCGGCACGGCTTCCCGGTGGTGGCAGCGAGCGACCTGCCCGCGCTGCTGCCCCGGACCGACCTGCTGATCTCCATCCTGCCGGCCACCCCGGAGACGACCCGGGTGATCGACGCCGGGGTGTTCGACCGGCTGCCGCGGCACGCCTGGGTGGTCAACGTCGGCCGGGGCACGGTGCTCGACGAGGCGGCCCTGCTGGCGGCGCTGCGGTCCGGCACGATCGCCGGTGCGGCCCTGGACGTCTTCGAGACCGAGCCGCTGCCGGTCGGGTCGGGCCTCTGGGACGAGCCCAACGTGATCATCACGCCGCACGCGGCCGGTGGCCGTCCCCTGGACGCGGAGGAGCTGATCCTCGAGAACCTGGCGGCGTTCCGGGAGGGCCGGCCGCTGCGCAACGTGGTCTCACGCTGATCGGGATCGGGCTCGCACATGCACCCTCTCGCCCTGCGGCCCGAAGATATTGATCATCTCGGCGGGGATCGTCCCGCCGTTCAGCACGAGATGCGGGAGCCGGGTGTCGAACTCGACCGCCTCACCCGGCTCCAGCGTCAGATCGTGCTCGCCGAGCAGGAGACGCACCCGGCCGGAGAGCACGTAGAGCCATTCGTACCCCTCATGGGTCTTCTGCTCGCACTGCTCCGGCTCGCCGGCCGGGATGATCGTCTTGAACGCCTGCAGGCCGCCCGGCTTGCGGGAGAGCGGGATGTACGTCCGCCCGCCCCGCACGATCGGCCGGGCCCGCACTCGCGGATCGCCGCTCTCCGGCGCGTCCACCAGGTCGTCGAGGCTCACCTGGTAGGCCTTGGCCAGCGGCAGCAGCAGCTCCAGCGTCGGTTTGCGGGTGCCCGACTCGAGGCGGGACAGCGTGCTCACCGAGATGCCGGTCACCTCGGCCAGGTGGGTGAGCGTGAGATCCCGCTGCTGCCGCAGCTCGCGGAGCCGGGGCCCCACCGTGGCGAGCTCGTCTTTTGCCATAACAGCAACTTTAGTTGCCGCTTTTCGGAACCCTGAGGCACGGTGATCCCCGAGCGATGAGGGCAACGGAAGGAAAGACCGATGCAGCAGGATGCGTACGACGTCGTGGTGATCGGTGGCGGCGCCGCCGGGCTGAGCGGGGCGCTGGTGCTGGCCCGCTCCCGCCGGTCGGTGCTCGTCGTCGACAGCGGTGAGCCGCGCAACGCGCCGGCCGCACACATGCACAACGTGCTGGGTCACGACGGGCGGTCGCCGGCGGAGCTGCTGGCGGCGGGCCGGCAGGAGATATCCGGATACGGCGCTGATTTCGTCACCGCCACCGCAGTCGCGGCGAGGAGGAGCGACGGCGGCTTCGTCGTGATCCTGGACGACGAGCGCGAGGTCAGGGCACGACGGCTGCTGGTCACCACGGGACTGGTCGACGAACTGCCGGCCATCGACGGTTTGAGACAGCGCTGGGGCCGGGACGTCGCCCACTGCCCGTACTGCCACGGCTGGGAGCTGCGGGACCAGCGGATCGGCGTGATCGTGAGCAGCCCGCTCGCCTTCCACGCGACCCAGATGTGGCGCCAGCTCAGCCCGCACGTGCTCTACCTGCTCAACGGTGGCCCGGCGCCGGTCGGCGAGCAGGCCGAGGAGCTGGCCGCCCGGGGCATCGCGGTGGTGGCCGAGCGGATCGCCTCGGTCCAGGTCGCCGGGGACCGGATCACCGGGGTCCGGCTGGAGACCGGCGCCGTGGTGGCGGTGGACGCGCTGGCGGTCGGCCCGCGGTTCGTGGCCCGGTCGGCGTTCCTCGCGTCGCTGGGCCTCGAGCCCGCCGACTTCGCGATGAACGGTCACGTGCTCGGCAGCCACATCCCGGCCGACCCGAACGGCGCCACCGCGGTTCCGGGCGTCTGGGTGGCCGGCAACGTGACGAACCTGGGCGCCACGGTCGCGGTCGCCGCGGCGGCGGCGCAGACCACCGGCGCGATGATCAACATGGACCTGATCGCGGAGGAGACCCGGGAGGCGGTCACCGCGTACCGGCACCGGATCGCCACGATGTTCTCCGAGGACGCGTGGGAGGAGCGGTACCGCGGCCGGGACGCGGTCTGGAGCGGCAACCCGAACCCGCAGCTGGTGGCGGACGCGGCGGACCTGCCGGCCGGCCGGGCGCTGGACGTCGGCTGTGGCGAGGGCGCCGACGCGGTCTGGCTGGCGCAGCGCGGCTGGCAGGTCACCGCCGTGGACATCTCCACGGTGGCGCTGGGCCGGGCGGCCGGGCACGCCGCGTCGGCCGGGGTGGCCGACCGGATCACGTTCAGCCACGCCGACCTCCGCGCGGCGGCGCCGTCCGGCGAATACGACCTGGTCTCGGCGCAGTTCATGCACCTGCCCTCGGAGGAGCGGCAGCAGCTCTGGAAGCACCTGGCCGGCGCCGTGGCGCCCGGCGGGACCCTGCTGATCGTCGGTCACCACCCGTCCGACCTGGCGACCACGGTGGGCCGGATGCACTTCCCGGACATGCTCTTCCTGCCCGAGGAGATCGCCGCGACGCTCGACCCCGCGCAGTGGGAGCTGACGGCGGAGGCGCGTTCCCGTCAGGTGAAGGACCCCGAGGGTCGGAAGATCACCATCAACGACGCGGTGCTGGTAGCGAAGCGTCGCTGAAAAGCGGTGATTCGCCAGCATTCATCCGGTCGCCTTGCTGGAATGGGCATATGCGGCCGGATGATGCTGAAGCACCCACCGGCCCGGGCGACGACGTCCGGGCGGCTCTTACGGCCTGGCGCGACGGGATCGCCGACCCCGGAGCCGCCAACCGCCTCATCAACCTGCCGCGGGGCGGCGCCGACCTCGTGGAGATCGCCGCCCCCGGCGCCGCCGGCATCCTCGACGCCCTGCGTGCCGGGCGGGACTGTGCCTTCGGGACGGGCGCCGGCGAGCTCCGGGCCGAGTTGCCGGCCGAGGTGCTGCATCCGCTGCTGCGCCGGCTGCGCCGCCACAGCCTCCAGGAACAGGCCGACCGGGGGGTCGAGGTGCTGCATCTCGCCGCCGGCCTGCTGCATTGGCAGGATCTCGACGGTACGGGGTACGCCAGCCCGATCCTGCTCACGCCGGTCGAGCTGGTCGCACTCGGCCCCGAGGACGTGCCGCGCCTGCGGGCCGGCATCGGCGACCCGGTCGTCAACCCGGCGCTGGTCACGCGGTTGCGCCGACTGGGCGTGGAGATCGCGGACGGGACGGACGTGGAACGGGCGATCGCCGGCCGGCCCGGCTGGCGCACCGACGGCACCGTCGTGCTGGCCCGTTTCGACGTGGCCGCCGAGGAGATCCGCCGCGACCTGACCGAGAACGAGCAGCGGATCGGCGGCCACCCGGTGGTCCGGGCCCTGGCCGCCGCCGAGGGAACCACGAACGCCTTCGCCTTCGCGCCGGTCAGCCCCGGCGAGATCGACGAGGTGGCGCCCGCCGAGGACACTCCGCTGGTGCTCGACGCCGACGCGGACCAGCGCTCCTGCGTCGCCGCCGCGCTGGACGGCCGCAGCTTCGTGATCGACGGCCCGCCCGGCACCGGCAAGTCGCAGACCGTCGCCAACATGATCGGCGCGCTCGCGCACGCCGGGAAGCGGGTCCTGTTCGTCTCGGAGAAGGCCGCGGCGCTCGACGCCGTGCAGCACCGGCTCTCCGCCGCCGGGCTCGGCAACCACCTGCTCGGCCTGCACGGCGCCAAGGGGTCCCGCCGGCAGGTGGCCGCCGCGCTCGCCGCCGCCCTGGACGCGGCGCCGTCCACCGCGATGCCCGGCATGTCCGCCGAGGACCGCGAGCGGCTGCGCGAGGCCCGGGAGAAGCTCAACGCGTACGCCGCCGCCGTCAACGAGGTCCGCGACCCCCTGGGCCGCAGCCTGCACGACGTCGTCGGCACGCTGTCGCAGCTCAGCGACGTGCCGGACGCGCCGACCGCCGGCATCCAGGCCGCCACGCTCACCGAGCAGGCCCTGGACCGGGTCCGCGGGGCCGCCGAGCGGCTGGAGGGCGCGTGGCGGCCGGCGAACGAGCGCAGCGGCTTCCGCTGGCGTGAGGTGATCGAGCGGGAGCCGCTCGACGAGGCCCTCCAGCTCGCCCAGACGGCCCTCGACGACCTGGCCGGCGCCTCCACCCCGAACGCGGCCATCGCCACGGCGTTCCACCTGCGGCTGCCGTCCGACGCGCCGGCGCTGGCCGAGGCCGCCGAGCACGCCGCCCAGCGCCCGCGCGGCGTCGAGGACTCCTGGCTCACGGCGGTGGCGCTGCGGCCGGTCCGGCAGGCCGCCGAGGACCTGGAACGGCTGCTCGACGAGGTCAACCGGGCGGTTGAGCAGGCCGAGGCACGGACCGGGGTGAGCTGGGAGACCCTGGCCGAGCCGCTGGACGCCCCGGCCATCCCCGAGCCGCCGCGCCTCACCCCGGCCGCGGTCCGCCTGGAGCCGCTCACCGCGGCCGAGGCGAAGTCGCTGGCCGGCCGGTTCGCCGCGGACGCCGACGAGCTGGAGCACCAGCAGCAGCGGCTCGACCGGGTGACCACCCGGCTGCGGCTGCCGGACGTCGTGATGTTCACCGACGTCGAGCTGGTCACCCTCATCGCCGACCTGGGCGGGCGGCCGGACAAGCCGCTGGTCGCCTGGTTCTCGCCGGGCGCGCAGAGCGCGGTCGCCAACGCCGCCGCCCAGCTGCGCCGGCACGTCGAGGCGGTCGCGGCCGCGCAGGCCGAGGCGGAGCCGTTCTTCACCGACGCGGTGCTCCGGGAGCCGGTCGAGGAGCTGGCCGAGCGCTTCGCGACGGTGCACCGCGGCGCCCGCAAGCTGCTCGCCCCGCACCGCCGGGACAAGGAGGCGGTCGCCGGCTTCACCCAGCCCGACGTCGGCATCGACGACGCGATCGCCCACCTCGACCACGCCGTCGCCTGGCGGCGCGCGCACGAGGGACTGGTCGCGGCGGAACGGCAGCACGCCGGCCAGCTCGGCCGGTACTGGAAGCGGCTGGACACCGACTTCCGCGCGGTCGGCCGGGCCCTGGAGACCGCGGCCGAGGTGCTGCGGGTGGCGCCGACCGAGGCCCTGCCGTCGGTGATCGGGTACGTCACCTCGGACGCCGGCCACGACGAGGAGCTGCTGCAGGCGGTCACCGAGGCGCGGGACGTGTTCCGGCACTGGCGCGCCACGCTGCGTCCGGAGCCGGAGCCCGCGGCCCGCCCGGAGCTGGGCCGGGGCAGCGTGCAGGCCGGGATCGCCTGGCTGCGCGCCCAGATCACACCGCTGGGGGAGACCGCGACGCTGCTCGACCAGCTGGGCCGGGCGATCGGCCGCGACCTCAACGTCGCCGAGGCCGCCACGGTCCTGGCGGCCCGGCAGGCGGTGCTGGACGCCGAGGAGGCCCTGAACACCGCCGCCGGCGGGTACCGGCAGACGCTCGGCGACGCCTACCAGGGGCGGCGGACCGACCTGCGGGCCCTCGGCATGGCGATCGACTGGGCGGCCCGGGCGCGGACCCTGCGGACCGGCACCGACGCGGCCCTCAACGCCGAGCAGGCCGCCTCGCTGGGCGGCGGGGGCACGAAGCCGTCCGAGCTGGTGCCGCTGATCCAGGCCTGGCAGGAGGCCCGGCAGCGGATCCTCGACGCGTTCGGCCCGGCCCGGCAGGTGCGCCTCGCCACCGCCCTCGACCGCTACGAGACCGCCCGTGACCTGCTGCGTGATCTCCGCGACGACGCGACCGGCCAGCGGGAGTGGTTCGACTACCTGGCCGCCCGCGAAGGACTGGCCGAATACGGCCTGGACGCCGTCGTCGACTTCTGCGCCGACCACGCCGTCGACGTGCGGCGGGTGCCGGACGTGATCGAGCGGGCCGCGTACCGGGCCTGGGCCGAGGACGTGATCGGCACGGACGAGCGGCTCGAACCGCTGGCCGCCGCCGGCCGCGACGAACTGGTCGACGAGTTCCGCCGGCTGGACGCCGCCCTGCTCCAGGACGCCGCGAGCGCGATCACCGCCGCCGCGAACGGCCGCCGCCCGAAGAAGCAGAAGAAGACGCCGCCGCCGATCGCGCTGATCCGCGCCGAGGGGCAGAAGCAGAACGGCCACCTGCCGGTACGCCGGCTGCTGACCGACGTCTGGGAGGTGGCGGCCGCGCTCAAACCGTGCTTCCTCGCGCCGCCCGCCGCTGCCGCCCGGCTCCTGCCCGACGACGCGGGCTTCGACGTGGTGATCATCGACGAGGCGTCCCGGATGACGCCGGCCGCCGCGGCCTCCTGCGCCCGGCGCGGCACCTCGCTGATCATCGTGGGCGACGACTGCCAGCTGCCGCCGCCCGGTGACCAGCCGTCGGTGCTGGTCGTCGCGAACGACTGCGGCGCGTTCACCCGGATCGGCCTGACCCGGCACTACCGCAGCCGGCACGAGGCGCTCATCGACTTCGCGAACCAGCAGTTCTACCGGGGACGGCTGGTCGCCTTCCCGGGGGCGCTGCCGGAGGGGCCGGACATCGGCGTCGAGCTCTTCGCCGTCGCGCACGGCGGCGGCGAGGCCGACTTCGTGGCGGGGCGGGTCGTCCACCACTTCACCCACCGGCCCAGCCTGTCGCTCGGCGTGGTCACGCTGACGGCGGCCCAGGCCGACGCGATCGCCGACACGGTGGAGGCGGCCCTGGCCGGCGACCCCGACCTGGAGCGCTTCCTCGGCGACCTGTTCGTGAAGGACGCCGAGACGGCGCAGGGCGACGAACGCGACGTGATCATCCTGTCCACCGGCGCCTCGCTGGACGCCGCGGGCGGCTCGACCGGGGCGCGCCGGCTCAACGTGGCGATCACCCGGGCCCGGCAGCGGATCGAGGTGGTCAGCGCCATCCCGTCGCGCGCCGAGCCCGCCGGTGAGGGTGAACGGCGGCTCGCCTCGTACCTGGAGATCGCGGCCTCCGGCGGCGCTCCGGCCTCCCTGAGCGGAGGGACCTCTCTCGAGGAGTCCGTCCTGGAAACCGTGCTGGGCTGGGGCTATGCGGCAACGGGCCAGGTCGGTGCGGGTCCGGGCCGCGTCGCGGTGGGGGTACGGGCCAGCGACGCCGACGACACCGGCTTCGCCCTCGGGGTCCTCTGCGACGGCCCGGGTCACGCCTCGCCGGTGGCCCGCGACCGGGACCGTCTCAACGACCAGGTGCTGCACAGCCACGGCTGGAGCCTGCACCGGATCTGGAGCGTCCCGTGGTACCGCGACCGCGACGGCGAGGAGGCCCGGCTCCGGGTCGCCATCGAGAACGCCCTCGCCGTCCCGGACGTCTTCGCCGAGCCGGACGAGGAGCAGCTCGCCGTCCGCCCGGCGCCGCGGCCGGAGTGGGCGCTGCCCTACGAGCGGACGGTCGTCGGCGCGCTCCCGGCCAGCGCACGGGCCGACGACGCCGTGGCCGGCGCTCTCCTGATCCAGGCGGTCGAGAAGATCGCCGAGGTGGAGGGGCCGGTGCACCTGCAGGTCCTGACCCGCCGGATCCGTGAGGCGTGGGGGATCAGCCGGCTCACCCAGGGCGTGAAGACGGCCATCGAGACGGCGATCCGATCGTCGGGCGCCGGCTTCGACGGCACGTTCATCACATCACCCGATGCGCCTATTCCGACGGTACGGGTGCCCGCCGACGGCGTGAACCGGAAACCGGAACAGGTGGCCGAACCCGAGCTCCAGCTCGCCATCGAATACCTCGTGCTCGACGCCGGGCTGGTCGAGGGGGACGACCTGCTGGCCGCGGCCGGCCGGCTCTTCGGCTGGAGTGGCAACCGGGCCGGCGCGTCCCGCCTCGCCGCGATGCTCGACGACCTGGTCTCGGCCGGCCGGCTCATCGCCCACCGCAGCGGCCTGATCGCCGCGCCGGAGGAGGATCTGCTGAACCTGCCCGACCCGGCGACGCTGCCGCACCGCTCGGACGCGAAGCGCCGGCAGGACGTCAGCGCGTGACGTAGGCCTGGTGCGGCACGCCTCGGGGCCACAACGCGTCGCGGACCCGGACGCAGTGCTCGACGATGGCCGGGTCCTCGGTGGCCGCCGCGGCGGTGACCGAGCCGTCCGGCGTGAAGAGCGTGAAGACCACCCGGCGGTCGTCGAAGAGCCAGAAGTCGTCGTCGGCGATCGGCAGCCCGTCCAGCTCGTCGCGGGGCAGCCAGCGGATCACCTCGCCGGCGTCCACGTTCAGGTGCGAGATGCTGAGCAGCCAGCGGGTGTACTCCACGTGCGGGACCGACACCACCCGCAGCCGCTGGACGCTGCGACCGGTTGCCGTGGTCTCCCGGATGAGGTCCAGCCAGGGCTTCTGCCAGGCGAAGTCGTCGGGCTCGCCGGCCCGGAACCGGCGGATCGGCTCGGCCTCGTCCGGGGCGTCGTAGACGTCGGCGACCTCGAGGTGGAACGCGGACCGCTGGAAACCGCGGAACGTCTCCTCGAAGTGACCGTTCAAGAGCAACTGCATCCGTCCACGATCGTCACTGAGGGTGTTCTCGTCCACACCTCACAGTGAAATCTGCAACTTGCAGGAAAATCGCCGTCAGCCGTTGCGCCAGTCGTCGTTCTCCAGATGGGACCCGGCCTGCGGGCCCATCAGCAGCATCCCGCCGTCCACCACCCAGGAGGCGCCGGTCACGTACCCGGCCTGCGGAGAGGCCAGCATCGCCACGACGGCGGCCACCTCGTTCGCGTCGCCGGGCCGGCCCAGCGGCACACCGGGACGGCTCACCGTGAACGGGTCGACGTCCTCGTTGCCGGTCATCGGCGTGGCGATCTCGCCGGGCGCCACCGCGTTCACGGTGATCCCGTCCGCCGCCAGCTCCTGCGCCATCACCTTGGTCAGCAGCCCGAGGCCGCCCTTCGCCGCGCAGTACGCCCCCGAGCCGACCCGGGGCGCGTGCTCGTGGACGCTGGTGATGTTGATGATCCGGCCGCCCCGGCCGCTGCTCCTCATCCGCCGGGCCGCCCGCTGGGCGCAGAGGAACGGGCCGTCCAGGTCGACGGCGAGCACCTCACGCCACTGCGCGAAGCTGGTCTCCACCACCGGCGTGCTGATGCCGGTCCCGGCGCAGTTCACCAGCACCCCCAGGCCGCCCAGCGCCCCGGCCAGCTCGTCGATCACGTCCGCGGCGCCGGGCAGATCGGCGAGGTCCAGCCGGCGGATCTCCGCGCGGCGGCCGGCCTCGGCGACCTCGGCGGCCGTCTGCCGGGCGCCGTCGGCGTCCTCGCGGTAGGTGACGCCGACGTCGAAGCCGGCCCGGGCCAGGGCGACGGCGGTGGCCCGGCCGATCCCGGAGTCCGAACCGGTGACGACCGCCACCCGGTCATAGTCGTTGCGCTGCGGCATGGACGTGCGGTTACCCCGCCTCCCGGCCGCCTAACTCCCGCTTGAGGATCTTGCCGGTGGCGTTGCGGGGCAGGACGTCGAGGAAGACGATGTCGCGCGGGACGCAGAAGCGGGCGCGGTGCCGGCGTACGTGCTCGCGAACCGCCTCCGGGTCCAGCTCCTCGCCGTCGCGCAGCACCAGGTAGGCGGCGAGCCGCTGGCCGTACTGCTGGTCCGGAACCCCGATCACCGCTGCCTCGCGCACCTGCGGCATCGCTGCCAGCAGGCTCTCCACCTCGGCCGGGAAGACGTTCTCGCCACCGGAGACGATCATGTCGTCCTCCCGGCCGTCGACGAAGACGCGCCCGTGCTCGTCGACGTGCCCGAGGTCGCCGGTGCCGAGCAGGCCGTTCTTCCGTGGCGTCCCGGCGCCGTTCGTGTAGCCCTCGAAGATCATTTCGTTGCTGACGAAGAGCCGGCCGACGGTACCGGCCGGCACCTCCTCGTCGTCGTCGCCGAGCACCTTCACCGTCGTGCCGAACGGCGGCCTCCCGGCGGTGTCCGGCGCGGCGCGCAGGTCGGCCGGGGTGGCGATGGAGACCCAGGAGGCCTCGGTCGAGCCGTACAGGTTGTAGAGGCCGTCGCCGTACCGGTCCATGAACCGCGTCGCCAGCCCACCCGGCAGGGCGGAGCCGCTGACCGCGGCGATGGTCCTCCCCGGGACTCTCTCCTGCGGTTCCAGCTCCATCAGCTGCTGCACCATCACCGGTACGGCGATCAGCGCGTCCACTTCCTCCCGTGCGATGTGGCCGTGCACCTGGGCGGCGTCGAAGCGGCGGTGCAGCACTATCGTCGCCCGCAGCGCCAGGGCGATCTGCAGGCCGGCGAAGCCCCAGGTGTGGAAGATCGGGGCGGCGAGCAGGATCCGGTCGCCGGCTCGCAGCGGGATCCGGTCGATCACCGAGCAGAGCGGCCGGAAGCCGCCGGGGGTGGGCCGCCGTGCGCCCTTGGGGGTGCCGGTCGTGCCGCTCGTCAGCACGATGGTCCGTCCCGGCCGGGCCGGGGGCTCCATCCTCGGTCCGGTGCCGCCTGCGCCGGGCGCTTCGCCGATCTTCTCCACGGCGACGAGGGCGAGTTGCCCGGTGAACTCCACGTCGTGGATGACGGCCTTGAGGTCCTGATCCTCGGCGAGGAGTCGCAACTGGTGCGCGGAGAGACCGGTGTTGATCAGCACAGGATCGGCGCCGAGCGTCGTGACGCCGATCAGCGCCTCGATCATCCGGGCGGAATTGCGCATCAGGAGACCGACACGATCTCCCGGTTCCAACCCCCGGGACGCCAATGTCCGGGCCAGGTTCTCGGTGAGTTCCAGCAGTCCCTCGTACGAGACACGGGTCTCGTCGTCGATCACCGCAACCCTCTGCGGGCTGCGCGCCGCGGCCTGCCGCAGCTCGCCCGCCAAGCCGAACCCCCACCGCCCCAGAGCGCCGAACTGGCGCAGGATCCGGACCGGATGTCCGGGCGTGAGCAGGCCGCGCCGGGCCATGGTCCTCGCGATGAAGGTGACGTCCACTGTCATGCCCTCCCGGCCGTCGTCGCCCGCCGCTCAGCGGATCGTGGAGTGTCCGGCGCTCAGCAGATCTCGGAGTGTCCGGCGCTCAGCGGATCTGGACTCCGGAGATGGCTCGGGCGATCACCAGACGCTGGATCTCCGACGTGCCCTCGAAGATCGTGTAGATCTTGGCGTCCCGGTACATCCGCTCCACCGGGTGATCGCGCAGGTAGCCGGCGCCGCCGAGGATCTGCACCGCCTTCTCGGTGACCGCGACCGCCACCTCGCCGGCCTTCAGCTTCGACATCGACCCCTCGCCGGCGGTGAACGGGCGCTCGGCGCGCCCCATCCACGCGGCCCGCCAGACCAGCAGGCGAGCGGCGTCGATCTCGGTACGCATGTCGGCGAGCGCGAACGCCACCGCCTGGTTCTCGATGATCGGCCGGCCGAACTGCACCCGGGTCTTGGCGTAGTCCAGCGCGTACTCGTAGGCGGCCCGCGCGATGCCGAGCGCCTGCGCGCCGACCGCCGGGCGGGACAGCTCGAACGTGCGCATCGCGGCCTGCCCCGACCGTCGCTGCCCCTCGCGGGCCTTCGCCAGCCTGCGGTCCAGCGCTTCCTTACCGCCCAGCAGGCAACTGCCCGGAAGGCGGACGTCGTCGAGGAACACGTCAGCGGTGTGCGAGGCGCGCAGGCCCAGCTTCTTCAGTTTCCGGGTCGCGGCCAGGCCCTTCGTCCCCGGTGGCACCACGAACGCGGCCTGCCCGCGCGAGCCGAGACTCGGATCCACGCTAGCGGTGACGATGTGCACGTTCGCGATGCCGCCGTTCGTGGCGTACGCCTTCTGCCCGGTCAGCACCCACTCGCCGGACGCCTCGTCGTAGACCGCGCGGGTCCGCATCGACGCCACATCGGAACCGGCCTCCGGCTCGGTGCTGCAGAACGCCGCCACCTTCGGATCGCCGGTGTCGCCGAAACACTGCGGCACCCACTCGACCAGCTGCTCCGGCGTCCCCGACCCGTAGATCGCGGCCACCGCCAGCGACGTCCCCGAGATCGCCATGCCGATGCCGCCGTCACCCCAGAAGAGCTCCTCGTTGGCGACCGGCAGGCTCAGCCCGCTCGTATCCGACCAGGTGTTCACCAGGAACTCGAACCCGTACAGCCCGATCTTCGCGGCCTCCTGCAGGACCGGCCACGGCGTCTCCTCGCGCTCGTCCCACTCGGACGCGGCCGGCCGGATCACCGACTCGGCGAAGCCGTGCACCCACTCGCGCAGGTCTTGCTGCTCTTCGTTCAGGTCGAGCCAGAACTCCACGTCGGATCAGCCCTTCCGGCGGCAGGTTAACTCGCCGGTAACCTTACGAGCGCGTAACTTCCCTGACAACCGTTCCCGCCGCCTCCGTTGCCCACCGAGCCTCGCCGACCGCGCCTCGCCGACCGCGCCTCGCCGACCGCGCCTCGCCGACCGCGCCTCGCCCGCCGCGCCTCGCCCGCCGCGCCGCGCCTCGCCTCGCCCACCGCGCCTCGCCCACCGCAGATCTTGAGCGATCGTCGACTCTCGCGGGTAGGAAGTCACCCAAGATCCGGGGCGGAGCGGGGCGGGGCGGGGCCGTCCTGGCCGGTGATGGAGATCTGGGCACGACGGCGGCGACCGGCCGCGGGCTATCGGATGCCGCAGCCGGACACTGCGGCGAGATCATCTCCCGTCCGTGCGGGAACCCGCCGCTCGGTGGGGCGACCAGCGCACGCAGACTGCTTTTGCGTCCGGCTGCCGCCACCATGCAGGCGGTGAGCGCACACAGTTCGCCGGCGCGTGCTCTCACCGCCCCGGCCGGGTCAGCGCTCCAGGATCGCCACCACGCCCTGGCCGCCGGCTGCGCAGATCGAGATCAGGCCCCGGCCGGAACCCTTCTGGGCCAGCAGCTTCGCCAGGGTCGCCACGATGCGGCCACCGGTGGCGGCGAACGGGTGGCCGGCCGCCAGCGAGGAGCCGTTGACGTTCAGCTTGGCGCGGTCGATGGCGCCGAGCGGGGCGTCCAGACCGAGTCGCTCCTTGCAGAACTCCGGGGACTCCCAGGCGGCGAGGGTGCTGAGCACCTGCGACGCGAACGCCTCGTGGATCTCGTAGTAGTCGAAGTCCTGCAGGGTGAGGCCGTTGCGGGCGAGCATCCGCGGGACGGCGTAGGCCGGGGCCATCAGCAGGCCCTCGTCGCCGTGCACGTAGTCGACGGCCGCGGTCTCCGAGTCGGTGAGGTAGGCGAGCACGGGCAGCGAGTGCGCGGCCGCCCACTCCTCCGACGAGAGCAGCACGGCCGAGGCGCCGTCGGTGAGCGGCGTCGAGTTGCCCGCCGTCATCGTCGGGTTCTCCTTGCCGTACACCGTCTTCAGCGACGCCAGCTTCTCCGGCGTGGTGTCCGGACGCAGGTTCTGGTCACGGGTCAGTCCCAGATAGGGCGTCAGCAGATCATCGAAGAAGCCTTGGTCGTACGCCGAAGCGAGGTTGTGATGCGACTTCAGCGCCAGGAGATCCTGATCCTGGCGGGAGATCTGCCAGCGCAGCGCCGTGATCGCGGCGTGCTCGCCCATCGACAGGCCGGTCCGCGGCTCGGAGTTGCGCGGCAGCACCGGCTGGAGCGCCTGCTGCGGGCGCAGTCGTGCGACGGCCTTGAGGCGGTCACCGAGCGTACGGGCCCGGTTGAGCGACAGCAGGGCCCGGCGCATGTCCTCGTTGACCTGCAACGGGGCGTCCGACGTGGTGTCGACGCCGCCGGCAACGCCCGCCTCGATCCGGCCGAGAGCGATCTTGTCGGCGACCAGGATCGCCGCTTCCAGGCCGGTGCCACAGGCCTGCTGGATGTCGTACGCCGGGGTGCGCGGGTCGAGCCGGGACCCGAGCACGACCTCGCGGGTCAGGTTGAAGTCGCGGGAGTGCTTGAGCACCGCGCCCGCCACGACCTCGCCGAGCTGCTCGCCGGCCAGGCCGAACCGGGCGATCAGGCCGTCGAGGGTGGCGGTCAGCATGTCCTGGTTCGAGGCTTCCGCGTACCGGCTGTTGGACCGGGCGAACGGGATCCGGTTCCCGCCGAGCACCGCCACGCGCTTGATGTCCGGCACGACTATCCTCCACATCGACGAGCACTGCAGTTACTCACCGGTAGGCTACTCGCATGGCTGACAGGTACGCGAACTTCGCCAACTCCGGTCTCGGCCGGACCGTGGTCAAGCGCCTCGGGCTGCCTGATCCGCCCAGGCTGCGCCGCTTCCACCCCGGAGATCCGCTGGTCACCGCGCCGGTCCTGGTGGGCGCCGCGCCCGGCGGCCGGCTCGCCGAGCCGATCCGCAAACTCCTGGGAGACGCCGGCGTCCCGGTCACCGATTCCTTCAGCGACGGTACGAAGTACGGCGCCCTGGTCTTCGATGCCACGGGAATCGCCGACTCCTCGCAGTTGCGGATCCTGTTCGACTACTTCCACCCGTACGCCCGCTCCCTGGTCCTCTCCGGCCGCGTGATCGTGCTGGGCACCCAGCCGGACCGGACGCCCGGCCCGCAGAAGGCGACCGCGCAGCGGAGCCTGGAAGGCCTGACCCGGAGCATCGGCAAGGAGTTCGGCCGGGGCGTGACGAGCCAGCTCGTCTACGTGGCGCCGGGCGGCGAAGCGGGACTGGAATCCACGCTGCGGTTCCTGCTGAGCGGGCGGTCGGCGTACGTCTCCGGTCAGGTCATCCGGATCGGCGCCCAGGCCGTCGGCCCGGCGCCCGACGTCGAGCGGCCGCTCGACGGCAAGCTCGCCCTGGTCACCGGCGCGGCCCGGGGTATCGGCGCGGCCATCGCCCGCACCCTGGCCCGGGACGGCGCCGACGTGATCGCCCTCGACGTGCCCGCCGCCGGTGACGCCCTCGCCGGCGTGGCGAACTCCTGCGCCGGCCGCGCCCTGCAACTCGACCTCACCGCGCCGGACGCGCCCTCCCGGCTGGCCGGTTACCTCGCGGCGGGCCCGTCCGCCGGGGTCGACATCGTCGTGCACAACGCCGGGATCACCCGGGACAAGACGATCGCCCGGATGTCCGCCGACAAGTGGGACTCGGTGATCGGCGTCAACCTGACCGCGCCGGAGAGGGTCAACGCCGAGCTGCTCTCCCGTGATCTCCTGCGGGAAGGCGGGCGGATCATCGGCGTCGCGTCGATCGCGGGCATCGCCGGCAACCGGGGACAGACGAACTACGCCACCAGCAAGGCCGGTGTGATCGGGATGGTGGAGTCCTACGCGTCGATCCTGGAGCCTCGCGGGATCACGATCAACGCGGTGGCGCCCGGCTTCATCGAGACCGCGATGACCGCGAAGATGCCGATCGGCCTGCGCGAAGCCGGCCGCCGGCTGAACAGCGTGTCCCAGGGCGGCCTCCCCGCCGACGTCGCCGAAACCATCGCCTGGCTGGCCTCGCCCGGCTCGCAGGCGATCACCGGCAACGTCGTCCGGGTCTGCGGCCAGAGCCTGCTGGGGGCCTGACATGGTCGCCGTCGTCGAACTCAGCGCCGGCCCGGGCACCACGGCGTCGTACGCCCGGGCCGCCCTCGGCATGCTCCCCGGCGCGCGGCGCGGCTCCTCCCTCGCCGACGTCGAGATACGGCACCGGGATGTGACGGTCTCCCGGGCGCACCTGGCCGCGTACGACCGGGTCTGCGGCTTCCGCCTCTCCGACACGCTGCCGGCTACGTACCCGCACGTCCTGGCCTTCCCGCTGGCCATGCGGCTGATGACCGCCCCGGATTTTCCGCTGCCGCCGATCGGCCTGGTCCACGTCGGGAACCGGATCAGCGTGGCGCGGCCCCTCGGTGCCGGTGAGAGGCTGGACCTGTCGGTCAAGGCCGTCGACCTGCGGGATCATCCTCGGGGCCGTCAGTTCGACATGCTCACGACGGCTGTGGTGGGCGGGGTCGAGGTGTGGCGTGAGGTCTCGACGTATCTGCGGATCATGAGGCCGTCGGAGGGTGGGCACATTTCCGACATTTCGGATAAGTCGCCCGAGGTTGGCGGGGCGCGCTGGCATGTGCCGGCGCGGGTGGGGACCGGCTACGCCGCCGTATCCGGTGATCGCAACCCGATCCACACCTCCCGGGTGGGCGCCCGCCTGTTCGGCTTCCCGCGCCCGATAGCCCACGGCATGTGGACGAAGGCCCACGCCCTGGCCCGGTTGGAGGGCCGCCTGCCGGACGCCTACACGGTCGAGGTGGCTTTCAAACAGCCCCTGCTGTTGCCCGCCAGGCCGACCTTCACGGCCGCCCCCACTGCGAAGGGCTGGCGGTTCACCCTGTCTTCGAGCCGCCCTCACCTGACCGGCGAAGTGACCCCCTGACGCCCCGTCCACCGGTGCCCGCTTCTTCCCGCACCGGCCCTCTCCTCAGATCTTGAGCGACGATGCACCTCCGGGTGTTGAGGATCGCCCACGATCCGCGGTGGCCGGGCCGGCCTCTTCCTGCAGTGGCTGTGACTGATCGCTGTCAGCCGGCTGTGACCCGTCGCTGTTCACGGCGGACTCGCGGCGTGCCGGTGAATCTTGGAATCGTGTGAGTTCGTGGAGTGTGGCGGGTGCTGTGGGCCCCACGACTTTCCCTCCATCGGCGGCGCTGGAACAGGGCGCGACTCACCGTAGGGCGAGCGTCGGGGTCGTCCGCCGTTCGTTCGCTTCTTCGGCAGTCCGCTGCGTGAGGACGAAGGCACGCGCCCTCAGATCTTGGGTGATTCTGCACCCCAGCGGCTAGCGGATCGTCCAAGATCCGCGGGCGGCGGGCGGCGGGCGGCGGGCGGCAGGCGGCGGGCGGCGGGCGGCAGGCGGCAGAGCAGCGGGGCAGCCGGGCAGCGGGGCAGCGGGGCAGCAGAGCAGCGGGGCAAGCGGGCGGCGGGGAGTGGGCCGGGCAGCGGGAGCGGGGACCGGGAGCGGAGCGGGCAGCGGGGTCGGGCAGCGAAGGCGGGTAGCGAGCGCGGGCAGCGGTGGTGGGGAGCGCGAGGCAGCGGGAGCGGAGCAGGCAGCGGCAAGCGGAGCTGGGGAACGGGTCGGGCAGCGGCGCGGTGCGGGAGCGGAGCCGCGGACCAGCGCTGTGACTCATTGCTGTTCCCCGTGCGGTTCGACAGCAATGAGCCACAGCTGACCGGGGCCGCGGCCGATGAGCCCGCGGCCGGAACAGGATCTACCGGGAGGTGCAGGTAGGTGTGCCCGAGGGAGCGGTGCCGGTGCCCTGGAAGCCGAACTCCGTGCTCGAACCGGCCGCGACGCCGCCGTTGTAGGTGACGTTCGTGAAGCTGGATCCGCTGGCGGTCGCGTTCCAGGTGTTGGTGATCGCGGAGCCGGACGGCAGGGTCACGCCGACGGTCCAGCCGTTGATGCGGGCCGTTCCGGCGGTGACGCGGACGGTCACGACGAAGCCGCCGGTCCACGCGTTCACCGAGGTGGTGGCGGTGCAGCCGGAGCCGGTGGGCGGGTTGGACGTGGAAGCCGAGACGGAGACGGACGGGGACGGTGAGGTGACCACGCCGCCGAGTTCGTTGAGGACCGCGGTGTAGGCCGCCTTCGGGTTGCCGCTGCCGTCGAAGAGCAGTGGTGTCCCACTGGCCCGCCACGAGTCGCTGTCCCGGATGCCCCACACCGTGATGCCGTTGCACCGGGTCACGGCGAGGCAGGCGCGGACGGTCGAGGCGAAGGAGGCCGCCTGGGCGGAGCCAGACCCTTCGATGTCCAGTTCGGTGATCTGCACGTCGACGCCGAGGTCGGCGAACCGCTGCAGGTTGGCCTGGTAGTCCGACGGCAGCGGGGACTGCGCGTTGAAGTGCGATTGGAAGCCCACGCAGTCGATCGGCACGCCACGCGCCTTGAAGTCCTGGACCATGGCGTAGACGGCGTTGCTCTTCGCGTTCTGCCCGTCGGTGTTGTAGTCGTTGTAGCAGAGCTTCGCGGCCGGGTCGGCGGCCCGCGCGGCCCGGAACGCCACCTCGATCCAGTCGTTGCCGGTGCGCTGCAGGTTGGAGTCGCGGCGGGCGCCGGTGGAGCCGTCGGCGAACGCCTCGTTCACCACGTCCCAGGAGTCGATTTTGCCTTTGTAGTGGGTGGCGACCTGCGTGACGTGGTTGACCATGGCGGTGCGCAGCGCGGTGCCGCTCAGGTTCTGCGCCCAGGACGGCTGCTGCGAGTGCCAGGCCAGGGCGTGCCCGCGGACCTTCTGCCCGTTGGCGATCGCCCGGTTCACGATGGTGTCGGCGCTGCCGAAGCTGAAGGTGCCCTGGGACGGTTCGGTGGCGTCCCACTTCATCTCGTTCTCCGGGGTGACCGAGGTGAATTCGCGGTTCAGGATCCCGGAGTAGACCGCATCGGACAGTTTGTAGGCGGCCACGGCGGTGCCGAAGTACCGCCTCTTCTCCGCGGCGGCCGCGCCGAGCGTGGCGGCGGCGGCGTTCGCGGTGGGGGAGAGAGCGACGACGGCGGCGGCCGCGGTCACGGCCCCCGCCATCGACAGGATCAGGGTGCGTCTCATGGGGAACTCCAATGGCTTCGGAGGATTGGGGATCGAAGCTCATCGAACGCTACCGACATGTTACGGAAACCTCAACCGGTTCAGTTCATGATCCTGCTGGTGGAAAGCTTCGAAACTTACGAAGCGGCGCGAAGCACGTCGGCTATGGCGGAGGCGGCGAGAAGAGCGTCGTCGCCGGCGGCGTGCACGGTCACCGCCGCGCCCGCCGGGGCGCCGAGGGACATCAGCCGCAGCGCGCTCTTCGCGCTCGCACTCCGGCCGTCGTGCCGGATCTCCACATCGGAGGCGAACGCCGCGGCCACCCGGACGATCTCGCCGGCCGGGCGCGCGTGCAGGGCGGCGGGCAGGACGACCTCGATCTCAGAACTTGGGGACATCGCGGGCCTCCCGGGCGGCGTCGGCAACGGTCGCGAGGTCGGCGCCGGTCGAGGCGAGCACCGCCGCCGCCACGGCGCCTTCCACAAAGGGCGCATCGACCAGGAGAGGCCCAGGATCAAGATCTTCCAGCACGGTACGGGTGGTCAGCACCGCACTGCCGAGGTCGGCCAGAACGAGGACACCGGCCCCGGAGTCGGCGCGGCCGACGGCCGAGGCGATCGTCTCGTAGTCGGTCCCGAGTTCGCCGGACGGTGTTCCGCCGGCCACTTCCACCCGTACGTCTTCGGTCGCGACCTGCCGCAGCAGATCGCGCACCCCTTCCGCCAATGTGCCGCTGTGCGACACGAGAACGATCCCGACGAGCGCCATGCTTCGCGATCGTAGTCACCGAAAGGGTTGGCCGGATCGCCCAGCGCGACGATGCTGGCATCGAAGAGGAAGGAGACGGCCTTGAAGAAATTCATCAACGATCCCGCCGACGTGGTGGCCGAGGCGCTCACCGGGCTCGCCGCCGCTCATCCGGAGCTGCGCGTCGACGCGGCCGAGCAGTACGTGGCGAGGGCTGACGCGCCCCGGGCCGGGAAGGTCGCGCTGGTGTCCGGCGGTGGCTCCGGCCACGAGCCGCTGCACGGCGGTTTCGTCGGCGCCGGCATGCTCGACGCCGCCTGCCCCGGCGAGATCTTCACCTCGCCCGTCCCCGATCAGATCCTGGCCGCCACCAAGGCCGTCGACGGCGGCGCCGGAGTCGTCCACGTGGTGAAGAACTACACCGGCGACGTCATGAACTTCCAGCTGGCCGCGGAGATGGCCGCCGACGAGGGGATCACGGTGGAGACCGTGCTCGTCGACGACGACGTGGCGGTGGAGAACTCGACGTGGACGGCCGGCCGCCGCGGCACCGGCGCCACCCTGCTGGTCGAGAAGATCGCCGGGGCGCGCGCCGAGGAGGGCGGCAAGCTGGCCGAGGTCGCCGCGATCGGGCGTCGGGTGAACGCGAACTCGGGCTCGTTCGCGTACGCGTTGCGGGCCGGGACCACGCCGGCGTCCGGGCAGCCCGGGTTCGACCTTCCGGAGGACGAGATCGAGGTCGGCGTCGGCATCCACGGCGAACCGGGCCGGCGCCGGGAGAAGCTCCGGGCGGCCCGCGAGCTGGTCGGATCCGCACTCGACGCGATCCTGGAGGCGAAAGAGGTCGGCGACCGGGTCATCGTCCTGGTCAACGGCCTTGGCGGAACACCGCTCATCGAGCTATATGTGGTTTACGGGGAGCTATCGAAGATCTTGGAGCAGAAAAGGATCACGATCGCCCGCCGCCTGGTCGGTGATTACGTGACGAGTCTGGACATGGCCGGACTGTCGATCACCCTCACCGCCGCCGACGACGAGATCCTCCGGCTCTGGGACGCCCCGGTCGTCACCCCCGGCCTGCGGTGGGGTGCGTGACGTGCGGACCGATCTCGCCATCGCCTGGCTTCGGGCCACGGCCGTGTCGGTCACGGAGCAGTCGGATCGGCTGACCCGGCTGGACGCGGCGATCGGGGACGGCGACCACGGGGTGAACCTGAACCGCGGCTTCACGGCCGTGGTCGCGGCCCTCGCCGGCGGGACCTTCGACTCGGTGGCCGCGGTCTTCGTCAAGGCGGGCACGACCCTGATCTCCAAGGTCGGCGGCGCCTCCGGGCCGCTGTACGGTTCCGCGTACCGTGCCCTGGGAAAGGCTCTCCCGGAAGGCCCGGAGATCACCCTGCCGGACCTGGTCGCGGGCCTGCACGCCGCTCTGGAGGCGATCCGGAAGCTGGGTGGCGCCGAGCCGGGTGACGCGACGATGGTGGACGCGTGGAAACCGGCCGCCGAGGCGTTCGAGTCGGCGGTGGCGGCGGGGAACGCGTTGCCGGCGGCGGCTGCCGAGGCGGCCCGGGCGGCGGATGCCGGCGCGCGGGCCACGATCGAGTTGCGGGCGCGCAAGGGGCGGGCGTCCTACCTCGGCGAGCGAAGTGTCGGACATCAGGACCCGGGCGCCACCTCGACGGCTCTGATCTTCGAAGCGCTGGCGTCGGTGACGACCTAATTCCGCGAGTTCCACCCGAAGGAGGGACAGATATATCCAGAATATCCGTATAGCCGGGTACTCAAGTGCTCGGCGGCGGTGCCGATTCCCGAGGCTGAGCCCGTTGTGGGCCGACGGGTGACGAGGAGGCTTTCGGATGGGCATCGGCGGGTTGTTCGACAACCGCTCCCTGCGGACGAAGATCGGTTCGGCCGCCATGGTCGCGACCGCCAGTGGTCTGATCGTCGGTGGCGTCGCCATCAAGACGGTGTTCGACCTGAACGCGGACGCGGCCACGGCGCAGCGTCAGTCCATCCAGATCTCGAACGCGGTCGGCACGTTCAGCACGAACATCGAGTCGTACGTCGGCGGCGTCTCCGCGGTGCAGCTCTATCCGAACATCGCCGCGCAGCTGACCGAGGGCATGGAGACGAACAAGGCGAACGTCGAGGCCGCCCTCAACGAGCTGAAGGCGGCGCTGCCGCAGGACGACAACGTCGACAAGACGAGCCAGGACTGGGCCGATTTCCTCGAGTTCGTCGGCACCGACCGTACCGGGTCCTCGGCCGCCGAGATGACCGAGGCGCTGCAGCAGTACACGGCCCTGCACACCGCCCTCGGCGAGGACCAGGCCGCGCTCAAGAGCCAGGCCACCGCGCTCGCCGAGGCGCAGATCTCGGCGGCCGAGGACGCCGGCCGCAACGCCGCCTGGACGGTGGCCGGGCTGCTCGCCGCCGGCGTCCTGCTGAGCCTGCTGATCGGTTTCCGGGTCGCGTCCCGGGTCGGGCAGACCGTCGCGGGCGTCTCGCACATCGCCGAGGGCCTGGCCGAGGGCGACCTGACCCGGACCTCCGGCGTCACCACCCAGGACGAGATCGGCAGGATGGCCGCCGCGCTGGACAAGGGCATCGCCCGCCTCCGCGAGGACGTCGTCCTGCTGGCCGGCAACGCCAACACCATCCAGTCGGCCGCCGGTCAGCTCAGCTCGGTGTCGGTGGCCGTGGACGCCGCCGCCCAGCAGGCCTCCTCGCAGGCCGGCACGGTCGCCGCCGCCGCCGACGTGGTCTCGAACAACCTGCAGTTCGTCTCGGCCGGCTCGCAGGAGATGGGCTCGGCGATCCGCGACATCAGCGTCTCCACCTCGGAGGCCACCCAGGTCGCCGCGCAGGCCGTGCAGGTGGCCTCGCAGACCAACGCGATCGTGGCCCGCCTCGGCGAGAGCTCCGAGGAGATCGCCACGGTGGTCAAGGTGATCACCAGCATCGCCGAGCAGACCAACCTGCTCGCGTTGAACGCGACCATCGAGGCGGCCCGGGCCGGCGAGGTCGGCAAGGGGTTCGCGGTCGTCGCCGGCGAGGTCAAGGACCTGGCCCAGGAGACCGCGAAGGCGACCGAGGACATCTCCCAGCGGGTCCAGGCCATCCAGGCCGACACCAGCGGCGCGGTCACCGCGATCGGCGAGATCTCGGCGATCATCGAGCGGATCAACGGCCTGCAGCTGACCATCGCCTCGGCGGTCGAGGAGCAGACGGCCACCACGCAGGAGATGAACCGCACGCTCACCGAGGCGGCCAGCGGCGCCGGCGACATCGCGGTGACGATCACGACGGTCTCGGACGCGACCCGCCGCACCACCGAGACGGTCGGCGACACCCGGACCGCCGCCGACGACCTGAACGTCACGGCCGCCCAGCTCCAGTCGGTGGTCTCCCGCTTCCGCTACTGAGTCGCAGATGTCAATGTAAGGGCATGTACCCGCCCGAGCCTTGGCACCTGCGCGGCCAGATGTACCTCTCCGTATTCCTCGTCCCCCGGCGGCGGCTCCCGCAGTTGCCGCCGGTGCTGGACGCCGCGGTCCGGCCGATCACGATCGCCGGCCGGGTCGCCGTCGGCGCCGCCTGGGTTCACTACGAACCGGGCGGCGTCCTGCATTACCGGGAGTTGCTCAGCGCGGTGCTGGTGCACGAGCGCGGCCGTCCGCGGGTCAGCATCACCGACATCTGGGTGGACAGCGTCGCGTCCCGCGAGGGCGGCCGCCGGCTCTGGGGCATCCCCAAGGAACTGGCCGAGTTCACCATCGACGCGGAGACCGAGCCGCTGGTCGACGCTTCCGCTTCGGCGGGGGAGGAGCCCCTGGCCTCGGCGCTGGTCCGGCTGAAGGGGCGGCTTCCGGGCCGTTTCCCCCTGGGCTTCACCGTCGCCCAGGCTCTGGGCGAGTCGGTCCGGCGCACACCGGTGCGAGGCCGCAGCGGCTTGCGTACGGCGACAGCCGCGTGGCGCCCCGATCCCGCCGGGCCCCTCGGCTACCTGGCCGGGCGCCGGCCGGTGCTCAGTCTCGCGATCACGGATTTCTGGCTCACCTTCGGCCGCACGCCGGCCGATCGGGCCCGCCCCGGCCAGGCCACCACGCGGGGGAACACCGGCGGCTGACGGGTACGGTTCTCCGGTGAGCCACCATCACCACACCACCGGAGAACCCCGGACGATGTCGGCCCGCGCCCGGCGGATCACCCTGTGGCTGCTGGTGCCCGCGGTTCTGCTCACCGCGCTCGGGATGGCGCTGCTCTGGCCGCGGGACACGCCGCAGCCGACCGAGGGCGAGGGACCGGCCCGGGCGTCCGGCCAGGTCGTCACGGTCGCGCCGGAGGCCTGCCCGGAGGTGCCGGAGGGGGAGACCCCGATGACCGACTGCGGGTCGGTCACGGTCCGGCTCGACGACGGCACGGTGATCACCACGGAGATGCCCGGTGGTCCCGGCGCGCCCGTGGTGGAGGCCGGCGACGACGTGGTCCTGCTCGCGCTCAACGGCGAGGACGGCACGATCAGCTACTCGATCGCCGATCACCAGCGGTCCACCGCGCTGTGGCTGCTCGGCGCCGCGTTCGCCCTGGCCGTCGTCGCGTTCGGCAGGTGGCGGGGGCTGACCGCGCTGGGCGGCCTCGCGGTCACCTTCGCGATCCTGCTCTTCTTCATCGTCCCGGCGATCCTGGACGGCCGTTCCCCGGTCGCGGTGGCGGTGGTCGGCGCCGCCGCGATCATGCTGATCGTGCTCTACCTGACCCACGGCTTCACGCTGACCACGACGATCGCGGTGGCCGGCACCCTCGCCAGTCTCGCGATCACGGCGGTGCTGGCGGCTCTCGCCACGGCGGCGGTGCATCTCACCGGCGTGGCCGACGAGACGTCGAACTACCTGACCATCACCCAGGGCGACGTGAACATGCAGGGCCTGCTGCTGGCCGGCATCGTGATCGGCTCGCTGGGCGTGCTCGACGACGTGACGGTCACCCAGTCGGCCACCGTCTCCGAGCTGGCCGTCGCCAACCCGGGCTACGGGTTCCGGCAGCTCTACGGCGCGGCCACCCGGATCGGCCGGGCGCACATCGCCTCGGTGATCAACACGATCGTGCTGGCGTACGCGGGCGCCTCGCTGCCCCTGATGCTGCTCTTCGCGGCCGGCAACACCCCGGTGAGCGAGCTGCTCACCTCGCAGCTCATCGCGCAGGAGCTGGTGCGCAGCGCGGTCGGCACGATCGGCCTGGTCGCCGCGGTGCCGATCACCACGGCGCTGGCGGCGCTGCTCAACTCCCGCCGGCAGGCCCCGGGCGATCCCGCCGGCGATGCCGTCCCCGCCGAGGGTGGGGGACGGCGTCCGCCGGAGGAGGACCGCTGGGCCGCTTTCGCGGATCGCGGTTAGGGCGTCAGCACTTCTTCCACTGCACCCGGTAGACGGTGTTCAGCGAGGCGTCGGTGGAGTCCATCGAGATGAAGCTGGTGTACTTCTTCGAGTCCGAGAAGCCGCGGTTCACGCGCAATTCCGTGTTGATGTTGAGGAACCGGCGGTCGCCGCAGTTCAGGAAGTTCAGCGAGCCGATTCCGACCTGATCGGTGCGCTGCCAGACATCGTCCATCGGGCCCTTGAAGGTGTGCTCGCTACGCGTCGTCTGGGTATATCCCTGGAAGTAGTAGTTCGCGTTCTGCTGGGCCCAGGCGCCCTTCTGCAGGCTCGCGTAGCCGCGGTAGTCGGCGGTCGCGATGGCGAACGTGAAGCCGTTCGGCACCTTGATGTCGAGGGCCAGCTGGCAGTTCTTGCGGAAGTCCAGCGGCGACGCCTCCGGGCCGACCTGCGCGGTGTACTCCGAGTAGGAGACGGTGAAGGCCTTGTTGTCCTTCGCCACGGTGATCGCCGCCGAGCCGTCCGGGCAGCCCGAGCCGTTCGCCTTGACCACGTCGATGATCATCATCTCGTCCGGGGTCGGTGCCTTGTCCGGAGCGGCCTGGGCCGGCGTTGCCATCGCCAGCGCGCCGAGCATCGCCGCTCCCGCGGTGAGAGTACGCAACATGAGAATTACCCCGTTCGTTTCCGAAACCCATTCATGGAATGGTTCCACAATTGTTTACGGTTCTGACGATAGCGATTTCGCCGAACCGCATGGCCAGGCTGGGAAACAGTCGAACGGAAGTCGGGGAAAGGCGGCCATTCGGCCTGATTTGCCGAATGGCCGCACGCGATGGGTGACGGTGTGCTACTGGAGGCGCCCGGCGGTGAACGCGGTCGCGTCGCCGATGTTCTTCGCGTAGTCCAGGTGCGCGGCCAGGCTGGTGCCGCCCTGGCAGAACCGGTCGTTGCGATTGCAGAACGACCGGGTCCGGCCGGCGACCTCGGCGAGCCGGCCGCGACCGCGCGGGAAGACGCCGGACCGGTTGCCGTTCGTCACGTTGAACGGCTCGCCCGCGGTGAACGTCGGGTCGCCGAAGAGCAGCACCGACGCGACGTTCCCGGTGTCCAGCCCGCCGGCAATCGCGTCACCGACGACGTCCGCGCCCTGGGAGTACCCCATCAGCACGAACCGGGTTTCCGGGCAGGCGGCGGAGGTGCGCTGGACCTTCGCGGTCAGGTCCCGGACGCCCTGCCGGACGCTCGCGGTGTAGGCGAAGCTCGCCGGGTAGTCGACGGCCGTCGCCCGGACCGTCTGTGGCAGGTCGCCGGTGATCCGGTCGGCCAGCGGGCCGAGCAGCACGCCGAAGCCCGGCCGTTCCGTGGTGCCCCGGGCGCCGAGGACCTCGACGTCGGGGCAGGCGTTCGCCGGGGCCTCGGCGGCGAAGGTGAGCGGCGCGACGGCCAGCCCGCCGATCGTCACCGCTCCCGCCGCGACCAGGGTGAGGATCTTGCTCTTGCGCATGTCGACTTCCTTCCGCCAAAGGGCCGATGTTCTTGCACTCAGTACGCAGAAACCCGGCGGGCGGATGAGGGGCCGACTAAGAACCCAACCTTCGGGCGAGAGCCGTGTGCCTCCGGCCGGCGCTGACGGTACGAACCGCCGCGGCGAGCGCCCGGCGCGATCCGACCAGCACGACCAGCTTCTTCGCCCGGGTGATCGCGGTGTAGAGAAGGTTCCGCTGCAGCATCATCCAGGCGCTGGTGGTGAGCGGGATCACCACCGCCGGGTACTCGGAGCCCTGCGACCGGTGGATGGTGATGGCATAGGCGTGGGCCAGCTCGTCGAGTTCGTCGAAGTCGTAGTCGATCAACTCGTCCTCGTCCGTCCGTACCGTCAAGGTCTGCTCTTCGGGGGAGAGCGCCGTGACGACGCCGACCGTGCCGTTGAAGACGCCCGCCGCCCCCTTGTCGTAGTTGTTGCGGATCTGGGTGACCTTGTCGCCGACCCGGAACACCCGGCCGCCGAGCCGCTTCTCCGGCAACCCCTCCCGGCCCGGCGTGAGCTGCTGCTGCAACAGGCCGTTGAGCGCGCCGGCGCCGGCCGGACCGCGGTGCATCGGGGCGAGCACCTGGACGTCCCGGCGCGCGTCCAGGCCGAATCTGCGGCCGATCCGGTTGCAGACCACGTCGACGGTGAGCGCCGCGGCCGCCTCGGTGTCGTCGCACGGGAAGAGGAAGAAGTCGCGCATCCCGTCGAAGACCGGCGGCCGGCCCTGGTTGACCCGGTGCGCGTTCGTCACGACCCCGCTCTGCGCGGCCTGGCGGAAGATCTGGGTGAGCCGGACGCGGGGGATCACCTCGGCGGTCAGCAGGTCACGCAGCACCTCGCCGGCGCCGACCGAGGGCAGCTGGTCGACGTCGCCGACGAGCAGCAGATGCGCGCCCGGCGGGACCGCCTTGACCAGCTTGTTCGCCAGGATCAGGTCGAGCATGCTGGCCTCGTCGACGACCAGCAGGTCGGCGTCGAGCGGGTTGTCCCGGTCGTAGGTGGCGTCGCCGCCCGGCTGCAGCTTGAGCAGCCGGTGGACGGTCGCGGCCGGGTGGCCGGTGAGCTCGGCGAGACGTTTCGCGGCGCGCCCGGTCGGCGCCACGAGCTGGATCTTGGCTTGTTTGGCGGCGGCGAGCTCGACGATCGAGCGTACGGTGAAGCTCTTCCCGCATCCCGGGCCTCCGGTCAGCACCGCGACCTTGGAGGTGAGCGCGAGCTTGACCGCTTGCTCCTGCTCGGCCGCGAGAGTCTGACCGGTGCGTCTTCCCAGCCAGGTCAGCGCCTTGGCCCAGTCGACGGTGGCGAATCCCGGCATCCTGTCCGCTCGCTCGGAGAGAAGCCGCAGAAGAGTCGAGGCCAGCGACTGCTCCGCCCGGTGGAACGGCACCAGGTAGACGTCGTCGTTCTCCCGGACCACCCCCTCCTCCTCGACCAGCTCAGCGAGGCATGATGGGATCAGTTGGGGGGCCACCTCGAGGATCTTGGAAGCTTCGTCGGTCAGCTTCTCCACCGGCAGGAAGCAGTGCCCGTTGTCGGTGGCCTGCGACAGGGCGTACTGCAGGCCCGCCTTCACCCGTTCGGGACTGTCGTGCGGGATGCCGACGGCCTGCGCGATCGTGTCCGCGGTCTTGAATCCGATGCCCCAGACGTCCGAGGCGAGCTTGTACGGCGAGTTCTTCACGACCGCGATCGACGCGTCGCCGTACTTCTTGTAGATCCGCACGGCGATCGAGGTGGAGACGCCGACGCCCTGGAGGAATACCATCACCTCCTTGATCGCCTTCTGTTCCGCCCAGGCCGCGGTGATCTTCTTGGTGCGCTTCGGCCCGAGACCGGCCACCTCGATCAGCCGCTCCGGCGACTCCTCGATGATCTGCAGTGTGTCGAGTCCGAAATGGTCCACGATCCGCTCGGCGAAGACCGGGCCGATCCCCTTGACGAGCCCGGATCCCAGGTAGCGGCGGATGCCCTGGATCGTGGCGGGCAGGACCGTGGTGTACGAGATCACTTCGAACTGCCGGCCGTACTGCGGATGCGACGACCACCAGCCGCTCAGCCGCAGGCTCTCCCCGGGCTGCGCGCCGAGCAGCGAGCCGACCACGGTGAGCAGGTCGTTCCCGCTCTTCGCGGTCGCGACCCGGGCCACCGTGTACCCGGTCTCCTCGTTCACATAGGTCAGCCGCTCGAGCACTGCTTCCAGGACGTGGGGGGTCTTGGCGGACACGCAGCTATGGTGCCCTGCGCGCTGGAACGTAGCGACGGCAGGGCATAGCGTGATCGACCATGGCGCTGTTTGACTTCCCACTCCACGAATTGCGCACGTACCGTCCCTCTCGCCCGGAACCGGCCGGCTTCGACGACTTCTGGTACGGCACCCTCTCCGCGGCCCGCCGCGCGGCCATCCCGCCGAAGGTGGCCGAGTTCCCCACGCCGTTGCGGGGCATCACCACGTACGACGTGACGTTCAGCGGCTACGCCGGCCAGCCGGTGAAGGCGTGGCTGAACCGCCCGGCCGGCATCAGCGGGCCGCTCCCGGTCGTCGTCGAGTTCATCGGCTACGGCGGTGGCCGCGGCCTGCCGATCGACTGGCTGATCTGGGCCAGCGCCGGCTACGCGCACCTGATCATGGACACGCGCGGGCAGGGCGGCAGCTGGCGTGGCGGCGACACCCCCGACCCGGACGAGTCCGGCGCCGGGCCGTCCTCACCCGGATTCCTCACCCGGGGCGTGCAGGCGCCCGAGACGTTCTACTACCGCCGCCTCATCGCCGACGCGGCGCGGGCCGTGGAGACCGCGGCCGAGCTGCCCGGCGTCGACGCCTCACGGATCGCCGTCACCGGGAAGAGCCAGGGCGGCGCTCTGTCGCTGGCGGCGGCCGGTCTCGTACCGGACCTGGTCTCGGCGGTGGTCTCGGCCGTGCCGTTCCTCTGCGACATCCGCCGCGCCGTCACGGTGACCGACATCAACCCGTACGCCGAGGTCGTCCGTTTCCTGCGGGCCAACCCCCGCCTCGCCGACCAGGCCCTGACCACGCTCGATCACGTCGACGCGGTCAACTTCGCACGGCGGATCACCGCGCCCGCCCTGCTGTCGGTGGGCCTGATGGACGACGTCTGCCCGCCGTCGGGTGTCTTCGGCGCCTACAACACGATTCCGGGCGAGAAGCGGATCGAGGTGTACGAGTGGGACGGCCACGAGGGTGGCCGCACGTTCTTCGACACCCTCGCGTGCGAGTTCGTCGACGACATCCTGCGCTGAAACGACGGCCGGCTCCCCGTCGAGGGGAGCCGGCCGTCGTGTGTCCTGTCAGATGAACGCGCGGAGCAGGCCGATCGCGAAGAAGACGATGATGAACGACAGGTCGATCGCCACACCACCGACACGCAGCGGCGGGATCACCCGGCGGACCGGGGCCAGCACCGGCTCGGTGACCGCGTAGACACCGCGCAGCGCCTGCGACCGGAACGAGCCCGGCATGGCCGGTCCGGCCAGCGTCACGCTCCAGTCGAGGATGGCACGGGCGATGAGCAGGAACTGAAAGAGCAACAGTGCCAAACCGACAAGACCGAGGAGCATCGGGGCCTCCATGAGGGGGTGTGTTCCTCCACTATGAGTCGGCTTCCTGTGAGCTCGCTTTACGGTTCCTGAGGAGCGGCCTTGGTGGTGGGCGCGATTTCCCGGTACGGGGGACCGCCCGCTCGCCGGCCCTCACCCCGGACGACGGGGCCGGCCTGGCCGTGCATTCCTGTGCCGTCCCGGCCGTGGCGTGTCGTGCCGTCCCGGCCGTGGGTTCCTGCGTCGTCCCGGCCGTGGGTTCCTGCGCCGTCCCGGCCGCGGTTTTCTGCGCCGTCCCGGCCGTGGGGTGGTCGTCGGCCCGGGTCGCGGGCTTCGCGATGTCCTGCTGCCCGGCGGAGGGCTCGTTCAGCGCTTCCCGCCCGGCCGGGGGCGTGTCCGGCGCCCTCTTCCCGCGCACTGGATCTTGGAGCGCGTGGGCGAGGCGCGCGATGCGGCGTTCGGCCGGCCGTCGTGGGCCGGTGCGCCGGGTCCTGGTGAGGAGGTCTCGGCCGATCCGGCAGGGTGCGATGCCGCCGGGCCGGTCGGTCGGGTCGTCGGTGTTCCGTACTCGGAAGGCGCGGTCCGCTTCGGGGGATGGGAGCGGCCGCGCGGGTGGGCTCACAAGCCGACCAGACGTCGGGTGGTACCCCGGCGCCGTGCCGGCGGCCCTGCCGCTGTCTCAGGTGACCGCCCCGAGGGGCGTGCCACGATCGGCGCCTGGGGTCTCAGACGGGGTAGGGGGAGGTCCGGCTTCGCGGTGCCGGCCCCGGGGTCGGGGGGCTGCGGTGGTGGCGATGCGGTCGTGCTCCGGGATCCGGCAACCGGTATCGCCTCGGCTCGATTCATGGCGCTCATTATTGATGAACGTGCATCTTCCGCAAGACTCTCCGGCGCCCTTTAACGGCGCGGAAACAAGTTCCACCGGACGATCCGCCCGTACGCTCGCCTTTTCCCTCCCCTCCGCCGGTACGCATTCCGCTGCGGTGTGACAGTGATCAGGGGACTTCTGTCATGCCGGTGTCATGCCGGAATCCGCTCAGATGACGGTGAAGCCCGCAGGGAGCGAGGCGCGGCCGGTCAGGGCTCGCAGCGCCACCTGCCCCTCGCCGATGGCGGCGGCGATCCGTGCCGCGAGGGCGGCGGTCTCGGCCAGCGTGTCGGGGTCCAGGGAGATCGGCTGTCCGGATGCCTCAGCGGCGTCGGTGGCGTGGACCGTCAGTTCGAAGGTCCGGGTGGGTAGCCAGTCCCGGACCCGCATCCCGCCCGCCGGGGTGGTGATCAGGTCGTCGTCGCCGGCGGCGGCGAGGGCGGCGGTGGCCTGGCCGACGAAGCCGCTCACCGCGTCCGCCGGGTTGTCGCCGAGGGCCTTGCCGGTGGCGCGGGCGTCATCGGTGGAGGCGGTGCGGGCGGCGGCCAGCAGTTCCTTCGGGGCGCGGTGGACGGCGGCGAAGTAGGCCTCGGGCGCCGGTACCACCAGCATCGGCGCCTGCTGGGACAGCGCCTGCGGCACCTGGCGCAACGCCGAGCTGACGGTGTGGCCGAGCAGGTCGCGCAGGGTCCACTCGCCCAGACCCGGGCCGTCGAGGCGGTCGGGCGGGATCCGGGAGACCAGGTCGGCGAAGGCGATGGCGGCGGAGCGGTACGTGCGGCGGTAGTCCATGTCACCAACCTGCCATGTGCGGGGCGGGCAGGCGAGACGCCGCCGTACCCTGCGGTCGTGTTGCTTCCCGTGCCGGACGGCGAATTTCAGGCGTATCTCTTCGACTGCGACGGAACGATCACCGACTCGATGCCGGCGCACTACCTGGCCTGGCAGGCGGCGCTCGCGGAGTGGGGATGCGTGTTCCCGGAGGAGCTGTTCTACGCGTGGGGCGGGCGGCCGGTCGCCGACATCGTCGCCTCGCTGAACGAGCAGCAGAACCTGGACATGCCGGTTCACCGGGTCGCGGAACGTCAGGAGGAGCTGTTCCGGGCCGGGCTGCCCACGATCAAGGGTGTGCCCGGGGTGCTGGAGCACATCGAGGACGCGTACGGGCGGCTGCCCATCGGTGTCGTCTCCGGCAGCACACGACTGTCCGTCACGGCGTCGCTGGAGGCGCTCGGTCTGCTGGACCGGTTCGAGGTGCTGGTCTGCGCCGGGGACTACGCGCGGCCCAAGCCGTTCCCGGACGCCTACCTGCTCGGCGCCGAGCAGCTCGGGGTCGACCCGGCGAGATGCCTGGTGTTCGAGGACACCGAGCTCGGGCTGCGGGCCGCCGCCGCGGCCGGGATGGCCGCGGTCCGGGTGCCACCGCCGTGGGAGCGGGGCGTTGCGGCAGCTCACTAGGCTGGGAGCATGCTGAAGGCCGAACGTAAGAGCATGTGGCGATCGCAGTACGACCTGTTCCAGGACGGGGTTCCGGTCGCCTTCTGGGACTCCAGCGTCTGGAAGAGCGGCGGTCGCTTCACCCTCGACGGCCGGGACTACCAGGTGCGCTCCAACGCGTGGGGTTCGAAGTACTCGATGACCGACGGGTCCGGCGCCGTCGTCGCGTCGGCGGCGAAGGTGAACCGCAAGAACTGGACGGTGGAGGCCGGTGGCCGGGTCTACGACTTCCAGCGCACGTCGATCTGGCGCAACGAGCAGCAGATGCTGCACAACGGGATCCCGGTCGGCGTGATCAAGCGGACCAGCTCGTGGACCGGCAACCTCGAGGCCGACCTGCCCGGGCTTCCCCTGGCCATCCAGATCTTCGTGCTGGGCGTGCTCATCGCGGTCGCTGAGGCCTCGGCCGCCGCCGCAGCCGCCTAGGGGTTGCGGCGCTCCGGCCGGGCGGGCAGGGTGATCTTGGGTGCCGCCTGGATTCGGAGGTCGTGGATGACCGGTTTCAGCAGTGTTCCGCCCACCACGCTGGCTGATGTGCTGGGGCGTTCGCAGGTCATGGACATCGGGATCCGGCCGTTGTGGGGGCCGCCGCCCCGGGTGGCCGGTCCGGCGTTCACCGTCAGCTGCCCGCCCGGCGACAACCTGATGCTGCATGCGGCCATCTACCGGGCCGAGCCCGGTGCGGTGATCGTGGTGCAGTCCGGGGATCTGGACTACGCGCTGGCCGGCGGCAACGTGTGCGCGGTGGCTCATCGCCGCGGGGTGGCGGCCTTGGTGCTGGACGGGTTGATCCGGGATCTGGGCGAGGTGCGGGAGATCGGGTTCCCGGTGTTCGCACGCGGGGTGATCCCGATTCCCGGGACCAAGACCCGGCTCGGTACGCACGGAGCATCAGTGATCTGCGGAGGCGTCACGGTCCGTCCGGGCGATGTGGTGGTCGCCGACGAGGAGGGCGTCGTCGTGGTGCCCGGCGACCGTCACGACGAGGTGCTCGCGGCGGCGCAGGCGAAGCTGGCCGAGGAGGAGGCCGAGTCGCTCGACGACTGGGAGCGGGCACACCGCGCCAAGATCGAGAAGGCCCTGGCCGCCCACGACTTCACGGATTGACATAAGCCGAATCGGCGCTGGTCACGCTCTGTTCCCGGAGCGGCCGATTGATGGAAAGCCGTGGTGCCCACAACACCCACGACTCTCCACGAAGCCGCAAGACTCCAAGATCCGCCGTCACCGTCCGTGACGGCAGATCTTTTCGACACCGGTCCAGCACCGAGGGCCACAGCCGACACCGATCAGCTGTGGCCCTTCGCTGTCGAGCGGCACCGGAACAGCGATAAGCCACGGCCCCTCTGGGGACTGGCCTGACAGCACACGCGTAGGCCTGCCACGGAAGGGCCTGTCTCGTGACGGCCCGGCACGTGATGGCTCGCCACGCGAGGGCGCGGCAGGTGAGTGCCCGTCACGTGATGGCCTGCCACCCGACGGCCGGTCGCCAGGTCCTCACGCAGCCGCGCCTGCCACGCGACGGCCTGCCACGGAAGGGCTGTCACGTGACGGCCTGCCACGGGACGGCTCGCCACGGAAGGCTGTCACGTGACGGCCCGGCACGTGATGGCCCGGCACGTGATGGCCCGGCACGTGATGGCTCGCCACGCGAGGGCGCGGCAGGTGAGTGCCCGTCACGTGATGGCCTGCCACGGGACGGCCTGCCACGGGACGGCCTGCCAAGCGAAGACTCGCCAGTGACGCGCCCTGTCACGGGGGCAGCCTGCCAGCGGTGCGGTCCCGCTACGGCCCCCTGCCGCGATCTTGGGTGACTCTCGACCCTCGGATGTGCGAGATCGCCCAAGATCGGCCAGGAGCCACCGTGGTGCGGCGAGCAGCGACTGTGGTGCGGCGAGCAGCGACTGTGGTGCGGCGAGCAGCGACTGTGGTGCGGCGAGGAGTCGCCGTGGTGCCGAGAGGAGTCACCGTGGTGCGGCGAGCAGCGACCGTGGTGCGGAGGGATGGGGTGAAGGCGGTCGGGTGAAGGCAGTGGGATGAAGCGGTGGGGTGAAGGCAGTGGGATGCGCGATGGGTGTGCTGGTCGGATGGTGCTGGGTCAGGGGGGAGGGTTCGCCGGGGATGGCGGTGGCGGGCGCCGGCGGGAGGTGGCCGCAGGTGTGGTGCGCTGGGAGACGGGGCCGGTGCGGTGGGGGACGGGCGCTATCACCGTACAAATGGGGAAAGACGGTCTGCCAAGATGTGTGCCGCGAAAAGCTGGATGCCGACCAGCAGGGGGATGGTGACGGGGATCGTCAGGGCCAGGAAGAAGGCCAGCACTCCTGTCGCTGATATCGCCGCGACGGCTTTCGGCTGATTCCCGGCGATGCGGGCTGCCGCGCGCCACGGCGACTGAGGGTTCCGTCCCACTATGACCAAGGTCAGGCCGGCCACTCCCGCCAACCAGGCGATCGCCGCGGCTGTCAGGATCAGCAGGAGGGGGCCGCCGGGCACCCAGCCTCGACCGATGGCGGTCAGGTCGAGCAGAAGGGCTGCGGCGAGCAGAATCACCGGCAGGCCCCGGAGCAGGCCGTGGCGGAACTGGTGCAGCAGCGGCCTGAGCGGGGGAAGGCTGCCCGACGTGTAGCGGTGCCGGATCGCCGAGGAGCCGGCCGCCAGCGCTGCCGGCGCGGTGAGCACCGGCAGCGCGACCACGGTGGTGAGGATCCCGATGAGGGCCACGTCGGCGCCGAGCGCGAACCGCTCACGCCAGTCCGGGCGGGGCATCACGTGATCCTCGGCGGGCCAGTTCATCCCTTGAGGCCCGTCGTGTTGATGCCCTCGACGAGCATGCGCTGGAACGCCACGAAGAACAGGAAGACCGGGGCGAGCGACAGCACCGACATCGCGAACATCGGGCCGACGGCGGACTGGCCGCTGGAGTCGATGAAGAGCGTCAACGCCACCGGCGCCGTGTACTTCTCCAGGTCGGAGAGGTAGACGAGCTGGCGGAAGAAGTCGTTCCAGGTCCAGATGAACGAGAAGATCGCGGTGGAGACGAGGGCCGGCCGGGACAGCGGCAGGATCACGTGCCGGAACACGCCGAACGCCGTACAGCCGTCGATCTTCGCGGCGTCGTCCAGCTCGCGGGGGACGCCGCGCATGAACTGGACCATCAGGAAGACGAAGAACGCCTCGGTGGCGAGCAGTTGCGGCACGATCAGCGGCGCGTACGGCCAGTCGCCGCCCACCAGGCCGAACGCCTTGAACATCACGAACTGCGGGACGATCAGCACATGGCCGGGGAGCAGCAGCGTCCCGATCATGATGGCGAACCAGAAGCCGCGGAGGCGGAAACGCAGACGGGCGAAGGCGTACGCGGCGAGCAGACAGGAGACGCAGTTCGCCACGACGGTCAGGATCGCGACCATGGCGCTGTTCAGGAAGAACCGCCCGAACGCCACGTCGAAGTGGGACCAGCCGTCGGTGTAGTTGCCCGGGGTGAACTCCCGTGGGAACACCGACATGTTGTTGAGGACCTCCTGCGGCGACTTGAACGAGCTGCCGAGCATCCAGACGAGCGGGTAGAGGACGATCGCGGTGAGGACGACGAGTACGACAGATCGCTTCATCAGTCCTCACTGTCCGAGTAGTGCACCCAGAACTTGCCGGTGCGGAAGATGACCACGGTGATCAGGCCGATCGAGAGCAGGAAGACCCAGGCCATCGCGGACGCGTAGCCCATCTGGTACTCGGTGAAGCCCTTGTTGTAGAGGTGCAGCGTGTACATGAGGGTCGAGTCGACCGGGCCGCCGGTGCCGCCGGAGAGCACGAACGCCGAGGTGAAGCCCTGGAACCCGTTGATCGTCTCGAGCACCAGGTTGAAGAAGATCACCGGCGAGAGGATCGGCAGGGTCACCGCGAGGAACTGGCGTACCGGGCCGGCGCCGTCCACCGACGCCGCCTCGTAGAGCTCCTGCGGCACCTGCTTCAGACCGGCCAGGAAGATCACCATCGGGGCGCCGAACTGCCAGACCGCGAGCAGGATCAGCGTGCCGAGCGCGTAGTCCGGGTCGTTCACCCAGGCCTTGCCCTCGATGCCGAACCAGGCGAGGAACGCGTTGAACGAGCCGTCGCCGTTGAACATGCTCTTCCAGACGATGGCGACCGCGACGCTGCCGCCCAGCAGCGACGGCAGGTAGAACAGGCCGCGGAACACGCCGTCGCCGCGGAACGCCTTGTTCAGCAGCAGCGCGACACCGAGCGCGGCGGCGAGCTTCAGCGGGGTCGCGATCAGGGCGAACGTGATGGTGACCCGGACCGCGTGCCAGAACGAGGGGTCCTCGGTGAACATCTGGCGGTAGTTGTCCAGCCCGACCCACTCGGTCGACGACCAGTCGCTGAGCACGTCGTAGTTGGTGAAGCTGAGGTAGAGCGACATCAGCATCGGGACCGCCGTGATGGCGGCGAACCCGAGCAGCCAGGGAGAGAGGAAGATGTAGCCGGCCGCGCCGTCCGACTTGTGCCGGGCGGGCCGGCCCCGCCGCCGGGTGGCGGCGGGACCGGCTGTCGGCGCTGGCGACGGCGCCTGGGTTACTGCCACGGGACTCACCGGCTGACTGCCGCCTGGCTGGCGGCGAAGAACTGCTCGGCGGCCTGCGCCGGGGTGGCCCGTCCGTACTGGGCCTCCTCAGCTGCCTTGATCAGCTCCTGGCGGACCACGCTGTGGCCGCGCGGCGGGACGGTCGGCGACGGGCCGTAGCTCTTCGACAGCTCGTCGATGACGGCGATGGTCTGCTTCATCGACGGGTTGTCGGTGGAGGCCGCCACCGACTTGCGGATGTCGAGGTTCGACGGCAGGCCCCGGTCGGTGCCGAGGATCGCGCCGGCCTCCGGGTCGTTCGCCAGGAAGTTGATGACGTCGGCCGCGATGTCGGCGTGCTCGCTGCCCCGGAACACCGAGAAGTACATCGAGGCGCGCGGCCACTGCTTGCTGTTGTCACCCGGGTACGCCACGACGCCGAGCTCGTCGGTCGTGTTCTTCTGCAGCTCGGGCATCTGGTTCGCCCACACCCACGAGGTGAGCGCCTTGTTCGTCACCACCAGCTGCTTGGTGATGTCGGTGGCGTTGCCCTCGTGGATCACGTCGGCGGTCGGGGTCGCCTTGCTGTCCCGGGCGCCCTTCCACAGTTCGAACCACTGGGTGACGTCGGCGGCGGTGAAGCCGAGCTGGTTGCCGTTGTACATCTCCTTGCCCTGCTGGCGCAGCCACAGCCAGAACGCCTTGTAGTCGGCGCTCGGGTCCTGGGTGCCGGCCGTCTGTGCCGCGGGCCCGGCCTTCTGCGCCCAGGCGATGTGCTCCTCCCAGCTCATCCCGGTCGTGGGGAGCGGCTGCTTGGCGGCCTCCAATTTGGACTTGTTGTAGACGAGGCCCTGGGTGTTCTCGCCGAACGCCAGGCCGGCCAGCTTGCCGTCGACGACGCCGTACTTCCACAGGCCCTCGGGGAACTTCGAAGTGTCGATCTTGCCGGAGGACTGGTACGGGGTGAGGTCGAGCGTGACGTTGCGGGTCGCGTACTCGGAGAGGTAGTTGTCGTCGATCTGGAAGATGTCCGGCGCGTCGTCACCGGCCGTCAGCGTGGCCAGCTTGTCGAAGTAACCCTGGTTGGCCTGCCAGGTCTTCTTGAACGTCACGTCCGGGTGCTTCGCGGTGTAGAGGTCGAGCGCCTTGGTGGTCAGGTCGGCCCGGGCCTCGCCTCCCCACCAGAAGAAGCTCAGCTCGGTCTTGCCGTCGTCGCCCGCGTCGTCGCTCCCGCAGGCGCCGAGCACCAGGGGAAGGGCGAGCATGCCGGCGACGAGGGTGCGGAGGAAAGCACGTCGGGGCGGGTGTGTAGCGGTCATGGCTTGTCGTCACTCCTTGACGTATGCGGCGACCTCAGCGGTGGTCGCACCGGCCGGCTGGAACGGACCCGGACCGGTGGAGTTGCGGATGACAAGGTCGGTGTGCAGGTTGATCTGTCCGGTGGAGCCGTCGTCGCCCTGCTGCAGGAGCATGTCGACGGCGGCCCGTCCGGCGGCAGCGGTCGGGTTCGCCACCGTGGTGAGCTGGGGGCGGACCAGTTCGCTTGCCGCGATGTCGTCGATGCCGACGACGCTGACCTCTCCGGGCACCGCGATGTGCCGGTCCTGCAACGCCTGGAGAAGGCCGATCGCCATCAGGTCGTTGTAGGCGAGCACCGCGGTGGCGCCGGTGGCCAGCACGGCCTCGGCCGCCGCGGCGCCGGCCGCGGTGACCGGCTGGTGCGGGCCGAGAACGGTGAGCTCCGCGCCGGCGGCCCGGGCGGTGGCCCCGGCAGCCCTGCGGATCTCCCGGTTGGTCCAGGAGCCACGCGGTCCGGACAGGTAGACCAGGTGGCGGTGACCCAGGTCGAGCAGGTGACGCACGGCGGACCGGGCGCCCTGACCCACGTCCATGACCACCGCGGGCAAGCCGGTGATCATGCGGTTGATGACGACCAGCGGCACCTCGCGGCGGAGCTGCTCGATCTGGTCGTCGGTCATCCGGGGGCTGCAGAGCAGGATCCCGTCGACCTGTTTCGCCAAGGCCTGGACCAGGTCGGCCTCGACGATCGGATCCTCATCGGTGTCGGCGACGAAGACGTGGTAGTCCCGCCGCCGGGCATGTGTCTCGGCCGCCTTGATCAGCGGCGGGAAGAACGGGTTCGCTATGTCGGCCACGATCAGGCCGATGTTGTGGGTACGACCGGTGATCAGTGCCCGGGCCGCCCGGTTCGGGCGGTAACCGAGCTGCTCCGCGGTGGCCAGAACCCGGGAGCGGGTCTCGGGGTTGACCAGGTGCGGCGCTGAGAAGGTGCGCGACACCGTGGAGATGTGCACTCCGGACGCTCGTGCTACGTCCCGGATCGTCACGGCCACGATGCCCTCCCCAGTTGTGTGACCCGGATCTCTCCGGTGGAGACATTTATGCAAACGGTTGCGGAGGTGTCAATCCCTATCTATGTCGATCTTGTGGCGGTGACGTTTCGCAATGCTAATAAAACCGGGCAAATTTGGGCATGACATTGACATCTGTCACGGCGGTCCCGCTAACCTGCTGCAAACGTTTGCCGACAATGGAGGCGACGGAATGCCCCAGTCACCCCGCCGCCGGTACGCCCTCGTGGGCGCCGGCGCCCGGGCCGGCCTGTTCCTCAGGGCCCTGGCCACCGACCACGCCGACGTGGCCGAGCTGGTCGCCCTGGCGGACACGAACCCGGCCCGGCCCGCCGTCCACAACGAACGATTGCGGCGCCTCGGCGCCTCGCCGGTCCCGGTCTACGACGCGGCCGACTTCACCGGCATGCTCAAGCGCGAGCGGGTGGACGTCGCCCTGGTCACGACCGTGGACCGGTACCACGCCGACTACATCGTGGCGGCGATCGAGGCCGGCTGCGACGCGATCACCGAGAAGCCGATGACGGTCGACGCTCCCGGATGCCGCCGGATCCTGGAGGCGGTGAAGCG
Organism: Actinoplanes sp. OR16; assembly: GCF_004001265.1. Classification (GTDB taxonomy): domain Bacteria; phylum Actinomycetota; class Actinomycetes; order Mycobacteriales; family Micromonosporaceae; genus Actinoplanes. The sequence goes on along the minus strand of NZ_AP019371.1, from coordinate 8,715,228 downwards.
CACCGGCCGCACGGTCCAGGTCACCTTCAACTACCGCTACAACCCCTTGCACGAGGCGGTGAAGCGGATCATCCAGAGCGGCGAGATCGGGGAGATCGGCTCGGTGCACTTCGAGTGGCTGCTCGACGTGCGGCACGGCGCCGACTACTTCCGCCGCTGGCACCGGGACAAGGCCAACTCGGGCGGCCTGCTCGTGCACAAGGCGAGCCACCACTTCGACCTGGTCAACTGGTGGCTGGACGACGAGCCGGCCGAGGTCTTCGCGGCCGGCCGGCTCTTCTTCTACGGCGATCAGGGGCGCAAGCACGGGTATGCGCGCGACTATGAGCGGGCGCATCTGGCGGATAAGGCAGAGGGCGACCCTTTCGCGCTCAAGCTGGAGGACGAGCCCGGCCTCAAGGAGCTCTATCTCGACACCGAGCACCACGACGGCTACCACCGCGACCAGAACGTCTTCGCGCCCGGCGTGTCCATCGAGGACGATATGGCGGTGCTGGTCCGCTACGCCGGTGGCGCCTCGATGAGCTATCACCTCACGGCCTACGCGCCGTGGGAGGGCTACCGGCTGATGATCAATGGCAGCAGGGGGCGGCTCGAACTCGAGGTCGTGGAGAGCGACCACGTGGCGCCCGCCGCGGCCGGGGCGGTCAAGGGCGAGCCGGGCGCGGAGTCGGCGGCGGAGAGCGGGTTCAAGCGGCTGCTGGTGCGGCCGTACTGGGCGCCGCCGCGCGAAGTGGTCGTCGAGGGGTTGTCCCGTGGCGGGCACGGCGGCGCCGACGTCCGCATGCTGGCCGATCTCGTCGGCGGCTCGGAGGATCCGCTGGCCCGGATGGCGACCGCGACCGACGGCGCCCGGGCCCTGCTCACCGGCCTCGCCGCCAACGAGTCGATCAGGACCGGCACGGCTGTCCGCGTGAAAGACGTACTGAACATCGAGGAGATCATCAGGTGACCCATCTCTTTCCCTCGGACCCGGCGCAGCGGCGGATCGCCGGCGAGCTCTACGCGAGCGTCAAGGACCTGCCGCTGATCAGCCCGCACGGGCACGTCGATCCGGCGCTGCTCGCCGACGACACCCCGTTCCCGGATCCGGCGCGGCTCTTCGTGGTGCCCGACCACTACGTCACCCGGATGCTGGCGAGCCAGGGGATTCCGCAGAGCCGGCTCGGGGTGCCGAGCATCGACGGATCCGAGGTCGAGCAGGACGGCCGGGAGATCTGGCGGCTCCTGGCAGAGAATTGGCATCTGTTCCGGGGGACTCCGTCGCGGTTGTGGACGGAGAAGGTCTTCACTGACGTCTTCGGGATCCAGCGCCCTTTCAACAAGGCCACCGCCGACATCATCTATGACGAGATATCGGACAAGTTGCGCCAGGAGGACTTCCGCCCTCGGGCGCTCTTCACGAGGTTCAACATCGAAGTGCTGGCGACCACCGAGAGCCCGCTCGACGAGCTGACCCACCACGCCAAACTCGCCGCCGACGGCTGGGGCGACCGGGTCATCACCACATTCCGCCCCGACAACCTCGTCGACGTGGAATGGCCCGGCTGGCAGGACCGGGTCGCCGCCCTGGGGGAGCTGACCGGCACGGACGTCGGGACGTACCCCGGCTTCGTGAATGCTCTCCGGAGAAGGAGAGAGCTCTTCATCGCCGCCGGCGCCACCAGCTCCGACCACGGGCATCCGACCGCCGCGACGCTGGTGCTCGACGATGCCGAGGCGGCCGTGCTCTATCGCAAGGCGCTGGGCGGTGGTGCGGACGCCGCCGATGCCGAGGCGTTCCGGGCGCACATGCTCGTCGAGTTCGCGCGGATGTCGCTGGACGACGGCCTGGTGATGCAGCTGCACCCGGGGTCGGTGCGTAATCACGACAGGTCCCTCTATGAACGGCACGGCCGCGATGTCGGAGGCGACATTCCCTCCGCGACCGATTACGTACGCGGCCTCCGCCCCCTCCTCGACGCCTACGGCAACGACCCGCGGCTGCGGATCGTGCTCTACACCCTCGACGAGACCACGTTCACGAGAGAGCTGGCGCCGCTCGCCGGCGGATACCCGGCCCTCTACCTCGGCGCGCCCTGGTGGTTCCTGGACAGCCCGGAGGGCCTGCGCCGATTCCGCGAGGCGGTCACCGAGACGGCCGGCTTCTACAACACGGCCGGGTTCGCCGACGACACCCGCGCGTTCTGCTCGATCCCGGCCCGGCACGACGTGGCCCGCCGGATCGACGCCGGATTCCTGGCCCGGCTGGTCGCCGAGGATCGGCTGCCGCTGGACGAGGCCGCCGAGACGATCGCGGACCTCGCCTACCACCTGCCGAAACGAGTCTTCCGGCTGGACCGGAAATGAAACTGGGCCTCTCCTCCCAGAACGCCCTGCCGATCGCGAGCCGGCCGCTGGTGCGGCCCGGCGAGGTCCGGCCCGGCATCGTCCACCTCGGGCTGGGCGCGTTCCACCGGGCACATCAGGCCGTCTACACCGAGTCGGCGGTGGCCGCGTCCGGCGGGAACTGGGGGATCGTCGGGGTCGCGCCGCGCTCCCGGGAGATCGTGGACCGGCTGCGGGAACAGGATCAGCTGTACAGCGTGCTCACCGTGGGCTCCGGCGAACGGGATCACGTGCGCGCGGTCGGCATCCTGGCGGGACTCGCTCACGCGGCCGGTGATCCGTACGGGGTGGTGGCCGCCGTCGCCGATCCGGGCATCCGGATCGTCTCCCTCACCGTGACCGAGAAGGCCTACCAGCCGCCGGCGGACCTCAGCGCCCAGGTGACCGGCAAGGCGCCACCGGTGTCGGTGCCGGCCCTGCTGGCCCGGGGGATCCTCGCCCGCCACGGCGCGCCGCTGACCGTGCTCTGCTGCGACAACCTGCAGGGCAACGGGCCCCGGGTGCGGTCCCTGGTCGCCGAGACCTTGGAGCACGCGGGCGCGGAACTGCCGGACACCGTCGCCTTCCCGTCCACCATGGTCGATCGGATCGTTCCGGCCACCAGCGCTGATCATCGCCGGCGGGCGGCCCTCGCGCTCGGCGCCGACGACGCCGTCCCGGTAGCCGCCGAACCCTTCACCCAGTGGGTGATCGAGGATCGCTTCCCCGGCGGGCGGCCGGACTGGGCGGCGGCCGGCGCGATCCTCACCACCGACGTGACCCCGTGGGAGACGCTCAAGCTGCGGGCTCTCAACGCCGTGCACTCGGCGCTGGCGTACCTGGGCGCGCTGGCCGGCCGCGAGCTGATCGCCGACGCCCTCGAACTCCCCGGCATGACCGGAGTCCTGCGCCGATTCCTCGCCGACGAGGTGACGCCGGCCGTCACCCCGCCGCCCGGCACGACGGTCACCGGCTACGGCGCGACGGTCCTGACGCGCTTCGCGAACCGCGAACTCGGCCACCGCACCCTCCAGGTGGCGATGGACGGCACCCAGAAACTGCCGCACCGCCTGCTCGGCACCGTCCAGGACCTGCGCGATCAGGGTGGGACGCCCTGCTGGGCGGGGCTGTTCCTGGCCGCTTGGATGCGCTTCGCGCGGGGGTACGCCGACAGCGGCGCGCCGCTACCCCTCGACGACCCCATGGCCTCCCGCATCCGGGAGTCGCTGTCGGCCGTCCCGGACACCCCGAACGGCGTGACCAGCGCGCTGCTCGGCCTGACCGAGGTGTTCCCGCCCTCGCTGGCCGGCGACGACGTGCTGCGCCGCGAAGTGGTCCGGTGGTACTCGTCGCTGGACCGGCACGGCGCCGAGGCCACCATCCGGGAGGCGGGCGCATGACCCCGCGTGTCGCGCTCGTCGGCGCCGGTGGACACGGGCTCTCGCATCGCCGCACGCTGCAGCGACTCGCCGACGAGGGCCGGATCGCGGTGGCCGGGCTGTGCGACCGGCAGCCGTTCGGCCCGGACCCGTCGGCGCCCCTGGACGGCGTGCCGTTCTTCACCGATCACACGACGCTGCTCGCCACCGTCCACCCGGACGTCGTGGTGATCTGCACCCCGCCGCACACCCACCTGCCGATCGCCCTCGACGTGCTCGCTGCCGGCGCCGACCTGCTGCTGGAGAAGCCGCCGGTGACGTCGTCCGGGGAACACCGTGAGCTGGCGGCGGCCGTGGAGAGCACCGGTCGGCTCTGCCAGGTCGGTTTCCAGGCGCTCGGGTCGGCGGCCCTCGCCGCGCTCATCGCCGCGGATCTCGCCGGGCCGATCGGGGTCTTCGGGGCCTGGTGGCGGCCGGACACCTACTACACCCGGGCGCCCTGGGCCGGGCGGCGGCTCGTCGACGGCCGCCCGGTCTTCGACGGCGCCCTGGTCAACCCGTTCGCGCATGCGCTCATGCAGGCGCTCGTCATCGCCGGACCCGCGTACCGGCCGGCTCTGCTGGAGTTGGAGGCGTACCGGACCCGGGACATCGCCACCGACGACACCACGTTCCTGCGGGTGACCGGAGCGGACGGCCGGCAGATCACGGTGGGGGTGACGCTCGCATCGGCGGTCTTCCTGGCCGGCGAGATCCAGGTCGGCGGCGCGGCCCTGGAGTACCCGACCGACCGCCTGCGGCTGCCCGGCTCGGATCTCATCGCGGTGCCGGGGCGTACCGGGCTGCTCGAGAACCTGCTCGATCACCGCGCGGATCCGGCGGTCCCGCTGCTGGCGCCCCTGCGCCGGACCGCGCTCTTCACTGCCATGGGCGAGGCGATCGTACGCTCCGCGCCCCCGCTCGAGATCGCTCCGAAATGGCTCGCCCCGCACCCCTCGGGCGGCGGATCGGTGCTCCCCGGCATCGACGAACTGGTCCGGCAGGTCGCCGCCACCGGCGAACTGCCCTCCGAGATCGGCGTCCCGTGGGCGGGCCGTCCCCAACTCCTGCGCCTTTCATGAATGGAGGAAGATCGTGCGCAAATTAGCCGTGAAGGAATTGCAGGACCACCATCGCGGTCCCACGTTCACCAGCGTTCTCCCCGGGCACGTCGTGCAGCGCGGCGGATTCCGGGTCTACGCCCAGCCGCAGTTCCGCACCCACGACGAACCGGGCCGGCACGTGCATTCCGTGCCCGAGGTCTTCGTCATCATCCAGGGCAGCGGCGCCATCGAGATCGAGGGCGCCGAGGTGGACGAGTTCGAGGCCGGCGAGGCGATCGTGTTCGAGCCGGGCGAGGACCACCACCTGATCAGCCGGGGCCCCGACCCGCTGGTCTTCACCTGGATGCACCTGGAACCGGTCGAGTAGGCCACGATGCGCTCCCGGATAGTTCTCTCCGCGACTCTCGGCCTGATCCTCGCCGCCACCGCCGCCGCCGTCCCCGCCTCTTCCGCCGCCGCCGTCCTCGCCTCTTCCGCCGCCGCCTCCGCTTCCGCCGCCGCCGCCGTCCCCGCCGGGGCTCGGGCGGTGCTACCCGCGAACGACGGATGGGCCGCTGCCACCAGCGGAACCACCGGCGGCGCGGCGGCCGACGACGCGCACGTCTTCGTCGTCCGTACCCGGGCCGAACTCGCCGCGGCCCTGGCCGGCGGCACCGACCCGACACCCCGGATCGTGCTGATCTCGGGCACGATCCGCGCCAACACCGACGACGCCGGCAACGCGCTGACCTGCGCCGACTACGCCGACCCGGCTTACTCGCTGGACGCCTACCTGGCTGCCTACGACCCGGCCGTCTGGGGCACCGCCACCCGCCCGACCGGCCCGCTCGAAGAAGCCCGGGTACGGTCCGCCCGCAACCAGGCCGCCCGGATCCAGCTGAGGGTCGGCCCGAACACCACGATCTACGGCCTGCCGAACGCCCGGCTGGTCGGCGCCAACCTGCTGGTCCAGAACGTCGACAATGTCATCATCCGCAACCTGCGCCTGGAGGACGCCGCCGACTGTTTCCCGGCCTGGGACCCGACCGACGGCTCGGCCGGCAACTGGAACTCGGCCTACGACCTGATCACCCTCACCGGCGCCACCCACGTCTGGGCCGATCACAACACGCTGAGCGACGGCGACAACGTCGACGCGACGCAGCCGCTCTACTTCGGGCGGCCCTATCAGGTGCACGACGGCGCCCTCGACGTGATCCGCGCGTCCGACTACGTCACGGTCTCCTGGAACACTTTCCAGGAACACGACAAGACGATGCTGATCGGCTCCACGAACACGGTCGGCGCCGACGCCGGAAAACTGCGCGTCACGATTCACCACAACAAGTTCGCCAATGTGGGCCAGCGGGTGCCACGCGTGCGATTCGGTCAGGTGGACGTCTACAACAATTACTATTACCTGACCGATGAGGACGATTATTCGTACTCCTGGGGTGTCGGGGTCTACTCGGCCATCTACGCGGAGAACAACTTCCTGCTCCGCAGCGCCGACATCAGCCTGGACGACTTCGTCTACGACTGGGGCGGCACCGCGATGACCGAGATCGGCACGCTGACCAGGGTCGGCACCGGCCCGATCCGCCCGGTCAGCCTCCTCGCGGAGTACAACGCGACCCACGACCCGGATCTCGGCACCGACGCGGGCTGGACCCCCACCCTGCGAGCGGCGCCGCCCACCCCGTCCGCCGCGGTCCCCGCAACGGTGAACGCCGGCGCCGGAGCCGGCCGCATCTGACGAATCCACCACCGCACCACACGATGTGAGCGCACACGCACCGGTCGCGTGTGCGCTCACCGCCGTCCTGAGGGCGGCCACCGCACACGCCGCGATTCTGAGGCGGTGAGCGCACGCGTGGCTGTTCGAGGGCGGTCAGCGCATGCGCCGTGTGTCTTTGTGTGCGCTGGCCGCCGTGCCCGGGGGTGGGCGCAGGTGCTGTGGTTTCGGGGCGGTCAGCGCACACGCATCTGGTTGCGTGTGCGTTGGCGGCCGTTCCCGGGGCGGTTGCCGCACGCGCGGCGATTCTGAGGCGGTGAGCGCACGCGTGGCTGTTCGAGGGCGGTCAGCGCACACGCACCGGTCGCGTGTGCGCTCACCGCCGTCCTGAGGGCGGCCACCGCACACGCCGCGATTCTGAGGCGGTGAGCGCACGCGTGGCTGTTCGAGGGCGGTCAGTGCACGCGCCGTGTGTCTTTGTGTGCGCTGGCCGCCGTGTCCGGGGGGGTGGGTGCACGGGCTGCGGTTTCGGGGCGGTCAGCGCACACGCACCGGTCGCGTGTGCGCTCACCGCCGTCCTGAGGGCGGCCACCGCACGCGCCGCGATTCTGAGGCGGTGAGTGCACGCGTGGCTGTTCGAGGGCGGTCAGTGCATGCGCCGTGTGTCTTTGTGTGCGCTGGCCGCCGTGTCCGGGGGGGTGGGTGCACGGGCTGCGGTTTCGGGGCGGTCAGCGCACACGCACCGGTCGCGTGTGCGCTCACCGCCGTCCTGAGGGCGGCCACCGCACACGCCGCGATTCTGAGGCGGTGAGCGCACGCGTGGCTGTTCGAGGGCGGTCAGCGCACACGCCGGATGCCTTTGTGTGCGCTGGCCGCTGTTCGAGGGCGGTGAACGCACGCGCGGGTTGGTTTGGTGTGCGCTGGGCGCTGTTCTTGAGGAGGGCTGGGGGCTTCAGGGCCAGAGGGCTGGGGCTTCAGGGCCGGGGACGCGGTGGGATTCGGTGGTGGAGATGCAGAGGATGCGGCAGTGGAGGCGTTGGTGCTGGTCATGGGGGTGGAGGGTGATCGGAAACGGTCAAGGTTTCTTAAGAGCGCAGGGGTCAGAACCTTAAGTTTCTCTTTATTTCGATCCCTCTTGGGAGCGTTCCCGTATGGACCGATCGAGACGGCGGTTCGACAGGAAGGCACGAAGATGAGGCGCTACCGGAGCAACGGCGGAACGAACGCTCGGCAGTGGAAGGTGGCCGGCGTGGCGGTTGTCGCGGTGGCCATGGTCGGAGTCGGACTCGGCGTGGCGGCTGCGGCCGACGGCGCGGTGCCGACGGTGAACTGCCCGGGCGTGAAGATCAACGTGGCGGTGCCGGCTTCGGCGCAGGCGGAGATCACGCGGAATCTTCAGCTGCTGAACACGCAGATCCAGGAGGCGAACGCCCGGATCGTCAGCACGCAGGGTCAGGGTGGCGCCAACTTCATCCAGAACGCGATCCTCGGCCCGCTGAAGGACAAGCGGTTCGCGACGATCAACCGGATGGAGACGGCGATCGGGCGTACCGCCGCGAAGCCGAACCTGAACGCCGAAGGCCTGTCCACGTGCGGCCTGAACGCGAACGGAGGCGCCTCCGCGGCGCAGCCGACGGCCGTTCCCACCGCCGCGGCCGGCGACAACGCGGGCGGCGGCAACACGGGCGGCGGCAACACGGGCGGGGACAACGGCGGTAACGCCGCGGCGGGCGTGCCCACCGTGAACTGCCCGGCCGTGAACATCGGCGTGGCCGTCCCGGCGCAGGCGAAGGCCGAAGTGGAGCGGAACCTCGCACTGCTGAACACGCAGATCCAGGAGGCGAACGCCCGGATCGTCAGCACGCAGGGTCAGGGTGGCGCCAACTTCATCCAGAACGCGATCCTCGGCCCGCTGGAGGACAAGCGGTTCGCGACGATCAACCGGATCGAGACGGCGATCGGCCGCAACGCCGCCAAGCCGAACCTGAACGCCGAGGGCCTCTCGCCGTGCAGCCTGAACCAGAACGGCGGCAACTCCGCGGCCCAGCCGACCGCCGTCGCCACCGCCGGCCCCGGCAACGCGGGCGGCGACAACGGCGGTAACGCCGCGGCGGGCGTGCCCACCGTGAACTGCCCGGCCGTGAACATCGGCGTGGCGATCCCGGCGCAGGCCGCCGCCGAGGTGGCCCGCAACCTGGAGCTGCTGCAGACCCAGATCAACGAGGCGAACGCCCGGATCGTCAGCACGCAGGGTCAGGGTGGCGCCAACTTCATCCAGAACGCGATCCTCGGCCCGCTGCAGGGCAAGCGGTTCTCCGCGATCAACCGGATCGAGACGGCGATCGGCCGCAACGCCGCCAAGCCGAACCTGAACGCCGAGGGTCTCTCGCCCTGCACCCTGAACGAGTGAACTGACGTTTCGTGAACAGCCCGGTCACCCTGGTGACCGGGCTGTCGTGCGTTCTGTGAGCGGTCGCACTATCCATCAACCTTGATCAGCCACCTACACTTCGGTGCACACCGCCGAGGACATGACTTAAGGACCGTGCCGTGGTACTCCCGAAGAGCCTGCAGCCCGCCCCGGTCGACGGGGTCCAGTTCGCTGCGGACAAGGCGTACCAGCAGTTGCGTGACGCGATCCTGGACGGCGACATCGCCCCGAACCGGCGGCTCGTCGAGGAGGAGCTGGCGGCGTCGCTGGAGGTGAGCCGCACCCCGGTCCGTGAGGCCCTGCTCCGGCTGGCGCAGGAAGGCCTGGTCGCCCGGGTCCGCGGCTGGGTCGTCCGCGATCATTCGCCGCAGGAGGCGCTGCAGATCGTCGAGGCCCGGGCCGCCGTGGAGAGCGCCGCTGCGCGCCTGGCCGCCGAGCACATCACCGCCGAGGATCTGAAGCAGCTGACCCGGATCGCCGACGCGATCGACCGGCCGGGGTCGACGGCGAAGGAGCTGAACCGGCTCAACCGGCAGTTCCACGGCCTGGTCACGGCGGCCTGCGGCAACCCGCTGCTGGTGCAGTTCGCGCAGCGGACGAACATCAGCCACTGGTCGCTGAGCGCCACCTGGCTGATGTCGGCGAAGGATGCCGCTCAGGTCAACGCCGAGCACCGGCAGATGATCGACGCCCTGTCGCGGCGGGACGGCGTAGCCGTGGAGAGCCTGGTGCGCGCGCACATCGGCCGTACCCAGCTGATCTTGAAGCAAGCCGCCTGAACCCAGCCTGACCAGCATCTGAGCCCGGAGGCCCTCGGCCTCCGGGCTTTCGTTACCTCTTTGTAATCGGCTCTGTATACGGTGCCGCATACAAGATCGGCGAGACTCTGGTGCACCGATCGGTATCCGCTAAGGAGTGCAACGTGACTGCTGTCAGTCGTGGACTCATAACCACCCTCGTCACCGGCGGCCTGGTGGTCGCTCTCACCGCCTGCTCCTCGTCGAACAGCGAGGCCCCCGAGGAGGCGGGAACGACCGCGGCCGCCGCGAGCGGACCGCTGAAGGTCGGCGCGATCCTGCCGCACACCGCCTACGCCGGCGCCGGCGAAGCCCTGGTCAGCGCGGTCGACGTGGCGGCCGAGGACATCAACGCGGCCGGCGGCGTGAACGGCAGCGCCATCGAGCTCAAGCAGGTCGACTCCACCGACAACAACGACACCGCGGTCCAGGCCGTGGACAGCCTGATCACCTCGGGTTCCAACGTGGTGATCGGCGCCTACGGCTCGGGTATGTCCGGGGCCATCGTCGGTAAGATCACCGAGTCCGGCGCGGTCCAGATCTCCGGATCGAACACCTCGTCGAGCCTCACCGGCATCAACCCGCTCTACTTCCGCACCGCGCCGACCGACGCTCTCGAAGCCGCCAAGCTGGCCGACCTCGTGGTGCAGGACGGGCACGCGTCCGCGGCGATCATCGCGCAGAACGACGCGTGGGGTCAGGCGTTCCAGAAGTCGATGGTCGAGGCGTTCGAGGCGGCCGGCGTCGAGGTCGTGGCGCAGCAGCAGTTCAACACCACCGACACCGACTACAGCGCGCAGGTCGACGCGGTCGTCGCGGCCAAGCCCGAGTCGGTCGTGCTGCTCTCCTACGCCTCCTACTCCGGCAGCATGATCGAGTCGCTGGTCGGCACCCACGGGTTCACCGACAAGAACCTCTACCTGTCGAACTCGACGCTCGGCAAGTACACGATCAAGCCGTCGCTGCTCAAGGGCCTGCGCGGCTTCCTGGCCGGTCCGGACCCGGCGGTCGAGGCGGACTTCGAGAAGAAGCTGCTGGCGAAGAACCCGGACCTCACGTCGTTCGCGTACGCCGGTTCCACGTACGACGCCGTCGTGGTCAGCGCGCTCGCCGCGATCGCCGCGAAGTCGAACGACGGCAAGGCGATCGCCGGGAAGCTGGCCGAGGTCTCCGGCGGCGCCGAGGGCTCGACCAAGTGCACGACGTTCAAGGAGTGCGCCGACCTGCTCGCCGCCGGCAAGGCGGTCGACTACGACGGCCTCAGCGGTGGCCTGAAGTTCGCCTCGAACAACGACGTCACCGAGACCGCCTACCAGCTCTACGTCTACGACGACAAGGGCTCGTACGCCGTAGCCCCGTAACCAGATGAGGACCGACGGTGGTCCCGGCGATGGTGCCGGGACCACCGCTGACGACAAGGAAAACCCTCAAGTGATACCGAGCAAAGCCATCCGGTGGCTTCTGGCGGTGCTGGCACTGGCGTGCGTGATCATGCTGCCCTCGCCCGCCTCGGCAGCGCCCGCCGGCGAGTGGGGCTTCCGGGGCCTGCTGCGGGACGGCGGGAAACAGCCGGTCAGCGGCGCCGTGGTGGAGATCCGGGACGGCGACCAGGTCGTCGGCACCGACACCACCGACGAGAAGGGCCGCTGGGGAGTCATCCCGGTGTCCGGACCCGGCACCTACACGCTGACCATCGACACCACGGCGGCCGGCGGCCACTTCGCCGGCGACGAGTACGAGGTGGAGAAGGAACTGGTCGACTCGCCGACCACGCTGCCCGTGCTGAACGTCGTCGTCTCCACGACCGAGAGCAGCCAGCAGGTCGCGAGCTTCACCGACCGGCTCGCCCAGCGCGCGGTCTCCGGCTTCAACCTGGGACTGCTCATCGCCATCGCGGCGATCGGGCTCTCGCTGGTCTTCGGCACCTCGCGGTTCACCAACTTCGCGCACGGCGAGAGCGTCACCTTCGGCGGCCTGATGGGCTTCGTCTTCGCGCACGTCGCCGGACTGCCGCTGCTGGTGGCCGCGGCCCTCGCGACGATCCTCGGCGGCGTCTTCGGCTGGGCGCAGGACGTCACGCTGTGGCGCCCGCTGCGCCGCAAGGGCGTCTCGCTGATCACCCTCATGATCGCCAGCATCGGCATCAGCATGGCGATCCGCAGCCTCATGCAGTTCTTCTTCGGCAACGCGTCGCGCGGCATGACCGAGGAGAGCTGGGGCACGGTGACGATCGGGCCGGTCGTCATGCCGGCCACCAGTTACGCGAGCATGGGGATCAGCATCCTGGTGCTGACCGCGGTCGGGCTCTGGCTCAAGTACGGCCGGATCGGCACTGCGACCCGGGCCATCGCGAACAACGCGGCCCTCGCGGCGACCAGCGGTGTCGGCGTCGACAAGGTCACCCGGATCGTCTGGGTCCTGGCCGGCGCGCTCGCGGCGCTCTCCGGCGTGCTGCTCGGCGTCTTCAACCAGGTCTCCTTCGACATGGGCTTCAACCTGCTGCTGCTGATGTTCGCCGGGGTGATCCTGGGCGGTCTCGGCACGTCGTTCGGCACGCTCGCCGGCTCGATCATCGTGGGTGTCTGCACCGAGGTGCTGGTGCTCTGGATCCCCGCCGACATGAAGTACGTCGGTGGCCTCGCGGTGCTGGTCATCGTGCTGCTGGTCCGGCCGCAGGGCATCTTCGGCCGCCGTGAGCGGATCGGTTAGGGGTCGGCATGGACATCATCTGGAACTCGCTGCGCGAGCTCATCACCCCGACCACGGCGGCGTACGCGCTGGCGGCCATCGGTCTCAACGTCCACTTCGGCTTCACCGGCCTGCTCAATTTCGGCCAGGCCGGGTTCGTGGCGATCGGCGCGTACGGCTTCGCGATCTCGGTGATGACCTTCGGGTTCTCCACGCCGCTCGCGATCGCGGTGACGCTGGTGCTGGCCGCCGGGTACGCGCTGCTGCTCGGCATCCCCACCCTGCGTCTCCGGGCCGACTACCTCGCGATCGTGACCATCGCGGCCGCCGAGATCATCCGGTTCGCGCTGAACTCGAGCGCGTTCGCGCGGTGGACCGGCGGCGCCAACGGCCTCTACAACGAGTACTCGGGATGGCTGAAGGACTCCAACCCGTACCCGGAGGGGGTCCTGACCCTCGGCCCGTGGACCTTCGGCAGCAACGACCTGTGGATCGCCACCGTCGACTGGATCGTCGTGCTACTCACCGCCGGCGCCATCTATCTGCTGGTCGGCAGCCCGTGGGGGCGGGTGCTCAAGGGCATCCGCGAGGACGAGCACGCCATGCTCAGCCTCGGTAAGAACGTCAACCTCTACAAACTCCAGGCCCTGGTGATCGGCGGGGTGATCGGTGCCGCCGCGGGCATCCTCTACGTGCAGCCGACGTCGGTGCAGCCGTTCGACTTCGGCACCCGGATGACCTTCAACATGTACACGATGCTGATCCTCGGCGGCGCCGCCACGGTCTTCGGCCCGATCCTCGGCTCGATGATCTTCTGGGTGGTCATGCGCTTCACCGACGAGCTGGTGAACATCGGCGTCGAGCACGGGCTCTTCGAGAACGTCACCCAGGGCAGCCAGCTGCGCTTCTTCCTGGTCGGTGTGGCGCTGGTGCTGCTCGTGGTGTTCCGCCCGCAGGGCATCCTCGGAAACCGGACGGAGCTGAGCTTCGATGCGCGATGACGCCATTCTGATCGCCGACCGCGTCCACCGGCACTTCGCCGGGGTCACCGCCGTCGACGTCGACCACGTCGAGATCCCGCGGGGCAAGATCACCGCGCTGATCGGGCCGAACGGCGCCGGGAAGACCACCTTCTTCAATCTGCTGACCGGATTCGACAAGCCGCAGACGGGAGAGTGGACGTTCGACGGGACTCCTGTCGCGGGGCTTCCGTCGTACAAGATCGCTCGCTTGGGAATGGTCCGGACCTTCCAGCTGACCAAGGTCCTCGGGCGGCTCACCGTCCTGGAGAACATGCTGCTGGGCTCCAAGGAGCAGAAGGGCGAGCGACTCCGGCCCTCTCTCTGGAGGAGACGGGAGAAATCCGATCAGGCCCGTGCGCTCGAGATCTTGGAGCGGTTCAAGCTCGCGGCCAAGGCGCAGGACTACGCCGCGAGCCTCTCCGGCGGCCAGCGCAAGCTTCTGGAGATGGCCCGCGCGATCATGAACGAGCCGTCGATGGTCATGCTCGACGAGCCGATGGCCGGCGTGAACCCGGCGCTCACCCAGTCGCTGCTGGAGCACATCAAGGGCCTGAAGGACCACGGCATGACCGTGCTCTTCGTCGAGCACGACATGCACATGGTCCGGTACGTCGCGGACCACGTCGTGGTGATGGCCGAGGGCCGGATCATCGCCGAGGGGATGCCCGGCGAGGTGCTGTCGTCGACCGCCGTCGTCGACGCCTATCTCGGCGCGCATCACGACACCGACCTGCGTCAGCTGATCCGGGAGATGGAATCGTGATCGTCGAAGTGAAGGGCCTGGTCGGCGGCTACCTGCCGGGCATCAACATCCTCAACGGGTGTGACCTGACCGCCGATTCCGGCGAGCTCGTCGGCATCCTCGGCCCGAACGGCGCCGGCAAGTCGACGCTGCTCAAGGCGATCTTCGGGATGGTGAGGATCCGCGGCGGGCAGGTGCTGATCGCCGGTGAGGACGTCACCGGCGTCAGCGCCGAGAAGCTGGTCGCCCGGGGCGTCGGCTTCGTGCCGCAGAGCAGCAACGTCTTCACCGACCTGACCATCCGGGAGAACCTGGAGATCGGGATCTTCCAGCGTCCCAAGGAGTTCACGGCTCGCCTCGCCGCGGTCTGCGACCTCTTCCCGGACCTCACCGCGCGGCTCAAGCAGAAGGCCGGCTCGCTCTCCGGCGGCCAGCGGCAGACCCTCGCGATGGCCCGGGCGCTCATGACGAACCCGTCGGTGCTGCTGCTCGACGAACCGTCCGCGGGTCTCTCGCCGCAGCGTCAGGACGAGGTGTTCCTGCACGCGCACCGCATCAAGAAGTCCGGCGTCGCAGTGATCATGGTGGAGCAGAACGCCCGCCGCTGCCTGCAGATCTGCGACCGCGCGTACGTGCTGGACCAGGGCCGCAACGCCCACACCGGCACCGGCGAAGAGCTCATGCACGACCCCAAGGTGATCGAGCTCTATCTCGGCACCCTGGCTACCGATGTGGAGAAGGAACAATGAACGTGCCCACCCCGATCAACGAGCCGGTGCGCGGCTATGCCCCCGGTTCCGCGGAACGCCTCACCCTGCAGAAGAGGATCGCCGAGCTGGCCGGGGAGACCGCCGAGCTGACCTCCACCATCGGAGGCACGTCCCGGATGGCGGGCGGCTCCTCCGTGAACGTCGTCCAGCCGCACCACCACGCCCAGGTGCTCGGCGTGACCCGCAACGCCACGCACGCCGACGCCTCCGCCGCCGTCTCGGCCGCCATCGATGCCGCCCCGGCCTGGCGTGAGCTGCCGTTCGAGGCCCGGGCCGCGGTCTTCCTCAAGGCCGCCGACCTGGCCGCCGGTCCGTGGCGGGACACCCTCAACGCCGCCACCATGCTGGGCCAGTCGAAGACCGCGCAGCAGGCGGAGATCGACGCGGCCTGCGAGCTGGTCGACTTCCTGCGGTTCAACGTGCACTTCGCGCGGGGGATCCTGGAGCAGCAGCCGATCTCGTCGCCGGGCGTCTGGAACCGGGTCGACCACCGGCCCCTCGAAGGCTTCGTCTACGCGATCACGCCGTTCAACTTCACGGCGATCGCGGGCAATCTGCCCTCCGCGCCGGCGCTGATGGGCAACACGGTCATCTGGAAGCCGTCCGTCACGCAGCAGCTTGCCGCGCACTACACGATGCGGTTGTTCGAGGCCGCCGGTCTGCCGGCCGGCGTGATCAACATGGTGACCGGGGATGGGCTGGCGGTGTCCGATGTGGCGCTCACGCATCCTGATCTCGCCGGGATCCACTTCACCGGTTCCACTCCGACGTTCCAGAAGTTGTGGTCGACCGTGGGGGCGAATATCTCGACATATCGCTCATATCCCCGTTTGGTGGGTGAGACCGGCGGCAAGGATTTCGTGCTCGCGCATCCGTCGGCTGACGTCGACTCGTTGGTCACGGCTCTGGTCCGGGGCGCCTTCGAGTTCCAGGGGCAGAAGTGCTCGGCTGCCTCTCGGGCCTACATCCCGCGGTCGCTGTGGGAGGGTGGCGTCCGGGACGGGCTCGTCGCAGCGACCGAGTCCCTGACCTATGGCGACGTCTCGGACTTCTCCCACTTCGGCGGGGCGGTGATCGACAGCCGTGCCTTCGCCCGGCACGCCGCCGCGCTGTCGCGCGCCGCGGCCGCACCTCACTGCACGATTCTCGCCGGCGGCACGTGCGACGACAGCATCGGCTATTTCGTACGGCCGACCGTCATCGAGTGTGACGATCCCTCGGACGAGGTGTTCACGACCGAATACTTCGGGCCGATCCTCGCGGTGCACGTCTACGACTCCCTCGACGAGGTCGTCGGGCTGGTCGACACGGCCAGCCCGTACGCGCTGACCGGGGCGATCTTCGCTCAGGACCGGGGAGCGCTGGAGGACCTCGGCCGTCGCCTCCGGTTCACGGCCGGGAACATGTACTACAACGACAAGCCGACCGGCGCCGTCGTCGGCCAGCAGCCGTTCGGCGGCGGCCGGGCCTCGGGCACCAACGACAAGGCCGGGTCGTGGCACAACCTGGTGCGCTGGACGTCGCCGCGGACCATCAAGGAGACGTTCGTGCCGCCGACCTCGCACGAGTATCCGCACATGGGCTGAGGTCCTGCCGCCCTCACCGGCGGGACTTCCCGGACCGCCGGGAGGCGTTCAGCGTCGCACGCTTCCCGGCGGGTCCTCTAATCCGCGTCCAGCAGTCCGTCCAGGCCCGGCTTCGACGCTTCCCGGGCTTGGCGTACGTCGTGCTCCACGATCCTGGTCTCCTCGGCGAGGACCTCGGCAGCCACCTCGGCCACGTGCGCCTCCTGCCGGACCTGAGCGGTCTCGGCGAGCGCCCGGTCGTACTCCTCCCGGGCTTGATCCACACCCCGCGGATCCAATCCGGACGTGCCGGCGTGCTCCCAGATCGTGTTCAGTTGCGTGACGTTCAGATCACCTCTCCGGTACGCGTCCAGCGCCGCCCGCTGCACCAGGTGATTCCCCGGCTCGGAGCGCACCTCCCACTGCGCCGCCAGATAGCGTTGCTCCGCTTCGGAACTGGCCTGCTCGGCGTGCTCCGCCCGATGCCGTGCCTCGTCGGCGGCCACCACCGCCCGCTCGGCCGCGGCCCGGATCGCCTCCGCGTCGGCCACCAGTTCCTCGTCCACTTCGTCGGTCGTCTCGGGTCCCGGCTGCCGTCCCTTGCTGATCGCCCAGCCACCCAGCAGGGCGGCGAGAACCACGACGGCAGCGACGAGGGTCCATCCCATCCGGTCGATCCCTCCTTTCGTCCGACCGTATGGTGATCATCCGACGCTCGCCACTCGGCGGTGGAATCGCGCGCGAAGCCCACAGTCGGGTAGCGTCTCCCGCCGCGCGTAACACCCGCGTGGTAGAAAGCCCGACGACTTCGAAGAATGGGGCTCGGCGTGAAGCAGCTCAACGACCTGATCGCGGACTTCTGGGCGGACTATGCCGCAGTGGTCCTGCTCGGCGGTGGTCTGCTCGGCGTGATCGCCCTGATCGGGCTGTTCATCTGGGCCAAGAAGTCGCAGAAGCCGCTGCGCCCGGTCGCGCTCGCGTTCAGCATGAACCTGGCGCTGCTGCTCAACGCCGAGGGCATGTGGGTCATCGCGGTCGACCAGCTCAAACTGCCGAAGATCTTCGCGGTGCTGGTCTTCGCGGTCTTCGAGATCTGCTTCCTCACCGCGACGTCGCTCGCCGCCGAGCAGTACCGGCGGACCACTGTCTACGGGCCGGACGGGAAGATCCTCACGCCGGGTCACCCCGGTCCGATGCTCTACATCGCCGCGCTGATCGCCGCGATCTCCGGCATCATCGTCGCGAGCAACGCGGTCACCGGCACCGAGAAGCTCCTCCGCCTCGCCGTCCCCTGTGTGATCTTCCTGATGTGGTGGGCCGCGCTCACCGCCGCCGGTCAGCGGGTGCGCCGTGGCCGCTTCGCCTACAGTCCGCGCCGGATGGCCGAGCGCTGGGGCTGGCTCATCCCGGACGACGACCCCGACCTGGTCCGGATGGCCTCCGAGCGCCAGGTACGCCGGATGGTCGTCAACTACCACCGGGTCAGCGGTAACCGGTGGCCCCGGGCGTGGTGGAAATCGCGGCTGCTCAAGGACGCCCGTACCGCCGGTGAGCCGGTGGTGGCCGATGTCATCCAGCAACTGGCCCGCATCCAGCGCGTGATGGACCTGCTGGTTCCCGGCGGTCTCCAGGTCGCCGCTCCGGTCGTTCCTCAGGAGGACGCCGCCGCGCTGCTCGCCCAGCCCGCCCCGGGTTCGCGCCGGGACGACCTGCCGGAGGGGCCCGGCGGTCCGGGACGGCCGGTTCCGGGTCCGGTCTCGCCGGCCGCTCCTCAGGTCCAGTTCGTGCAGCCGGTCGTCGCCGACGCCCCCGACGACCTCGTGACCGAGGCGCTGGCCGAGGCTCTCGCGGCTCAGCGCGGGGGGTCGGTGGGGGTGCCGATTCCGCGCCGGGCCGCTGAGGATGTTCCCGAGGGCCCGGCCACGGTTCCGGTCGCCGCGACGGTCGTTCGTGGTCCCACCGTGCCCGCTGTCTCCGGTCCCGTCGACGGCTACGACCGCCCTGCCGGGTACGGCTACGACCGTGGCCCGATCCCACCCGCGGTGAACGGCAACGGCAACGGGGCCGCACCGATCGCTCCGGTGGCCGCTGAGAACGGCGCCGCTCCGGTCTCACCGGCTCCTGCCATCCCGGCGTGGGCCGCGATCGGCACCGGCGCCCGCCCGGCGGTCAGCATCGTCGGATCGCCGTGGTGGCGTCTCGCCGTGGACCGGCTCAGCAAGCAGGTGGCCGAGGAGATCAGCGTCGAGGACCTGCCCGACATGACCTACCCCCGGATCACCGAGCTGGCCCGCAACCTGGCGGCCCGCAACACCGAACTCGGCGAAGGCGTCGTGAAGGCCTTCGTGAACGACTACATCCGTGAGCTGAACGGCGAGTACGGCGAGGTCGCCTACCCCTGGCGCGACTTCCTCCCGCCCCCGGCCACGGCGGCGCCCGGTTCCGGCGCGTGGCAGGCCGCGCTGGAGGAACTGCGTACCGCGCTGGAGGAGGAACTCAGCCAGGGCGTGCCGGCCGACCCGTACGAGCTGACCGAACTCCTCCTCCCCAGCGCGCCGCGTCTCGACGAGGAGACGATCCGCACGTTCATCGGCGACTACCTGCTCGCGTTGAGCGGCCAGGCCGGTTCGGGCAGCAACCAGCCGTGGCAGCACCTGCTGCC
The DNA here is from genome assembly GCF_004001265.1 of Actinoplanes sp. OR16. Taxonomy (GTDB): domain Bacteria; phylum Actinomycetota; class Actinomycetes; order Mycobacteriales; family Micromonosporaceae; genus Actinoplanes. The sequence continues at coordinate 8,695,988 of NZ_AP019371.1, read as the reverse complement.
GCGCCCGCAGAGCGCCCGTTCCGCCACCGACGAGGAGATCCTGGGCGCGTACGGCGGCCAGCTCGAGGAGTACCTCGCCGCCAACGGCCGGATCACCCGCAACCGCGTGCAGTCGATCACCGGCATCAAGAGCCGCCTCCAGGCCGACCGCATCAAGGCGATCCTGGAGGAGCGCGCGGGCGTGCCGATCAGCTGATCAGCGCGCTATCCAGACGTCCCGGGTGCTGCGGAGGGTGAGGTCCGGCCGGGCCGTGAGGGAACCGGGCCGGAGGAGGTCGTCCAGGGCGGCGCGGTCGGCCGGAGTCAGGCGCCCGGCAAGGGTCGCCTGATAGCGGCCCAGGATCGTCGAGGCGTAGCGCAGCGCGTTGCCGGGCAGGGGTGCGGGGATCTCGACGGTCAGGGCGCGGTCCTCCAGCTGGGTGAAGCCGGCTGCGGTGAGCCGGGCCGGCCAGTCCGAGCCCAGGTGGGGGAGGTGCTCGGCCTTCGCCGCGGACGCCGCGGCCAGGCAGCGGTCCTCCAGGCCGTCCGCGAAACCGGGCGGGAGGAAGCGGGGCATGTCCTCCATCTCGATCATCGCGAACAGGCCGCCGGGAGCGAGAGTCGCGCGGATGTCGCGGAGCACCCGGTCCGGGTCGGCCATGTGGTGCATCGAGGAGGACGCCCAGATCACGTCGGCCCGCGGGAGGTCCGGCCAGCCCTCGTCGAGATCCGCCCGGAGGGGAGTGATCCGGTCGGCGAGGTCGTGGCGGGCGGCGACGGCGAGCAGGTGGTCCAGCATCGCGTCGTCGGTGTCCACGGCCGTGACGGTCGCCGACGGGAAACGGCTGAGCAGGGCGAACGTGCCTGTCCCGGTGCCGGCGCCGATGTCCAGGACGGTGCGGACCGGGTGGTCGCGGAGACGGTCGGCCAGGTGCGCGGTCAGGGCTTCGATCTGAGGGCGGGCCACCTCGGCGTCCAGATCCAGAACGTTCTTCAGGGTCTGGTCGCCGTGACTGTGGGCTTCGTGGTGATGCATGAGTCGACGATACGAGGGGATTGCGGCAAGCGCATACAATCTTGCGTATGACGCAAGACGCTGAGGTGGATGCTCTGGTTCGGGCGCGGATCCGGGGACTGCGGATCGCCCGGGGGTGGTCACTGGACGAGCTGGCGGCGCGGTGCTATCTGAGCCCGTCCACCCTCAGCCGGATCGAGACCGGTCATCGGCGGATCGGGCTGGATCAGCTCACCGCCATCGCGCGGGCGCTCGGGGCGAGCCTCGACGCGCTCGTCGAGACGGCCGGCGAGGAGGTGGTGATCAAGCCGCATCACCATCCGGAGCGGGGGATCACCACGTGGGTGCTCAACCACGAGCCGGGCCGGCAGGGGATGACCGTGTCACGGATCCGGGTGACCAGGCCGCCGGAACGCGACGTGCTGCGGGTGCATCCGGGGCGGGACTGGTTCACGGTGCTCTCCGGGACCGTCGAGCTGGTGCTCGGTGAGCGGACGATCCTGGTCGAGGCGGGGCAGGCGGCGGCGTTCTCCACGATGATCCCGCACGCGTTCGGCGCCCGGGGCGGCCCCGCCGAGGTGATCGCCATCCTCGATCACGACGGCGAGAGGGTGCACCTAGACACGTGAGGCAGGCGGCGCGCAGCTGAGCCGCCAGACGATCGTCGCCTCGGCCGGCTCGGTCCGCGGACCCTGGTCCTCGCCGAGCGCCAGCGCCATCGCCCGCTCGCCCATCTCGACCAGCGGCAGCCGGACCGTGGTCAGCGCCGGCGTCACGTCCCGGGCGATCGGCATGTCGTCGAAACCGGTGACCGAGATGTCGTCGGGCACCCGCACACCGCACTCGCGCAGGGTGGCGAGGGCGCCGACCGCCATCGAGTCGTTCAGCGCCACGATCACGGTCGGCGCGGGGTCGGCGTCGAGCAGGGCGGCGGTCGCCTCGACACCGCCGTCCCGGGTGAAGTCGGCGTGCATCACCCGGGGTTCGACGCCCGCCTCGGCGAACGCGCGGCGGAAACCGGTGAGCCGGTCGGTCGTCGTGGTCAGGGTGCGCGGGCCGGCGATCACACCGACCCGCCGGTGCCCCTGACCGAGGATGCGCAGACCCAGCGCGTACGCCCCCGCCTCGTTCGCCGGCAGCACCGCCGAGCCGACCAGCCGGTGCCGGCCGATCACCGCGACCCGGCCGCCGGAGTGCTGGTACGCCGACAGCTCGGCGTTCAGGCGATCGGTGAACGCGTCGTCGTGGTAGCCGGAGCCGGCCAGGATCAGCGCGTGCACCTGCTGGGCCCGGAGCAGCGCCACGTACGCCAGCTCCCGCTCCGGCTCCCGGTAGCTGTTGCAGATCACCAGCAGCCGGCCGTGGTCGGCGGCCTGGCGCTGGAGGCCCCGGGTGATCTCGGCGAAGTACGGGTCCGACACGTCGTGGACGATCACGCCGACCGCCGCGTAGCGAGGCCGGGCCACGTGCTGGGCGTGCGCGTTCGGCACGTAGTGCAGCTGCGCGACGGCGGCCAGGACCCGCTCGCGGAGATCCTCGTTGACCTTCTTCGCACTGTCGTTGATCACGCGGGAGACGGTCGCGGGGGAGACCCCGGCGAGCCGGGCCACATCTGCCAAGGTGACCGCCATCGGGACAGTCTAGAGATTAACTTCGTCCCAGCAGACGCAGCGTGTCCACGACGCGGTTCGCGAAGCCCCACTCGTTGTCGTACCAGGCCACGGCCTTGACCAGACGACCGTGCGCCGAGGTCAGCAGCGAGTCGAAGATGGAGGAGGCGGGGTTGCCGGTGATGTCGGTGGAGACCAGCGGATCCGACGAGAACTCCAGGATGCCGCGCAGCGGTCCGGCGGCGGCCGCCTCGAACGCGCTGTTGATCTCCTCGACCGTCACCGGGCGTTCCACCAGCGCGTTCAGCTCCACCAGGGAACCGACCGGGACGGGCACGCGCACCGAGTAGCCGGTGAGCCGGCCGTTCAGCCGCGGCAGGACGCTGCCGATCGCGGTGGCCGCTCCGGTCGTCGTCGGCGCGATGTTGAGGGCGGCGGCGCGGGCGCGCCGCAGGTCCCGGTGCGGGCCGTCCTGGAGGTTCTGCTCCTGCGTGTACGCGTGGATGGTCGTCATCGAGCCCGTCTCGATCCCCGCGAGGTCGTCGAGGACCGCCGCCACCGGGGCGAGGCCGTTCGTCGTGCAGGAGGCGTTCGAGACGACGTCGTGCGCCGCCGGGTCGTAGTCACCGTGGTTGAGGCCGTACGCGATGGTGATGTCGGCACCCTTCGACGGCGCGCTGACCAGGACCTTGCGGGCGCCGGCCGCGAGGTGGGCGCGGGCGTCGGCGGCGGCGGTGAACCGGCCGGTGGCCTCCAGGGCGACGTCGACGTCCTTCCAGCGGAGATCGCCGGGCGAGCGTTCGCTGGTGACGTCGATCCGGTGACCGCCGACGATCAGGTGGTCGTCGTGGGCGGTCACCTCGGCGGGGAAGCGCCCGAGGGTGCTGTCGTAACGCAGCAGGTGGGCGAGGGTCGCCGCGTCGGTGAGATCGTTGATGGCGACGATCCGGATGTCTCCGTCGTGGAGCGCGGCTCGGAGGACGTTGCGGCCGATGCGGCCGAAGCCGTTGATCGCGATTCTCATGGGTCGAGCATGCTGGGATTCTTATCCCGAAATAAGGTGGCAGAGCGTCAGGCAGCGTCAGGATCCCGCCAGCGGAACGTCCGCCGGTAGTCGGTCGGCGTCGTGGACAGCACCCGCTGGAAGTGCAGCCGCAGGTTCGCCCCGGTCCCCAGTCCGACCCGCGCCGCCACCTGGTCCACCCCGAGATCGGTCGTCTCCAGCAGCGCCCGGGCCAGATCGACGCGGGCGCGCAGCACCCACTGCATCGGCGTGTACCCGGTGTCCTCGACGAACCGCCGCCCGAACGTCCGCTCCGAGACCCGGGCGTGCCGGGCCAGCGTGGCCAGGGTGAGCGGCTCGTCGAGGTGCTTCAGCGCCCACTCCCGGGTCGCCGCGAACAGGTCGCCGAGCGGTTCCGGGACGGTGCGGGGGATGAACTGGGACTGGCCGCCGCTGCGGTAGGGCGCGGCCACGATGACCCGGGCCACGGCGTTCGAGGCCTGTACGCCGTGGTCGCGCCGGATGATGTGCAGGCAGAGGTCGATCCCGGCCGCGACACCGGCCGACGTCAGCACCTGACCCTCGTCGACGAAGAGGACGTCCCCGTCGACCTGCACCTTCGGGTACTCGCGGGCCAGTGCCGGCGCCAGCTGCCAGTGCGTGGTGGCCCGCCGGCCGTCGAGGATGCCGGCCTGGGCGAGCGCGAACGCGCCGCCGCAGATCGAGACCATCCGGGCACCCCGGAAGGCGGCGTCCCGCAGCGCGTCGAGAACCCGCTGGTCGAGCGCACGGGCCGGGTTGCGGGAGCCGGGGACGATGACGGTGTCCGCGGCGGCGATCGCCTCCAGCCCGGCCTCGACGACGAAGCCGAGCCCGTCCCGGCCGCGGACCGGGCCGGCGGCGATCGAGCAGTGGACCAGGTCGTAGGCCGGGATGCCGGGCCGCTGCGAGAAGACCTGCGAGGTGATGCCGACGTCGAGCGGCGAGGCGCCGGGCAGGACCAGCACGGCGATGAGATGGCCGGCGGTCCGTTTCGAGGACGGGGGGTTTGGCGTCACCACCCCACAATGCCGGTAGGCCGCCACGGCGCGGAACTGGCGGACGGGACAGGATACGCAAGGATCTCGCCAAGCGGACTACCCTCGTGACACATATGCACGTGTACCGTGTGTCGGTCGCCTGTGGCGACGCGGAAAAGACGCGTCCGGCGACGCGGAAAAAGGCGCGTCCGGCGACGCGGAAAGGACGGCCGGCGATGCGGGACGAACGGAGCCGCTCGACAGGGCGACCCACGCTGGAGGAGGTCGCGGCCCGGGCCGGTGTCGGCCGGGGCACGGTCTCCCGTGTCGTCAACGGCTCGGCGCAGGTCAGCCCGCGAGCCAAGAAGGCGGTCGAGGAGGCCATCGACGCGCTCGGCTACGTGCCGAACCGCGCGGCGCGGGCGCTCGTCACCCAGCGAACCGATTCGATAGCCCTGGTGATCTTCGAGTCCGGCGAGCGGTTCTTCGCCGAGCCCTTCTTCGGGCGGATCGTGCAGTCGATCTCCTCGGTGCTGGTCGCGCGCAACCTGCAGATGGTCCTCATGATCGCGCAGGCGCCCGAGGAGCGCCGCCAGCTCGAGCAGTACCTCACCCGCCAGCACGTCGACGGCGCGCTGCTGCTGTCGCTGCACGGCGAGGACCCGCTGCCCGGCATCCTGGAGGAGCGCGGCGTCCCGACCGTGCGGGTCGGCCGGCCGATCCACCCGGACGCGCTGAGCTACGTCGACGCCGACAACCGGGGTGGCGCGCGGGCCGCGGTCAACTATCTGCGGGAGCAGGGCCGCCGCTGCATCGCCACGATCACCGGCCCGCTGGACATGGGCGTCGGCATCGCGCGGTACGACGGATACCGCGACGTGGTCGGCGACGGCCCGGCCGCGCGCGGCGACTTCGGCGAGCTCAGCGGCGCCACCGCGATGGAGTGGCTGCTCCAGCAGCACCCGCAGATCGACGCGGTCTTCGCCGCCTCGGACATGATGGCGGCCGGCGCGCTGCGGGTGCTGCGCCGGGCGGGCCGCCGGGTGCCGCAGGACGTCGCCGTGATCGGCTTCGACGACTCGGTGATCGCCCGGCACACCGACCCGCCGCTGACCAGCGTCTACCAGCCGATCGAGCAGATGGGCCAGGAGATGGTCCGGCTGCTGCTCACCAAGCTGGACGGCGAGGACCCGGTCGACGGGGAGACGATCCTGCCGACCCGTCTGATCCTGCGCGGCAGCGCCTAGGCAGCCGCTCCGCGCAGGTCGGTCAGCCGGTCCTGGAGCACCGCCGCCTGCGACTCGGTCAGGCCGCCTTCGCCGAGGCGCTGCCGGACCTTGCGGCTGAGCAGGTCGACCTGGTCGTCGACCTGCGCCTCGGCGCCGCCGTCCAGCTGGCCGAGCAGGTTCAGGAAGTCGAGCGCGACGTCCGGCCGGATCTCGCCGTTCTGCTCGCCCTTCTCCACGGCGTCTCGTACCCGGCTCACCGCGGTGTCGACGGTCAGCGTCGACTTCGGCGTGCCCGTCCTGGTGGCGGTGGCCGGCGGCGCGGGCGCCGGGGTGGTGGCAGCCGGGCTGCTGACCGCCGGGGAGGCGCTCGGCGGCGCCGCGAACTGGGCGTCGTCGCCGGGCCCGTTCACCGTGTTGACCAGCACCACGAACGAGCCCGCCACGACGGCCAGGGCGATGCCGAGGGCGATCCGGCGGCGGTTCAGCGAGGGGTCGCCGGCCAGCCGCGGGACGACCCGGGCGCTGCCGGTCGGCGGGGGCGTGGGCAGCGGGATGGTCCGGCGGGCCGCCGTCGACGGGATCAGCCGGGACAGGGAACGGCGCGCCTCGGCTGCCGACGGCCGGCGGTACGGATCCTCCTCCAGGCACCGGGCGATGAGCTCCCGCAGGCGTTGCGGCAGCGTCTCGGAGAGCTGGGCCGGGCCGTACGCCTGGGCCGCCGCCAGCTCCTCCCAGGTGTCCACCGAGTAGGGCGGCTCACCGGAGACCATCTCGAAGAGCAGGACGCCCAGCCCGTACAGGTCGGTGGCGGGCTCGGCGGGTTTGCCGTCGAGGCGTTCGGGCGCGGCGTACGCCGGTGTCCCGAACGTGGCGCCGGTGTCGTCGTCGTCCGGCTCGCCGGCGGTGGCGCTGATCCCGAAGTCGAGCAGCTTCACCCCGCCCGGGCAGAGCATCACGTTGCCCGGCTTGATGTCGCGGTGCACCACCCCGGCGGCGTGCGCGGCGGCGAGGGCCTCGGCCACGGCCGCGCCGATCGAGACGGCCTCACCCCACGGCATCGGCCCGTCGACCAGGCGGGCCGCGACGGTCTCGCCGTTGAGCAGCTCCATCACCACGAACGGCGCGACCGATCCGTCCGGGCGGACCGCTTCCCGGTAGTCGTGCACGGCGGCGATGCCGGGGTGCGAGAGCCGGGCCGCGAGCCGGGCCTCCCGCCACGCCAGGTGGGCGGCGCGGGTGTCGCCGGCCGGGAGCTTGACCGCGACCGGCCGGTCGAGCAGCTCGTCGGTGGCCCGCCAGACCTGCGCCATGCCGCCCGTCTCCAGCAAGGTGACGAGGCGGTACCGCGAGGCGAGGAGGATCCCCGGGGCCGGCCAGACATCGTGCATGCGAGGACATTCGCGGAGTCCGGCGGGCATGTCAACCGCTGCGGGCACCGAAGGGCCGGTTTGGACGGCAACCGTCCGGCAACCGGGCCCGCTACCGGCCTGAACCCGGCGCTGCGGATCGTGGTCATCACAACAACCGGTCGTAAGGAGTCCACTGTCATGCGTATGCGCCGCACTGCCGCCGCGATCGCCATCGCCGCGGCCGTCACCGTCTCCGCCGCCGGTACCGGCGTGGCCTACGCCGCGTCGCCGTCCGCCGGCCAGGTGTCGGCGGCGAAGAAGCCGGCATCGTCCACAAAGCCCTCCAAGCCCGCGACGAAGACCCCGGCGAAGACCCCGGCGACGAAGACCCCGGTCACCAAGGCGCCGGCCAAGAAGAAGGTCAAGGTGGCCTTCTCCGCCAACGGCACGATCACCGCGGCCGACGCCGCCAAGGGCACGATCACCGTCAAGGTCACCAGCGGCACCAAGGACGTGAAGGGCAAGAGCGTCACGATCAGCGTGCCGTCGTCGCTGCAGATCAAGCTGAACGGCAAGCGGGTCGCGCTGAGCGCCCTGGGCGCCGGCCAGAAGGTGCAGATCACCGGTACCCGGGTGGACGCCGCCTACACGGCCGCCAAGCTCGTCGCCACCGGCAAGAAGACGGTGAAGCCCACGCCGGCCCCGGTGGTCACCCCGACGCCGGCCCCGACGGAGACCCCCGCCCCGGAGGAGACCGAGTCCCCGGAGCCCACCGAGCCCACGGAGACCCCGGAGCCCACCGAGACCTCGATTTAGCTAAGCCCGGGCGGATCTCTGCCGATCGCTGGCCACGATCGCAGAGAACGGGAGACGAGCACATGCCCGCAGCGACCGCTGCCGTCGTCGCCGTGCTCGGCGTCGTGTGGTACGTCGTCTGGTCGTCGGCCGGGGCCGGGCCGGCGGCCGTGGCGTACCTGTTCATGCCGGCCGGGATGCTCGTCGCCCTGGCCGGCCTGCGGTCGATGCGCCGCACGACCCCGCTGCACCCGGTGGCCGGCCGGTTCTGGCGCACCCTGGAGATCGCCTGCTGGCTGCTGACCGCCGGCTACGCGATCCTGGCCGGCGCCGCGTTCCGGTCGTCGCCGGACCTGCCGTTCATGCCGATCCCCTCGGTGGTCCTGGCCGGCGCCGGGATGCTGCTGGCGATGGCCGCGGTGGCCCGGGTGCCGCTCGGCGTCACCGGCCGGCAGGAGCGCGGCAAGCAGGGCCTGGACCGGACCATCGCGTTCCTCGGCTGCGCCACCGTGCTCTGGCACTTCGGCCTCGCCCCGATGATCGACGCGCCGGAGCCGTGGAGCCCGCCGGTGCTCGCCATCGTGCTGCTGGCGTTCCTCTTCGCGACCGGCGGGATCACCAAGGTCTCGTACATCGGCCAGGGACCGGTGGATCGGGCGGCGGTCCGGCTGGTGGCCTGCTCGGGACTGGTCGCGGCGGTCGTCGCGGTGGCGGCGGTGGCCGGTGGCGCGAACGGGCCGGTCCAGGCGCAGGCCCTCTGCCTGCCGCTGGTCCCGGTGCTGGTGGCGCTCGCGTCCCGGCGTCAGCGGGCCGCCGCCGGCGCGCGGGTCCGCCAGGGCAACATCATGCTGCCGTACCTCGCCATGCTCGCCACCGACATCGCGGTGGCGCACGTGCTGTTCGGCTCCTCGCCGCGCTCCGAGACCCGGATCGTGGTGATCGCCTCCCTGCTGGTCACCGGGCTCGTCACGGTCCGGCAGTTCCTGGCGTTCCGGGAGAACACCGCGCTGCTGCGGCGGCAGCGGGAGGACGAGGCCCGGCTGCGCCACGAGGCCACCCACGACCCGCTCACCGGGCTCGCCAACCGGTCGCTGTTCCGCCGCCGCCTCGACGAGACCCTGGCCGGCGAGGAGGCGATGGTCCTCCTCGTCGACCTGGACGACTTCACGACGGTGAACGACTCGCTCGGCCACGACGCCGGGGACGAGCTGCTCGTGGCGTTCGCCGGCGTGCTCGCCGAGGCGGCCGGCCCGGACGGCGAGCCGGCCCGGCTGGGCGGCGACGAGTTCGCGATCCTGGTGGCCGATCCGGCACGTGGCGAGGCCGTGGCCACCCGGGTGATGGCCGCGACGGACGGGCCGGTCGGCGCGAGCCGGCTGCTCGTGCACGTGAGCGCCGGGCTGGCGTCGGCGCCGGCCGGAACCGCGGCCAGCGATCTGCTCCGGGCCGCCGACACCGCCATGCACGTGGCGAAGGAACGCGGCAAGAACAACTGGGTGCGCTACGCGAGCGGCATGGAACGCGCCGCCCAGCAGCACGCCCGTCTCGGCGGTGAACTGCGCCGGGGCCTCGACGAGGGCGAGTTCCGGGTCGTCTACCAGCCGCTCGTCGGGCTCGGCGACGGCCGGATCGTCGGGGTGGAGGCGCTGGTCCGCTGGCAGCATCCGGAGCGCGGCCTGGTCTCGCCCGCCGAGTTCATCCCGGCGGCCGAGCGGACCGGGCTGATCGTGCCGCTGGGCCGGTTCGTGCTGCGCGAGACCTGCCGGCAGGCCGCCGCGTGGATCAGCGAGTTCGGCCCGGAGGCCCTCGCCAAGGTGGCGCCGAACGTCTCGGTCCGCCAGCTGCACGACCCGGACTTCGTCGGTGATGTGAAGGCCGCGCTCGCCGACGCCGGGCTCGGCGCCGAGCGCCTGGTCCTGGAACTCACCGAATCGGCCGTGCTGCGGGGCGCGCAGGTGCTGAGGGTGCTGCACGAGCTGCACGACATGGGCGTACGCCTGGCGCTGGACGACTTCGGCACCGGCGAGTCCTCGCTGAGCCTGCTGCGGGCGTTCCCGGCGGCGATCGTGAAGCTGGACAAGTCGTTCGTCGACGGCATCGAGCTCGGCGAGCCGGGCACCGCGGAGGCCGACGCGCGGCAGGCGGTGGCCCGCGCGGTCGTCCAGCTGGCCGGCGCGCTCGGCCTGGACACGGTCGCCGAGGGCATCGAGAACCAGGAGCAGGCCGATCGCCTGCACGCGCTGGGTTACACCGTGGGTCAGGGGTATCACCTGGGCCGGCCGGTGAGTCCCGCCGAGATCTCCGCGCGCTTCGCGGCGGAGGCCGGGCTTCGTGCGCGAGCGCCGGCAGCTGCCTGATCATTCCGGCCCGATATCGTACGTCGGTGGACGACGCGGATGACGGCACCGGCACGGCGAGATCGCTTGCGGCCCACCTCGCGGACGTCACCTTCGCTGATCTGACCGAGAGCCAGGCGACCGCACGGCTCGTCGACGCGATCGCGGCCTGGGGTGAAGCGCAGGGCTGGCGGGTCTACCGGCGCGCGCCGAGCGTCTTCCCGCTGCCGGCGCCGCTGCGGGGCAACTCGGTGCTCGACGTCGCGTGCGCCCGGCCCGGTGGTCCGCCGATCGCGATCGAGGTGGACCGCAGCGACCGGCAGCGGACCGTGGACAAGCTGCTCGCCGAGGCCGCCGCCGGCCGCCTCGCCATCTGGGTGCGCTGGGGCGCCGGCCCGTTCACGCCGCCGCCGCTGCCGCTGCACCTGGTGACCCGGGAGGCGGTCCGCCGCTCCGGCAAGTGGCACACCGCCGCCGACCTCCCTGCGCCGGAGCACTCGGATCGGTTACCCTCCGGTAACATCGCGGAACTGCCCCTGGAGGATGCATGACCGAGCACCCGTACCGGCTGGCCTGGCGGGTCACCGAGCCGATCCACGCGATGATCTACTTCGTGCCGGAGGCGCCCGAGGCGTACGCGAAGGCGGGCCTCGACGACGCCGGCGCCGCGTACTTCGCCTCGCGTGGCGCGGTCTTCGGCCCCTGCGGCCCGGGCATCGTGACCGCCACGTTCTACAACTTCAACCCGGCCGTGGTGGCCCGGGCGCTCCCCGCCGCCTGGGAGAAGACCACGCCGGCCGCCCTGCTCGCCGCCCGCCACGACGCCGTCACCGCGGCCCTGACCCGGGGACTCGGCGACCTCCTCGACGGCCCCGAGGTCACCGAGGCGGCCGCTCTGGCCCGGATCGCCGCCGAGGCCGCGACCGAGCTGCCGCAGGGCCGCCCGCTGTTCGCCGCGCACGCCGAGTTGCCGTGGCCGGACCGGCCGCACCTGGCGCTCTTCCACGCGCAGACGCTGCTCCGCGAGTTCCGGGGTGACGGTCACGTGGCGGCGCTGCTGGCGGCCGGTCTGAGCGGCCTGGAGGCGGTCGTGCTGTACGTGGCGAGCGGTCAGGCTCAGGAGCGGTTCCTGCGCGGGACCCGGGGCTGGAGCCGGGACGCGTGGGCGGCGGCCCAGGAGGGTCTGCGGTCGCGCGGGCTGCTGGACGGCGACGGGGTCTCCGAGGCCGGTCGGGAGCTGCGGGCCGGGATCGAGGAGCAGACCGACCGGCTGGCCGCGCCGGCGTACGAGGCATTGGGTGAAGATCGTGCCCTGCGGCTCGCCGAGCTGACCCGCCCGCTCAGCCGCACCCTGGTCAAAGCGGGTTTTCTGGCCCCCGGCGGCCTCAGCCGCTGAGAGAATCGGGCCGTGAAAAGTCGCACCTTTTGAATCGTTGTCGTCAGCGTAGCGGTGGCGTCACTCTTAGTTGGTGACCGAACAACGGAGACATCCCGCGTCCTGGTGGGCGCAGTTCCAAGAGGCCTCCGACCGATTCGACACCGCGTACCTCACCGAAGGTCTCGGTGATCTGATCAATGCGAAGATCTCGTCGCCGCTGCTGCGGCGTGAAGCTCAGATAGCCGCCGACATCGTCGTCCGGCACCTCAACAAACCGAACAGTGAAGAGCTCGCCGAGCGGGCGGCCAAGTCCGTCGACCGGCTCGTCGAGACCGTGAAACGCCTCGAGGAGCGCTCCGGGGACGGGTTCGAGCTCTCCGAGGCGCACGCCCTCTGCCACCTGCTCCAGGGCCAGGTGGCGGAGGCGGCCTCGGAGGCCGAGGAGTTCGTGAAGACCCAGCAGATCCTGCGGGTGTTCGTGGGCGCGCTGCGCATGGAGCGGTTCGACAACGACCTGGCCGTGCGGATGCTCGCGGCCGGCCATTCGCCGGGAGCGGCCCTCGGGTCCGGCGCGGTGGTCGGCAAGTACAGCTGGTGGCCCGGCTGGCTGATCAAGGTGGTGACCGAGCGGGCGATGGACGGGCGGCTCGACGAGCACACCATCTCGGCGCTGGACCGGTGTGCGTACGCCGAGTTGAGCCCGGCCCAGTCCCGCATCGCCCGGCGCCTGCTCTCCGGGGAGGTGGCCCTGGTCGAGACCACGGCCACCCGCCTGGAGGCGCTGAACGAACCTCGCGCGGCGAAGCTGCTGCGCGAGGGAGACCTGACCGCCGTCGCGCTGGCGGCCAGGTTGATCCCCCTGTAGTGGCTAAGCGCCGCCTTCCTCCAGCGTCACCGTCGCGGGCTGGAAGGCGGCGCCGTTCACGTCCACGCCGGCGGCCTTCGCGGCCGCCACGGCCTGAGTGATGTAGTCGTTCGTGTAGGCCAGGCCCTCCGGGGCCTTGGTCAGCACCGTGTCGCCGGTCTGGTTCTTCGTGGTCATCGAGAGGTCGACGGTCTGCTTCCAGGCCGCCTCGTCGATCACGCCGATGCCGCCGGTGGACGGCCAGATCAGCTTGTTCGTCTCGTTCATCTGCCACAGCTGGTGGCTCTTGCCGAGCTTCGAGCCCTTCGCGACGACCAGGTCACGGCACTTCTCCGCGTTGTCCCGGCAGAACGCCCAGCCCTGGATCGTCGCGGTCAGGAACTTCACGGTCTGCTGCTGGTACGCCGGGTCGTTCAGCTTCTCGGTGTTCGCCCAGACGGCGTCCTGGAGCATCGACGACCCTTCGGTCTTCCAGTCGATGATCGAGAAGTCGTCGGCGGTGTAGAGCTTGCCGGTCGCCGGATTCTTCGCTTCGAGCAGCTGGGCGTACTCGTTGTAGCTCATCGCCTGCGCCGCGTCGATCTCCTTCTTCAGCAGCGCCTGCATGTCGAACTGCTGCTGGACCAGCGTGACGTCCTTGCCAGGGTCGAGGCCGGCCTTGGTCATGCCGGCGAACAGCTCGAACTCGTTGCCGAAGCCCCAGTTGCCGACCTTCTTGCCCTTGAGGTCCGCCGCCGTCTTGATCCCGCTGTCCGCCCAGGCCACCTGGTAGGTGCCGGACTGGGCGAAGATCTGCCCGACGTCGGTGATCCCGGCGCCCTGCTCGCGGGAGGCGAGGGCCTTCGGCACCCAGGCGACCGCGTAGTCGGCCTTGCCCTGGGCCAGCACCGTCTGCGGGACGATGTCGACGCCGCCTTCGAGCAGCTCGACGTCGAGCCCCTGCTCCCGGTAGAAGCCCTGGTCCACCGCGGCGATGTAACCGGCGAACTGCGCCTGGTAGAACCACTGCAACTGCAGCTTGATCGGGGTGAGCGCGCCGCTCGCGCCCGGGGTGGCGGTGGTGGGGGTGTCGGCGGTGCCACAGCCGGCCAGAACGAGGGCCGAGGTGGCGACAATAGAAGCAAATATCCGGTTTCGGCGCATAAAAAAACCCCTCAGGAGATGAGACTCTGCCGCCACGGCATGGCGAGCCGTTCCAGCAGGAGAGTGGCGAGGTAGAAGGTCAGACCGAGCAGGCAGGCGCCGGCCACGTAGGCCCAGGCACGGGGGTAGGCGGTGAACGCCGCGGCGGAGGTGATCCGCGCGCCGAGCCCGTCCTGCAGTCCGCCGAAGTACTCGGCGACGACCGCGGCGATCACGGCCAGCGACGACGCCTGCCGCAGGCCGGTGAAGAGATGGGGAAGCGCGCCGGGCAGGCGCACCTTGCGGGCGAAGGTCCAGCCGCTCGCCGCGTACGTGTGCATCAGCTCCTGGTGGACCGGGTTCACCTCGCGCAGGCCGCGCAGCAGGTTCAGGAAGACCGGGAAGAAGACCACGATGCCGGTGACCAGCCGGCGCGGGACGCTGCTGGTCGACTCGAACATGTTGTTGAGGATCGGGGCGAGCGCGATGATCGGCAGGGCGTTGATCACCGCGGCGAACGGGATCGAGACCTCGCCGAGGATGCGCGACCGGCTGGTGAGCAGCGCCGCCACGATCGCGAAGAGCGTGCCGAACACCAGGCCGACCAGGGCGTTGGCACCGCTCGCGAGGGCCGCCTCGACGACGTTCGACCGCTGCGCGAGCAGCTCGCGCCAGATCGCCGAGGGGGCCGGCAGGATGAACGGCGCGATCCGGCCGAGGGTGACGACCAGTTCCCAGAGCACGATGGCGAGGACGCCGACGATCACCGGCGGCAGCAGTCGTCTCATGAGCGCAGCGCCTTGCGTACCTCGGTGATCTTTTCGAAGTAGACGTCCGACTGCCGGCCGGCCTCGTCGCGGGAGAGCAGCTTCACCTCGATCGCCGCCGTGATCCGGCCCGGCCGTGCCGACATCACCACGACCCGGTCGGAGAGGAAGACCGCCTCGGAGATCGAGTGGGTCACGAAGACCGTGCTGGTCCTCGTCGTCGCAGCGATGGCGAGCAGCTCGGACTGGAGGCGTTCGCGGGTCATCTCGTCGAGCGCGCCGAACGGCTCGTCCATGAGCAGCAGCGGCGGCTGCACGGCGAGCGCCCGGGCGATCGCGACCCGCTGCTGCATGCCGCCGGAGAGCTGACCGGGGTAGTGGCCGGCGAAGTCGGCGAGACCGACCAGCTCCAGCATCTCCTCGGCCTTGGCCCGGCGCTCGGCCTTGCCGGCGCCGCGCAGCTCCAGGGGGAGTTCGACGTTCTTCCGGACGGTCCGCCACTCGAAGAGGCCGGCCTGCTGGAAGGCGATGCCGTACTCCTGTTCGCGGCGGGCCTGGCCGGCAGGCCGGCCGGCGACGGTGACCGTGCCGGTGGTCGGCTGGATCAGGTCGGCGATCAGCCGCAGCAGGGTGCTCTTGCCGCACCCGGACGGGCCGATCAGCGAGACGAACTCGCCGTCGCCGACGGTCAGGTCCACGTCGGACAGGGCGAGCACCTCGTCGGACCTGCCCTGGTTGAAGACCTTCGTCACGCCCTCGACAGCCACGGCGGTCATAGGGTCACCACCTCCACGTGGCGCCGGTGCCGCATCAGCGGCATTTCGAGGAGACTGACGGCGCCCGCCACGACCAGGCCGAGCAGCGCCGCGCCGAGCATGGCCGTGTAGACCTTGGCGGGGTCCGAGGTGGCCTCCCGCGAGTACTCGATGATCAGCCGGCCCACGCCGCCGCGGGTGCCGGTGGAGATCTCGCCGACCACCGCGCCGACCACCGCCGCCGCGCCGGCCAGCCGCAGGGCCGGGAAGAGGTACGGCAGCGCCGCCGGGAACCGGAGTTTCACCAGCGTGCGCCACCACCCGGCGGCGTAGCTGCGCATCAGCTCGACGCCGCTCGCGGACGGCGACTGCAGGCCGCGCAGCATGCCCACCGCGACCGGGAAGAACGCGAGGTAGGCGGCGATCACCGCGACCGTCGCCCAGGGCGGCATCACGACGCCGCCCCAGCCGGCGATCAGCGGCGCGAGCGCCACCAGGGGCACGGTCTGGGAGAGGATCACGTACGGCAGCAGCCCGCGCTCCACGATCCGGAACCGCTGCATCGCGACCGCCAGGGCCAGCCCGATGACCGCGCCGCCCAGGAAGCCCACGGCGGTGATGCCGAGCGTGAAGAGGCAGGCGTCCAGCACGACCTGCCAGACCGGGCGGCCGCCGGCCAGCTCGGGGGAACCGAGCCGGTCGGCGATCGTGGCGAGGTGCGGCATCGAGAGGTCGTCGGCGCGCGGGAGGACCCGCACGCCGAGCAGCACCGTCCCCTCGGGGTTGCCGACCGCCTTGTAGCCCTCCCAGAGCAGTCCCGCTACCAGGAGCCCGGCGAGCACCGAGAGGACTCTCCTCATGCGAACGCCGGGATGATCGTTTTTCCGTACGCCGACAGCGTTCGATCTTTCGCGTCGTGCTGCAGATAGACCGAGAACTGGTCGACGCCCAGTTCCTTGAGCTGCTGGAGCTTCTTGATGTGGCTCTCCACCGGGCCCAGCACGCAGAACCGGTCCACGATCTCGTCGGGCACGAACGTGGTGTGGCTGTTGCCGGCCCGCCCGTGCTCGGAGTAGTCGTAGCCCTCGCGCGCCTTGATGTAGTCGGTGAGAGCCTGCGGGACCGCTCCCTCGCCGCCGTAACGCGCCACGATGTCCGCGACGTGGTTGCCGACCATGCCGCCGAACCAGCGGGTCTGGTCCCGCTGGTGTTCCAGGTCGTCGCCGACGTAGGCCGGCGCCGCCACGCAGAACTTGATCGCGTCCGGATCCCGCCCCGCGCGCTTGGCGGCCTTGCGGACCGTCCCGATCATCCAGTCGGCGATGTCCGGGTCGGCGAGCTGCAGGATGTACCCGTCGCCCACCTCACCGGTGATCGCCAGGGCCTTCGGGCCGTACGCCGCCACCCAGACCTCCAGGCGGCTGTCCGCGGCCCACGCGAACTGGATCTCGTTGCCCCGGACGGTCACCTTCTCGCCGTTGCCGAGACCCTTGATCACCTGCACACTTTCGCGCAGCTGGCCGAGGGTCTGCGGGGTGAGGCCGAGGACCCGCAGCGCCGAGTCGCCCCGGCCGATGCCGCAGACGGTGCGGTTGCCGTACATCTCGTTGAGGGTCGCGAACGTCGAGGCGGTGACCGTCCAGTCCCGGGTGCCCGGGTTGGTCACCATCGGGCCGACGACGATCCGCTCGGTGGCCGCGAGGATGGCCGAGTAGACCACGTACGGCTCCTGCCAGAGCACGTGCGAGTCGAAGGTCCAGAAGTGGCTGAACCCGGCCGCCTCGGCCTTCTTCGCCCACTCGACGATCTCGAGGGCGGGTGGGTCGTTCTGGAGGACGACTCCGATGTCCATGAGGGCCTCCTTAGACCAGGTAGTCGCTGAGGCCGCGCTTGACGTACCGGCCGCGGCCGGCCCGCCCGGTGTACTCGCCACCGGACGCGATCACCTCGCCGCGGGAGATGACCGTGTCGACCTTGCCGTCGATCTCCCAGCCCTCCCAGGCGGAGTGGTCCATGTTCATGTGGTGCGTCTCGGCGCTGATCCGGGTCCGGCCGTTCGGGTCGTAGAGCACGATGTCGGCGTCCGAGCCGGGCGCGATCACGCCCTTCTGCGGGTAGAGGCCGAACATCCGGGCCGGGGTGGTCGCGATCGTCTCCACCCAGCGGGCCAGTGACAGCTTGCCGTCGACGACGCCCTGGTAGATCAGGTCCACCCGGTGCTCGACGCTGCCGATGCCGTTCGGGATCTTGGAGAAGTCGCCCCGGCCGAGCTCCTTCTGGTCCTTGAAGCAGAACGGGCAGTGGTCGGTCGAGACCACCGACAGGTCGTTGGTGCGCAGGCCCTGCCACAGGTCGGCCCGGTGGCTCTCGTGCTTGCTGCGCAGCGGCGTCGAGCAGACCCACTTGGCGCCCTCGAAGCCCGGAGCGCCGAGCTGGTCCTCCAGGGTGAGGTAGAGGTACTGCGGGCAGGTCTCGGCGAACACGTTGCGGCCCCGGTCGCGCGCCTCGGCGACCTGCTCCAGGGCCTTCGACGCGGAGAGGTGCACGATGTAGAGCGGGCAGTCCGCCGCGACGCTGGCCAGCCAGATCGCCCGGCTCGTGGCCTCCGCCTCCAGCTCCTGCGGCCGGGTCAGCCCGTGGTGGATCGGGTCGGTCTCGCCCCGTTCGAGGGCCTGCTTGACCAGCACGTCGATGGCCGGCCCGTTCTCCGCGTGCATCATGATCATGGCGCCGTTGTCGCGGGCCTTCTGCATGGCGCGCAGGATCTGGCCGTCGTCGGAGTAGAACACTCCGGGGTACGCCATGAACAGCTTGAAGCTGCTGATCCCCTCGTTGGCGACCAGGTAGTCCATGGCCTTGAGGGACTCGTCGTCCACCCCGCCGAGGATCATGTGGAAGGCGTAGTCGATGTGGCAGTTGCCGTCCGCCTTGCCGTGCCAGGCCGCGAGACCGTCCTGGACCACTTCACCGGTCTTCTGGACGGCGAAATCGATGATCGTGGTGGTGCCGCCGATCGCCGCCGCCTTGGTGCCGGTGTCGAAGGTGTCGCTGGCGGCGGTGCCACCGAACGGCAGCTGCATGTGGGTGTGCGCGTCGACGGCGCCCGGGATCACGTACTTCCCGGTGGCGTCGATGGTCTCGTCGATCTGCGGCGCGGTGCCGGGGGCGAAGAGCGCCACGATCTTCTCGCCGTCGACCAGCACGTCGGCCGTGATCGCTCCGGCGGGACCGACGACGGTCCCGCCCTTGATCAGGAAGCTCATGGCTGCACCAGGTCCCCGTAGGCGTCCGGCCGGCGGTCCCGGTAGAACTGCCAGCGGTCGCGGACCGTGGTCAGCAGGCTCAGGTCGAGGTCGCGGACGATCAGCTCGGGGTTGTGCGTGTCGCCGACGTCGCCGACGAACTTGCCCTCCGGGTCGACGAAGTAGGTCTGCCCGTAGAAGTCGTTGTCCCCGAGGTCCTCGACGCCCACCCGGTTGATCGCGCCGATGAAGTATTCGTTGGCGACCGCGCTCGCGGGTTGTTCCAGCTGCCAGAGGTACGACGAGAGTCCCCGGCTGGTGGCCGACGGGTTGAAGACGATCTGTGCGCCGTTCAGGCCGAGGGCACGCCAGCCCTCCGGGAAATGCCGGTCGTAACAGATGTAGACGCCGACTTTGCCGACCGCGGTGTCGAATACCGGATAACCGAGGTTGCCGGGCCGGAAGTAGAACTTCTCCCAGAATCCCTTGACCTGCGGGATGTGGTTCTTACGGTACTTTCCTAAATATTTTCCGTCGGCGTCGATCACGGCTGCGGTGTTGTAGAGGACGCCCGGCTGTTCCTGCTCGTACATCGGCAGGACCATGACCATGCCGAGCTCGGCGGCGAGGGCCTGGAAACGCTCGGTGGTGGGGCCGGGGATGGACTCCGCGTACTCGTAGTAGGCGGCGTCCTGCACCTGGCAGAAGTACGGGCCGTAGAAGAGCTCCTGGAAGCAGATCACTTTCGCGCCCTGGGCGGCGGCCTCACGAGCGTAATCCTCGTGGACCTTGATCATCGATTCCTTGTCGCCCGTCCAGGTGGTCTGGACGAGGGCGGCGCGGACGACTCCGGTCGTCATTTGCGGCCCCTCTCAAATTGATCTCCATACACGCGCAGTGCGTTGCTAAGCGCCTGTGATCGTGTGTTTACTCCTCGTTTGGTGTCCCGCGCCAGGGGTTGCTTGTCGACGCCGGATGCCGTAGGACACTAACGACACACATTCAGGCGGACAATTGCCCGAACGTTACGGAATGTTTCGGAGAGGATAATTTGCTGACTCTGATCACCGGGGCGGTTCAGGACCGCAGCGCACGCGGCATCGCGGCGGCCGTGAGCCGTCTGATCACCGCCGGACGGCTGCCGGCCGGGATCCGGCTGCCCACCGTCCGGTCGGTCGCGACCGAGCTCGGGGTCAGTCCCACCACGGTGAGCGAGGCGTGGCGCAGCCTCATCCACGCCGGGGCGATCCAGACCCGCGGGCGGTCCGGGACGTTCGTGTCCGGTCCGCTGCCGCCGCGCGAGCGGTTGCGCTACGCGCAGCTCGGCGGGGCGAACGTGGCGCTGCCGCGGGACCTCTCCACCGGTGTGCCCGACCCGGCCCTGCTGCCCGACCTCAGTGAGGCGCTGCGCCGGATCGGGGACGGCCGGTGGGCCGGCAGCTATCTGGACGCGCCGGTGCTGCCGGAGCTGGAGGCGGTGCTGCGGGAGCGGTGGCCGTACCCGCCGGAACGCCTGACCGTGGTGGACGGCGCGATGGACGCGCTGGACCGGATCGCCGGCGCGGTGCTGCGGTTCGGCGACCATGTGCTCGTCGAGAACCCGGCCTTCGCGCCGCTGCTCGACCTGCTCCAGGCGCTCGGCGCGACGGTGGTCGGCGTGCCGATGGACGGCGACGGCCTGGACCCGGTGGCGCTGCGGCAAGCACTGCGCGACTACCGGCCGGTCGCCCTCTTCCTCCAGCCGCGCGCCCAGAACCCGACCGGGACCAGCATGAGCGGCCAGCGGGCGCTGGTCCTCGCGCAGATCCTGCTGGAGGCGCCGAACGTGCTGGTCGTCGAGGACGACCACGCCGGTGACATCGCCTCGTCGCCGCAGGTCAGTATCGGCCGGCACCTGCCGGACCGGACCGTCGCCGTGTCCAGCTTCTCGAAGAGCCACGGCCCGGACCTGCGGCTCGCCGCGGTGGGCGGGCCGGCCCACGTGATCGACGCGGTCAGCGACCGCCGGCTGCTCGGTCCCGGCTGGTCCAGCCGGCTGCTCCAGGGCGTGCTGCTCGACCTGCTCACCGACCCGCGGGTGATCGCCCAGGTGGCCGGCGCGCGGGACACCTACGCGGCCCGCCGCGCCGCCCTGCTCGCCGTGCTCGACGCCCGCGGGGTGCAGGCCACGGCGGCCGACGGCATCAACCTCTGGATGACCGTTCCGGATCAGCAGAACGCGATGGTCGCACTGGCCGCGCACGGCGTCGCCGCTGCGCCCGGGGCGCCGTTCTGCGTGCAGCCGCTGCCGGACGACCACCTGCGGATCACCGCGGGCCTGGTCGCCGGCGGCTACGACGACCTGGCCGGGGTACTCGCCGCGGCCGCCAACCAGGCCAGCCGGGGCAGCGGGCGCCGCGGCCAGGGACATCCGCACGGGTGGAGATGAGGTTCCGATGAGTCTGCTGGATCGGCATCGCGCGGTGATGCCCCACTGGATGCCGGTGTATTACGGCGACGACGCTCTCGAAATTGTGTCCGGAAAGGATCGCCGGGTCACCGACGCTTCCGGCCGGACCTACCTGGATTTCTTCGGCGGGGTGCTGACCACCATGGTCGGTTACGACGTCGCCGAGATCAGCGACGCGGTGCGGAGGCAGCTCAGCACCGGCGTGGCGCACACGTCCACGCTCTACCTGATCCGGCAGCAGGTCGAGCTCGCCGAGAAGATCGCCCGGGTCTCCGGGATCCCGGACGCGCGGGTCTTCTTCACCAACTCGGGCAGCGAGGCGAACGAGTCGGCGCTGCTCTTCGCCGCGAACCTGCGCCGCTCCAACCAGATCCTGGCGATCAAGAACAGCTACCACGGCCGGACGTTCGCGACGATGGCGGTGACCGGCCATCGCAGCTGGTCGTCGAGTTCGCTGAGCCCGCTCACGGTCAACTGGCTCTCCTCCGCCGACCGGCTGCGCGGGCGGATGGCCGGGCTGGCCGACGGCGACCTGCTCGACGCGGCCGTCGACGATCTGCGGGAGGTGCTCGCCACGGTCACGGCCGGGGACGTGGCGGCGCTGATCGCCGAGCCGATCCAGGGTGTCGGCGGGTTCGTGCACGGTCCGGACGGGCTGCTCGGCGCGTACCAGAAGGTCCTCGGCGAGCACGGCATCCTGCTGATCGCCGACGAGGTGCAGACCGGCTGGGGGCGTACCGGCGACCACTTCTGGGGCTACCAGGCGCACGGCGTCACGCCGGATCTGATGACCTTCGCGAAGGGCATCGGCAACGGGTTCGCGCTCGGTGGCGTGGTCGGCCGGGCGGAGGTGATGAACGCGGTCCCGGCGATCAGTTTCTCCACCTTCGGCGGCAATCCGGTCAGCGCCGCGGCCGGCAACGCGGTGCTCGACTACGTCCTCGATCACGACCTGCAGAGAAACGCTTCAGTGACGGGATCGATCCTGCTGGACGGCCTCCGGGCACTCGACGCGGCGATCCTGGGGCAGGTCCGGGGCCGAGGCCTGATGATCGCGCTGGAGTTCGTCCGGCCCGGGACCACCGAGCCGGACCCGGTCGTGACGGCCCGCGTCTTCGACCTGTGCCGGCAGAGTGGCCTGCTGGTCGGGAAGGGTGGCCTCTACGGCAACGTGATCCGGATCGGCCCGCCGCTGACGCTCACCGAGGACGAGGCCCGCGAGGGCCTATCGATCCTGGCGTCGGCAGTCGCCGAGGCGGACGCCGAATCCCGCTTCTCCTGATCTCCACCAGCGAAAACCCCGTGGCGGTAGCCGCGGGGTTTTGCTGTATGTGCGGGAACTTTTGCTAGATCTGAAGAAACTTAGCTTCACTCTGGACGAAACACCTCGGTAATCTCCTGATTCATGTAAATGGATCGATGGGGGAGGACCGCAATGCCGCAGTCACTCAGTCGACGCAGCCTCTTGGGCGCCGCGGCCGCAGCCGGAGCCGCCGGCGCGCTCGCCGCACCCACCGCCGCCACCGCCGGAGGTAGCGGGCACGGCAAGGCAGGCCGCGTCCCACGCGACCAGATCAGCGTGCAGCTCTACACGCTGCGCAATCAGCTCAGCATCGACCTCGAAGCGAGCCTCGCGGAGCTCGCCGAGATCGGCTACACCCGCGTCGAGCACGCCGGCTTCGTCGGCCGCACCGCCGCTCAGTTCCGCGCCGCACTGGACAACGCCGGCCTGCGCGCCACCTCGGGCCACGTCGGCATCCCGCAACCGTTCAACGCCGACACCTGGAAGCGCGCCCTGGAGGACGCCGCGATCGTCGGCAACAAGTACATCGTCCACCCGTTCTTCGGGCAGGGCCCGAACGGGCCGATCCGGGACGGGGCGGTCTACCGCGCCTTCGCCGCCGACCTGAACAAGGCCGGTGAGCTGGCCCGCCGGGCGGGTCTCAGCTTCGGATACCACAACCACCACGCCGAGTTCTTCCGGCAGAACGGCACCAGCAGGACCGGCTTCGACATCCTCACCGGCGAGACCGACCCGCGGCTCGTGCACCTGGAGGTCGACCTGTTCTGGGCCTTCCGGGGCGCGAACGACCCGGTCGACCTGATCAAGAAGCACCGCGGCCGGATCCGCCAGGTGCACGTCAAGGATCTCGACATCAACGCCAGCTTCGCCGACCCGGGCGACGGTCTCATCGACTTCGGCCGGATCTTCCAGCACGCCCGGGAGGCGGGCCTGGTGGAGTACATCGTCGAACGTGACGACGCCGGCTCGCCGCCGCGGACGCCCGCAGACGCTCTGGTCACCGCAGAGCGCGGTTACGAGTACCTGAAGGGGCTTCGTTTCTGATGCTTCGCAGACTCGCAGTTCTCACCATCGCCGGAGCGGCCGTCCTGGTCGCCCCGACTGTGGCCGCTGCCCACCCCGGGCACGACCTCCCGCCCTCGTCCGACTTCCAGAAGGTCACCCTCGACGACTTCCCCGGTGAGCCGATCGCGCTCGCCGTCCTGCCCGACCGGCGGGTCCTGCACACCGCGCGGACCGGTGAGGTCCGCATCCACGAGCCGTCCACCGGCCGGAACGTGCTGGCCGCGAAGATCCCGGTGTACCTGCACGACGAGGAGGGCGTGCAGGGGATCGCGATCGACCCGGACTTCCAGCACAACAAGTGGGTCTACGTCTACTACTCGCCGGTGCTGAACACGCCGACCGACGACCCGGCGACCCCGGGCGTCAACGAGGGCGACGCGCCGGCCGAGGGGACCGCCGCCGACTTCGCGCCGTACAAGGGCTACCTGCAGCTGTCCCGGTTCAAGCTGGCCGGCAACACGCTGAAGCTCGGCACCGAGCAGAAGATCCTCCAGGTGCCGACCGACCGCGGCCAGTGCTGTCACGTCGGCGGCAAGATCGACTTCGACCGGTACGGGAACCTGCTGCTCTCCACCGGTGACGACAGCAACCCGTTCTTCTCCGACGGATACGCGCCGATCGACGAGCGGGCGAACCGCAACCCGGTCTTCGACGCGCAGCGCAGCTCGGCGAACACCAACGACCTGCGCGGCAAGCTGCTGCGGATCAAGGTCGGCCACAACGGCAAGTACTCGGTGCCGCGCGGCAACCTGTTCAAGCCGGGCACGCCCAAGACCAAGCCCGAGATCTACGCGATGGGCCTGCGCAACCCGTTCCGGTTCACCGTCGACCCGGACACGAACGTGGTCTACCTGGCCGACTACTCACCGGACGCGCAGGCGGCGAACCCGGCGCGCGGCCCGGCCGGTCAGGGCCGCTGGATGGCGATCGACAAGCCGGCGAACTACGGCTGGCCGTACTGCGTGGCGCCGGACCAGCCCTACGTCGACTACGACTTCGCCACCGGGGTCTCCGGGGCGCCGTTCAACTGCGCGGCGCCGGTCAACGAGTCGCCGCACAACACCGGCTTGCGCACCCTGCCGCCGGTCGAGAAGGCGGAGATCATTTATTCGTACGGCGCGAGCACGCAGTGGCCCGAGCTGGGCACGGGCGGCATCGGGCCGATGGGTGGTCCCGCCTACGACTACTCCGCTCGTAACAGGTCGCCGATCAAGTGGCCGCAGGAGTTCGACGGGCTGCCGCTGTTCGCCGAGTGGACCCGGGACTGGGTGAAGGCACTGCACCTGGACCGGAACAACCAGGTCACCCAGATCGACCCGGTGCTGCCGGAGCTGGTCTTCGACAATCCGATGGACCTGGAGTTCGGCCCGGACGGCGCGCTCTACGTCCTGGAGTACGGCGACGGCTACTTCGCCGAGAACCCGGACGCGCAGCTCTCCCGGTTCGACTTCGTGCGCGGCAACCGGACGCCGATCCCTCGCGTGAAGGCCACGCCGACGTCCGGCGAGGCGCCGCTCACCGTGTCGTTCTCCAGCGCCGGCACCGTGGACCCGGACGGCGACGCCCTGCGGTACGCGTGGGACTTCGACGCCGACGGCCGGGTGGACTCGCGGCAGCCGAACGCGACGTTCACGTTCACCGAGAACGGCAACTACCGCCCGGTCCTCAAGGTCACCGACAGCACCGGCCGGTCCGCGTCGGCCGAGGTGATCCTGCCGGTCGGCACCCTGGCGCCGGTGGTCACGTTCGTGACGCCGGTCGAGGGGCAGCCGTTCGAGTTCGGTGACACGGTGAACTACGAGGTGTCGGTCACCGACGACCAGCCGGTCGACTGCGCCAGGGTCACGGTGACCTACATCCTCGGGCACGCCGAGCACGGTCACCCGCTCTCCACCACCGCCGGCTGCACGGGGACGATCACGACGTTCGTCGACCCGGGACACGCCGGTGCCGAGGGGCTGACCGCGGTGTTCGTCGCCTCGTACACGGACACGGGGAACCCGCCGCAGACCGGGACCGCGGAGATCGTGCTGGACCCGGCAGATTGACATCGCTCTAGATGGTGACGGAGCCGGCCGGACCCTCGGGTCCGGCCGGCTCTTTCGTTCTCGGCCGAATGGACATAAACAACTATTCATTCGTCGTCCGTTGACGCCACGCTGAGTAAGCGAATTCGTCACACCGCGTTCAACTTTGGGAAACTGGAGGTAAACGCGAGCGGAATCTTGTACATGTCCCGTTCTCCCCCTGGCAGCCGCACAGCTTCCTCCGTCACGATCACGCTCGTGACAGAAACATCCGTGATCTTGGCGCTGGTGGTCCTCACGGCCCTGGCCTTCGATTTCACCAACGGGTTCCATGACACCGCGAACGCGATGGCCACCTCCATCGCGACGAAGGCGCTACGGCCCAAGACCGCCGTCGCGCTCTCCGGCATCCTGAACCTGGTCGGCGCCTTCCTCTCCGTCGAGGTCGCGCTCACCGTCACCAACGCCGTCGTGAAGATCCAGGACTCCAGCGGCGCCCCGAAGGCGGAACTCCTCGCCGACGGCGGCAGCGCCCTCCTGCTGATCATCCTGGCCGGTCTGGTCGGTGGCATCGTCTGGAACCTGCTGACCTGGCTCGTCGGTCTGCCGTCCAGCTCCTCGCACGCGCTCTTCGGCGGTCTCGTCGGCGCGACCATCGCCGGCCTCGGCTGGGGTGGCGTGAACTGGAACGGCGACGGCTCGAAGCTCGACGGCGTCGTGGGCAAGGTGCTCCTGCCGGCGGTCCTCTCACCGGTCATCGCGGCCGTCGTCGCCGCGGCCGGCACCTGGATCATCTTCAAGATCACGGCGGGTGTCGCGGCGCGCTTCACCGACAAGGGCTTCAAGTGGGGCCAGATCGGCAGCGCCTCGCTCGTCTCCCTGGCGCACGGGACCAACGACGCGCAGAAGACGATGGGCGTCATCACCCTCGCCCTGATCGCGAGCGGTCACTGGAGCGACACCGGCAACATCCCGCTCTGGGTCAAGGTGTCGGCGGCGCTCGCCATCGCGCTCGGGACCTACCTCGGCGGGTGGCGGATCATCCGTACGCTCGGCAAGGGCCTCACCGACATCAACCCGCCGCAGGGCACCGCCGCGCAGTCCGGCGCCGCCGCTGTCATCCTCGCCTCCAGCCACCTCGGCTTCGCGCTCTCCACCACGCACGTCGCCACCGGCTCGGTCCTCGGCTCCGGCGTCGGCCGCCCCGGCGCGACCGTCCGCTGGGCCGTCGCCGGCCGGATGGTCGCCGCCTGGCTGATCACCCTCCCGGCCGCCGGCCTGGTCGGCGCGGTCATGTGGTGGGTCGGTGACGCGGTCGGCGGCATGGCCGGCGCCCTGGTGGTCTTCACGCTGCTGGTGCTCGCGTCGCTGGCGATGTACCTGCGGTCCCGCGCCGGCCGCATCGACTCGTCGAACGTCAACGACGACTGGGACGCCTCCGAGGCCCCCGGCAAGCCCGTCTCCGTTCCCGCCGCCGCTGAGGTGTCCTGATCATGCACAATCTCGGATTCGCGCTCGACGGCGCCTGGCGGGTCCTGCTCGCCGGCCTGGTTCTCGGCGCCGGCCTGCCGGTGCTCTTCGCCCTCGGCATCCGGTCGCTCGCCTGGGGCGCCGGGGAGGCCACCGTCAATCAGAGCGGTGTCAGCGTGCCGGGGACGAAGCGCCCGGTCGGCACGGTGATCGGGTATGCGCTCTTCGCGATCGTCGTCCTCGGGGTGCTGCTGGGCCTCACGTTCATCGTGGCGACGGGCTTCGGCTACAAGCTGGACTTCTCGGGCGTTCTCCCGACACTGGTGCAGAAGTAGGTCGGGCCCGGCTTCATGCCGGGCCCCCTCCCTTCTCAGATGAGCGTGCGCGCCAGGACACCCACGTCCGGGTTGTCGGTGAACAGGCCGTCGATCCCGGTCTTCAGGAACGTCACCTGCTCGTCGATGGCCTTGCCGTAGGCGGCGGCGTCGGTGCCGACCCGCAGCTCGACGGGGAGGAACGAGTTCTCCGCGCGGAACGTGTACGGGATGACCTTCAGGCCGGCCTTGTGGGCGTTGCCGACCAGGGCGGTCGGCGTGCCGAGAGTGCCGTCCGCCTTCCGCGGGATGATCTGGCTCTTCTCCGGGCCGAGGCCGTCGACGAAGTCGTTCAGCTCCCTCAGGCCGGCCGGGGTCAGGTAGTCGGCGTACGAGCGCGGGTCCCCGAACGGGCCGCCCGCCGCGCCGGTCAGGAACACCAGCGGCACCTGGACGCGGTGCTCGTCGGCGAGCTCCCGCAGGTTCGCCGCCTCGAACGACTGCACGAACACCTTCGCGCCGCGCTTGTCGAGACCGTTGCGGCGCAGCGCCTTCGCCAGCGGGCCCTCCAGGGGCAGGCCCAGCTTCCGGAAGTACGTCGGGTGCTTCGTCTCCGGGAAGACACCCAGGTCGCGGTCGAGCTCCTTCGACAGGCGCCTGCGCAGGTCCAGGACCTCCTGGAAGGTCGGGATCTGGAAACGGCCGTCGTACAGCGTGTTGCGCTGCCGGATCGCCGGGATCCGCTCGGTGGCCCGCAGCGTCTTCAGCTCGGCGAGGGTGAAGTCCTCGGTGAACCAGCCGGTCACGCTCACACCGTCGAGCAGCACCGTCTTCTTCCGGCCCGCGAACTCCGGCCGCGACGCCACGTCGGTGGTCCCGCCGATCTCCGGCTCGTGCCGGCACACCAGCACGCCGTCCTTCGTGATGACCAGGTCCGGCTCCATGTAGTCGGCGCCCAGCCGCGCCGCCAGCTCGTACGACGCGAGAGTGTGCTCCGGCCGGTACCCGGAAGCGCCCCGGTGACCCACCACGAGCGGTTTGCTCGTGTGGTGCTTCGCCGTGGTCCCCTGCTGGTGCTCGTCCCCGGCCAGCGCGGGTGCGGCGACGGTTCCGGCGAGTGCCGGAGCGGCGGCGGCCGCGGCCCCGAGACGCAGCACCTGACGGCGATCTGCCACGTGATCCTCCACGATTCGGTGTCCGGCGCGGTCGGCCGGACTGTCCGCCGAAAGTCCAGAAGACCGATTCGTCGGCCAGGCGACGATCTCGTGGCGTCCTTGCGAACGCGGGGACAATGGTCTTTGTTCACCCTTGGCCGCGGGTGGCGGCCTGCAGCACCAGGAAGGCGTCGCCGGTCGGGCATTCCCGGTGAGGGGCCCGCACGAAGTCCTTGATCCGGCCGGCCGGAGCGCCCCCGAGATTCACGAGGTCCCCGTCCCGGAACACGCTGACCCGGCCACTGCCCGGCTCCCGAAGCCACACCGTTGCCACCTGATCTGGTCCCACCTGATCTGGTCCCACCCTATCCGGATAAATCGCGACATGACCTTCCGGCCAGACGAGCAGCACCGGATCGCCCCCGTCGGGCCGGACCGCAACCGAGCACCGCCCGTCGAACCGGAAGACGACCCCGAGAAGCCCCGCGTCGGGATAGCCCGTCCACTCGTCGATCGCCAGAGTCGCCAATCCGCCACCGGAGGCCGAGCCATCGGCGGAGGTCCCCGTTGCGCCGGACGCCGAGGGAGGACTCGCCGCCCCGCGACCAGCCGGAGCCCTCTCCGCCGCATCGTCCCCCCAGCACGCCGCCGGCAGGACCACTCCCAGAAGGACCGCCACCGATCCGACCTTCGTCACCCACCTGAACCTCGCCACGGACCTGGACCCCGCACCCACCCGAGCCAGACGCATGACCCTTTCGATGCCGCACCGGCCCGATCCGTTCCCACCGCAGCGCTGGCGTGCAGCCAGGCTGAGCGGACTCGTCCCCGGCTGTGGCTCATTGCTGTCTGCCCTGCCCGCGGCAGCGATAGCCCACAGCTGGGGGACGGATGTGCGGACGCCGAGCCGGCACCGCATATACGGACCGCCGGGCATATACGGACCGCCGGGCGTGGGCGAAAAGCAGGGCGGCCGAGGATCGGCGGAGGAGCCGCGCGCCTCGTAACGGGGTCAGGCTCGTTCGAGGGCGGCCTGCAGACGCCGTGCTTCGCGCAGCAGGCGGGATCCTCCGGGACGCCGGGCGAGGGCGGCCAAGCCGGGCACGTCCGCCGGGATGGTGGCTCGCTCGGAAAGGGCGGTGACGGTGGTGGTGGCCAGCTCCAGCAGGGCCGGCAGGCCGTGGGGAGTGGTGGTCAGCAGGTGGGGCAGGGCCGTCGCCAGGAGGTGCCAGACCTCGGCTGTCGCGCCGGCGTGGTGGGCCTCGGTGAGGGCTTCGGTCACCCGGGTCAGCTTGATGGTTCCGTCGGAGCCGAGGTCGCCCAGTTCGGTGCCGACCGCGGCCGGGAAACCGGGAGACGAGCAGAGGGACAGGAAGGCGTCCACTGCCGCTACGCGGTCGGGCGTGTGGCGGGCGCCCAGGCCGTAGGTGACGGCCAGGGCCGTCGCCGGGCCCAGCGGGCCTTCCGCGTCGGCCAGCAGGGGGAGCAGGGAGGCGTCCCGGGCGTCCTGGTCGGCCAGGGCTGCCAGGTCGGGGAGGGCCCAGGCCGCCACCACCTCGCGGTGGTGCGGGAGGGCCGTCGCGAGGACGTCCGGACGGTACGACCGCCGGCTCCGGGAGCGCGGCTCAGCAGGCCTGGTCAGGGTCACGACGGCGTCCTCCAGGAGGATCCGGCCCGGATCGGCCCGGCTGGACTCCAGATCGACCACCAGCCGCCGGTCGCCGGGGCTCTGCCGGCTGCGCTGCTCGCGACGGGTGCTCACCGGGTCAGGCAGGCCGCCGGTGCGCAGCCACGTCGCCAGGCGGCGTCCGTGCGGACCGGTCAGGGCCTCGGCGCGAGCCAGGACGGCGGGTTCGGCGACGCGGGGAAGGCGGAGGAGGGCCTGCTGGAAGTCGAGCTCCCACGGCGTCTCCACCCGGGCCAGGCGGTCGATCAGGACGGCGGGGTCGAGGCTGCCGGTCACGTGGGTGGGGGTCGCCAGCAGCACGGGGATCGGGGACCGCGTCAGCTGGACGGCGAGTTCGGCCAGGCGGAGAGTGAGGATGTCGGCCGGGGTCTCGACGAAGGCCTGCGACCAGGCGTGCTCCACCAGGGCGAGCATGCGCTGCTCGACGTCCGGGTCGAAGGGGAGGCCGGCGCGGGCCCGGATCGCCTTGTCGAGGGCCGGGATGTGCCGGTGGCCGGATCGGTCGTTGCGGGTCAGGACCGGTTCGAGCGTCTCGCGGAAGCCGTCCGGCGGGAGGCTGACCAGCGCGGCCAGGATGCGTTCCCAGCGAACCGCCGAAGGATCCCGGAGCACCGCCACGTATTCCTCGGCCAGCTCCGCGGCGGTCCCGATCGGCGGCGGCATCACCGCGCGGGTCGAGGGGGGAGCGCGGAAGGCGGCCGGGGGAGGGGCGGGGGCGGCCGGCGGAGCGAGGGGCCGGTAGCGGGCTATCAGCGCACCGGCCTGCTCCTGGATGTCCAGCACAGGACTCCGCAGCGCCACCGCCGCCACCCCGGCGATCGCGGCCGCCTGTGACGGGTCGGCGCGGGCTGCCCGGTCGAGCCAGGTGAGCTGGGCCTTCACCAGCCCTTTCTCCGGGCGGGCGAGGACGTCGGCGCTCACGTCGAGGCCGGGGAGGCAGCCGGCCGCACGCAGGGTCCGCTGTGCCAGGCCGGCGATCGGGGACGGCGCCGACGCCAGCAACGTGGCGTAGGAGGGCAGGTGGGCCGCCACCTCGGCGGCCGCCGGGGCCAGCGCGTCGTGAAGGAGGACGAACGGGCGCAGTGCCGCGGGACGGTCGCCGCGCACGAGACGGTCGATCGTGGCGGCGAGGAGCGCGGCCCGGTCCAGGCGGCCCTCGGCCGTGAGCCGGGCGAGCGCGGCGGGGAGGGCCGGGACCGGGTCCCACGTCGTGCCGTCCCAGCCGGCGGCCGGGATCTGCGAGCCCAGGCCGTCGATCGCGAAGACGGCCGGGAGGAGCAGGTCGAGGAAGCGGGAGGCGCGCAGCCGCCGGGGCAGGGCCGAGGGCCGGCCGTGGTGGACCGACCGCAGCCAGGCCAGGACCACGCCCTCGGTGACCGGCGGGTCGGCCTTGCCCTCGTCGAGCAGCGCGACCACGAAGTCCCACTCGGCCGACAGCAGCAGCTCGCCGGCCCGGATCCGCTTCGCCAGGCGCACGCCCAGGTCACCGACCCAGTCCAGCTGCCGGGCCCGGGCGATCTCCAGGAACCGCGTGATGGGGACGATGTGCCACTGCCGCAGCTCACCGCGGCCGAGCAGGGCGGCGGCCCGGGCGGCCGACGGCGCGCAGCCGATGACGGCGAGCGCGTAGAACCCCGCGGCCTCCCGGATGACGTGCGGGGGGAAGCCGTCGGTGAGGCGCTCCTCGATCCGTGCCAGGAACGATCGGCGGGCCGGCTCCTCGCTCGCGAGCAGCAGAGCCGTCAGCCCGCCGGAGTCGTCCTCCCGCACGAACCGGTCGAAGGCCACAGTGGTCAGCAGCATGCCGACAACCTAGGGCCTGGGTGTGACAGGAAGACAGCGGATCAGAGGCGCAGCTGCGACCAGTCCAGCAGCCCTTCGCCGAGATCGCGCACGCGCGCCAGCAACCCGAGGCGAGCAGCCCGCACGGCCGGGTCGTCGGCCATCACGAACACCTCGTCGAAGAAGGTGTTCAGCGGCCCGACGAGACCCCGGGTCGCCTCCACGAATCCCAAAATATCCGAAAAGTCCGAAATGTCGGACACGGCCTCGTGCAAGGCCAACTCCGCCGGCTCCTTCAGCACCGCGACGTCATACGCGGCAGGAGTGCCGGCCGGGACGATGCGGCGAGCCCGCTGGACAGCGCCGGCGACAGCCAGGAAATCAGCATCCCCGGAGAGGGAGGCCAACTGTCCGAGTAGCACGTCGACATGGGACGGCCGGGCGTGATGCGCGACGACCGCCCGTACCCGGTCGACGGGCTTGCCCTCCTCGACCAGAACCTGCTCCAGCCGCTTGGCGAGGAACTCCGCGCAAGCGTCCACGATCGCCGGCGACACCGCGACAGGCTGCCCGGCGGCGGCGACGGCCAGCCCTTCGAGCAGGTCGAGTGAGGCCAGCGCGGGAGTGGCCCGGTGCACGGCGATCAACCCGAGGACGGCCCGCCGCACCGCGAACGGGTCACTGCTGCCGGTCGGCAACCCGACGGTGGCGGCCAGGCCGGTGATCACATCGAGGCGGTCGGCGATCGACAGGAGGGCGCCGGCCACGCTACGGGGGAGTTCGTCGCCGGTGTTCCGGGGCAGCTCCGCCTCGTACACGGCCTGGGCGACCGCCCGGTCCTCGCCCGCGTGCAGCGCGTAGTCCCGCGCCATGACGCCGGCGAGGCTGGTCATCTCGGTGACCAGCTGCGACCCGAGGTCGAACTTGACCAGGGCGGCGGCGCGCTCCAAGGTCGGCGAGTGGGCCCCCAGAGACAAGCCTAACCGGTCGGCGAGGGCGGCGATCCGGGAAGCGCGGTCGGCCATCGAGCCGAGCTTGTCGGTGAACGTGAGCCGGGACAGCCGGGAGCGGAGATCGGCGAGCGGCGTCGCGCGGTCGGCGCGGTAGAAGAACGCGGCGTCCTCGTACCGGGCGCGGAGGACCGCCTCGTTGCCGGAACGCACCAATTCCACGTCGATGGGTCCATTGGCGACGGTCACGAACATCGGCAGCAGCGCGCCGGTCTCCACGTCGCGGACCGGCAGGTAGCGCTGGTGCTTGCGCATCACCGTGGTGAGCACGGCGGCGGGCAGGTCGAGGTAGGCCTCGTCGAACGTGCCGAGCAGCGGCAGCGGCTGCTCGACGAGGTCGGTGATCTGGTCGATCAGCGCGGCCTCGCCCTTCACGTCGATCCTGCCGTCCGGGTAGACCAGGTCCTGCGCGCCGATGACGATCAGCTCGCGGCGGTCCTCGTGGTCGGCGACGATCCCGTTCACCCCGAGGGTCTCCAGGAACGTCTCGGCGGATTCGACGGCGATCACCGGCTGGGCGGCGGTCCGCAGCAGGCGGGTCTCGCGACCGGCGGCCAGACCGGAGACGGCCACCGGCACCACGTCGTCGCCCCAGAGCGCCGTGAGCCAGCGGATCGGGCGGCTGAAGGAGAGCTTCGGGTCGTTCCAGCGCATGTTCTTCGCCGCCCGCAGCCCGGTCACGACCTGCGCCAGCACGCCGGCGAGCACGGCGGGTGCGGCGCGTCCGGCTTCGTGCTTCTCCACGACCACATGGGGTACGCCGGAAAGCTCGACCGTGGTGACCTCACTCGCCGGAACACCCTGCGACCGGAGGAAACCCTCCAGTGCGCGTGTGGGAGTGCCGTCTTCGGCGTACGCGGCCTGGGCCTTCGGTCCTTTCACCAAGCGCACGTGATCGTCCTCGCGCGCCCCCACCGCCTGCACGACGGCGATCAGCCGGCGCGGCGTGCCGTAGACGCGGATCTCCCCGTGCGCCAGCCGGGTGCCGGCCAGACCCTCGGTGACCAGGCGCAGCACCTGGGCGCGGGCCGAGCGCAACTCCGCCGGCGGCAACTCCTCGGTGCCGATCTCGAAGACCAGGGTGCGGGCGTCGTCGCTGGTCTGCGTGGAGGCCGGCGGCCGGGCGTTCTCCCGGGCTCCGACGGTGCCGAGCGGCAGGCCGAGTTCGGTGCGGCGGTCCACCCAGAGCTTCGCCACCTCACCGGCGAGGCGGCGCATCCGGCCGAACTCGGCGGCCCGTTCGGCGGTGGAGACGGCGCCGCGCGCGTCCAGCACGTTGAACGCCTGCGAGCACTTCAGCACGAAGGTGTGCGCCGGGATCGGCAGACCCGCGTCGATCATCCGCTGCGCCTCGCCGGCGTAGAGGTCGAGCAGCTTCCGGTTGGCCTCGATGTCGGCGTCGTCGAGGTAGTAGCGGGACATCTCGTACTCGGACTGGCCGAACACCTCGCCGTAGCTGACGCCCTTCGCGTACTCGATCTCCTTGAAGTGGGTCTTGTCTTGCAGCGCCATGATGATGCGCTCGATGCCGTAGGTGATCTCGACGCTGACCGGGTCGAGGTTGAGCCCGCCGGCCTGCTGGAAGTAGGTGAACTGGGTGATCTCCAGTCCGTCCAGCCAGACCTCCCAGCCCAGACCCCAGGCGCCGAGCGCGGGGGAGGCCCAGTTGTCCTCGACGAACCGCACGTCGTGCGCGGCCACGTCGATGCCGAGCGCCTGCAGACTGCCGAGGTAGAGCTCCTGCGGGTTGCCGGGGTCGGGCTTGAGGATGACCTGGAGCTGGGTGTGCGTCTGCAGCCGGTTGGGGTTCTCGCCGTACCGGGAGTCGTCGGGCCGCACCGAGGGCTCGACGTAGACGACCTTCCACGGCTCCGGGCCCAGCACGCGCAGGAACGTCGCCGGGTTCAGCGTCCCGGCTCCGACCTCGGTGTTCATCGGCTGGACGACCAGGGCGCCCTGATCTGTCCAATACGCGGTCAACCGGGCCAGTGCGTCCTGCATGGTGAGCATGGGATCCGAGTCTAGGTGCGGCGTCACGGGGGTACGAACCGAACATGCTTGCCGGAGATCTTTACACCTTTCAGGGGCTTCTGACGGATGACGAGTCGGCGATCGTGCGGCGCGTCCGCGAATTCCTCGCGGCCGAGGTCACGCCGATCGCGAACGACTACTGGGCGCGGGCCGAGTTCCCGACCCAGCTGATCAAGCGGTTCGCCGGGCTGGGCCTGGCCGGGGCGGAGCACTCGTCGCTGCTCAACGGCTGGCTGGCGCTGGAGATGGGGCACGCCGACGCGTCGATGGCCACCTTCTACGGCGTGCACGCGGGCCTGGCGATGGGCAGCATCCAGACCTGCGGCTCACCCGAGCAGCAGGAGCGGTGGCTGCCGGCGATGACCGCGTTCGATCAGATCGGGGCGTTCGCGCTGACCGAGCCGGGCGGCGGTTCGGACGTGGCCGCCGGTCTGCGGACCACGGCGCGCCGGGACGGCGATACGTGGATTCTCAACGGCGCGAAGCGCTGGATCGGCAACGCCACCTTCGCCGACCTGATCGTGGTGTGGGCTCGTGATGAGGCCGACGACCAGGTGAAGGGCTTCGTGGTGCCGGGCGACGCGCCGGGGTTCACGGCTACAAAGATCGAGAACAAGATCGCGCTTCGGATCGTGCAGAACGCGGACATAACCTTGGAGGATGTACGGGTCGCGGAGGCTGATCGGCTTCAGAACGCCCACTCCTTCAAGGACACCGCCAAGGTCCTCCGCCAGACTCGTGCCGGAGTCGCCTGGCAGGCCGTCGGAGTGATGCTGGCGGCGTACGAGATCGCTCTGGACTATGCGAAGGAACGCGAGCAGTTCGGCCGTCCGATCGCCAAGTTCCAGCTGGTCCAGGACCTGCTGGTGCGCATGGTCGGCAACGTGACGGCGTCGCTCGGCATGTGCGTGCGCCTCGCCCAGCTGCAGGACGAGGGCGTCTACAAGGACGAGCACTCGGCGCTCGCGAAGGCGTATTGCACGACCCGGATGCGGGAGGTCGTCGGCTGGGCCCGGGAACTGCTCGCCGGCAACGGGATCGTGCTGGACTACGACATCGGGCGGTTCGTGGCGGACGCCGAGGCGCTCTACTCGTACGAGGGCACCCGCGAGATCAACTCACTGATCGTGGGCCGGGCGGTGACCGGGCACGGCGCTTTCGTCTAGAGGTAGGTGACGACCGTGGTGTCCTGCGTCGCGCGGTAACTGAGGTTACAGAGCGTGGCCTGCCCGCGCTCACGCTGAACACTGGACCAGGTCAGATAGAAGTGGCCGGCCGGCGCGGTCGGCGCCAGGTCGAACTCGGTCGGACCGGCCCCCTCGGGGAACTCCCGCCAGCCGGGATCGCCGGGCTCGTGCTTGTTCCACGGGTCGTCGGTGAACCCGAGGCTGCCGCCCGACCGGGTCGGCCCGCAATCACGCTGGAAGCTGACGTGCACCGGCCCGGTACCGAGCGTGACATCGGGGCTGTGCGTCCGGCAGACCGGATGACACTGGGTGTTGGTCGCGCTCCAGGCATAGACCAGCCGCTTGATCGTACGGGTGGTGTAGACCGAGACGTAGTCACTGCCGGAGGCGGTCCCGCGCTGCTTGTTCCCCCGGTAGACCGCCATGTAGTCACCGGAGGCGTTCGCGGTCATCGTCGTCCCGAACCGCCCCGAGTCGCCCGCGGCGAGCCGCCCGATCCGGAGGTAGTCGTCGTTCTCCCCCTTGCGGAAGTACAGGTCGACGACCCCGGCGTTCCCGCTGCTCCCGGCCCCGGCGACCCCGGCCAGCGTGATCCGCGACCCCGCCTTCACCGAGTCCGGCGACACCGCGAACGTCATCTCCGTCAGCGGTCCGCGACCCGCAGGCGCCTGCGCGCCACCCGTCATCCCGGCGGCGAGCACGGCAGCGGCCGCGATGAGTGAGGTCCCGAGCATTCTGGTCCTTCCGGTAAGCGCCAGCTGAAGAAACCTACCAGATTGTCCAGGTTTGTCGGTCGTGGGTGGTTACACCGGGCCGCCTCCGTCAGAGGTCGGCCACCCGGACGCCGCCGCCGTTGCGCTTCGCCTCGTACATGGCGGCGTCGGCGGAGCGCATGAGGGCGCCGAACTCGGTGGCGTGCTGCGGGCAGACGGCTACGCCGATGCTGGCGCCGATGCGTACCTCCTGGCCCTCGATCTCGAACGGCTCGCGCAGGATCTCGCAGATCCGCTCGCCGGCCGCCACCGAGGCGGCCTCGTCCGGGTCGGCGGTGAGCAGGACCGCGAACTCGTCGCCGCCGAGCCGGGCCACCAGGTCGGGGCGGCGGACGGTGCCCTGCAGCCGCTTGCCGACCGACTGGAGCAGCACGTCGCCGGCGTGGTGCCCGACCGTGTCGTTGACCTGCTTGAAGCCGTTCAGGTCGAGCAGCAGCAGTGACACTCGGGTGCCGGTCGAGTAGGCGATCTCCACGGCCTGCTCGGCCCGGTCCAGCAGGTGCTTGCGGTTCGGCAGCCCGGTCAGCGAGTCGTGGAACGCCTGGTGGGTCAGCTCCTCCACGTGCACCTGGGAGGCCTGGCGCATCCGGGCGCTGTCGATGATCAGCGCGCCTTCGACGGCCAGCTGCTGCGCCAGGATCCGGTCCCGGGAGTTCCACTCGCGCAGGCCGCTGGAGTCGCCGCAGACCACCAGGCCGACCGGGCCGCCGGCGGACATCAGCGGGATCGCGATGAACGACTTCACGCCGATCTGGTGGACGAACCCGCCCTGCCGGGTCTTCGTGGTGGAGACGTCGCCGACCAGCAGTGGCTCACCGGACTCGGCGACCGCGCGCCACACCGGGGAGTCGGACGCCTTCTGGCCGAGGAGCCCGTGCACCATCTCGCGCTTCGCGTCGCTGGTGAAGCCGACACCGTGGACGTACCGGATCCGGCCCTCACCGTCGACCAGGTGCATGCCGGCGTGTTCGGTGCGGAACGCGGTCGCGAACGAGCCGGCCAGCAGCTCGGCGGCGGTCTCCACGTTGCCGAGCGTCATGCCCTGCTCGAACAGGTCACGGATGGTGGCGCTGCTGTGCGCGACGAACTGCCGCTGCTTCTCGGCCGACAGCCCCTGCAGGGTGGTGGCGAAGTGCAGCGCCATCGTCGAGACGATCTCCGGGCGGAGCTGGTCGAGGGCGCCGCCGGTCAGCAGCAGCACGCCGACGGTCTGGCCGCCGATGCGCAGCCGGATCGCCATCTGCTCGCCGCTGACCACCGGCTTGCCGCCGGCCGGGGTACGGAACACCTTGCCGGCGGTCATCTGGTCGCGCCGGCCGGGCTCGCCGAGCTGGGCGGTCGCCGTCATCATGCCGGTCTCCGAGTCCAGCTCGAAGACGGTGGCGGCGGTCAGCCCGGCGATCGCCCGCAGGTGCGGTTCGGCCAGGTCGAGCACGTGCTGCACCGAGGGGGTGTCCTTGGTCATGAACGCGACCAGTTCGGCCAGCAGGAGGCCCTGCCGATCCGGCGTCATCACCGGCTCGCCGGAGATCTCCACGGTCGGGAGTCCGGTTGTGTGCACTGCGCTGCCCACGGTCATGGTCCTAGGGTCGGCATCCGCGCCGTGCGGTTGAGCCGCGGAACGGGGCCACGGGGTCGCAACTCGGGTGCGCTCCGGTGCGCTGTGGCGTGCGCTCGAAGCCCGGCGCCGGAAGCGCATGGAGGGGCCGTGAACTGCCCGTTGCCGCACTGTTTCCGGATCATTGCGCTGGGAGCGCTCCCATGCCATGCTGTCCCCATCGGCCAGCGATCCCCACCGATGTGTTGGCCGCCGTTCCCTGGCGCGGTCCCGCGCCGCCCCCGTCTCGAGGAGTCCTCATGAGACCCATCCCCACCCGTGCCCGGGCTCTCACGGCGGCCGCAGCCGTGAGCATCGTGGCCGGCGCCGGTGCTGTCGCCGTGGCAGGCAGCGCCAGCGCCGCGGCCGGTTGTCGCGTCGACTATGCGGTGAACCAGTGGAGTTCCGGGTTCACCGCCAACGTCACCGTCACCAACCTGGGCGACCCGATCAGCGGCGGCTGGAACCTGAAGTGGGCCTACGCCGGCAACCAGACCGTGACCCAGGGCTGGAGCGCGACGGTCACCCAGTCCGGCCAGAACGTCACCGCCACCAACCCGTCGTGGGCGGCTTCGATCCCCACGAACGGCACCGCCAACTTCGGCTTCAACGCCAATTACTCCGGTACGAACACCACCCCGGCGTCGTTCTCGCTGAACGGCACGGTCTGCACCGGCAACGTGCCGACCAGCCCGTCCAGCTCCCCGTCGAGCAGCCCGTCGAGCTCGCCCTCCAGCAGCCCGTCGAGCTCCCCGTCGACCAGCCCGTCGACCTCGCAGTCCCCGCAGCAGCCGGGCACCAAGGTCGACAACCCGTACGCCGGCGCCAAGGGTTACGTGAACCCGGAGTGGAAGGCGAAGGCCGAGTCGGTGTCCGGCGGCAGCCGGGTCTCGAACAACCCGACCGCGGTCTGGATCGACCGGATCGCCGCGATCGAGGGCACCGAGGACAGCAGCTCGAACGGCGCCATGGGCGTTCGTGACCACCTGGACGCGGCTCTCGCGCAGGGCGCCGGCTACATCCAGTTCGTCATCTACAACCTGCCCGGCCGGGACTGCGCCGCGCTCGCCTCGAACGGTGAGCTCGGCCCGAACGACCTGCCGCGCTACAAGGCCGAGTACATCGACCCGATCGCCGCGATCCAGGGCGAGGCGAAGTACGCCGGTCTGCGGATCATCAACATCGTCGAGATCGACTCGCTGCCGAACCTGGTGACGAACACCTCCGGCCAGGCCGGTGGCACCGCGATGTGCGACACGATGAAGGCGAACGGCGGCTACGTCCAGGGCATCGGCTACGCCCTGCAGAAGCTGGGCGCGCTCGGCAACGTCTACAACTACGTGGACGCGGCTCACCACGGCTGGATCGGCTGGGACTCGAACTTCGGCCCGACCGCCGACATCATGCTGCAGGCCGCTCAGGCGTCCGGCAACGTGAAGAACGTCCACGGCTTCATCACCAACACCGCGAACTACTCGGCGCTGCGTGAGCCGTTCGTGCAGCCGACCACCACGGTCGGTGGCCAGAACGTCCGCCAGTCCAAGTGGGTCGACTGGAACCAGTACACCGATGAGCTGACCTTCGCCCAGGCGTTCCGGACCAAGCTGGTCTCGATCGGCTTCGACTCCGGCCTCGGTATGCTGATCGACACCTCCCGCAACGGCTGGGGCGGTTCGCAGCGGCCCACCGCGGCGAGCACCTCGACCGACGTGAACACCTACGTCAACCAGTCGCGCATCGACCGCCGGATCCACGCCGGCAACTGGTGCAACCAGGCCGGCGCCGGCCTCGGCGAGCGTCCCACCGCGGCTCCGGCCGCCGGTATCGACGCCTACGTCTGGGTCAAGCCGCCGGGTGAGTCGGACGGCTCCAGCACCCTCATCCCGAACGACGAGGGCAAGGGCTTCGACCGGATGTGCGACCCGACCTACACCGGTAACGCCCGCAACGGCAACAGCCTGACCGGTGCGCTGTCCGGGGCCCCGATCTCGGGCGCCTGGTTCCCGGCGCAGTTCGCCGAGCTCATGGCGAACGCGTACCCGGCCCTCTGATCCACGTTCCCCATCCGGCAACCGGCCGGCGTCATCTCGGGCGCCGGCCGGTTGCTCCTTTTCATGACCTCACGAAGCGACTTCATGACCTCACGAAGCGACGAAGAAGCGATAGACCGCCCGGTACGGCACGGCAGTGGTCGTGCTGCCGGAGCACCCGCCGGCAGGGGCGAGGCCACCGACGGTGTCGAGGCGCTGGATGAAGGTGACCTTGCCGAACACGCCGCCACCACGGGTGGTCTTCGCCGTGAGGCGCAGCTGCGGGATGCTGTCCGGATGTGCCGACGGCGCCCGGACCGCCGAGGCGCCGTCCCCCTCGACCAGCGAGCCGTCCTGGTCGGACTGCCAGCTCGGGCCGCGGTAGTGCAGGGCGGTCACCTTCTTCGCCGGGCGCAGCGTCACCCCGGTCAGCGAGGCGGCCGGCTCGATCAGCGTCCAGGCCCCGGCCGTGCAGCCGTAGATCTGGACGCCGCGCGCCTTCAGCACCGCGTGCACGACGTTGCCGGCCGGCGGGTTCAGCTCTGCCGGGACCTTCGGCTCACCGCCGAGGAGGCTGTCGGCCTGCGTGGTGGCCGGCTTGGTGGATGCCGCGGGTTCGTTCCGGGTCCCGGCGAACGAGACGCCGGCCGGAACCGCGACGGCGGCCAGCGCGAGGACGCCGAGCACACTGAAGATCTTCACAGGACGCCTGGTCACGAGGCCCTCCCCAATGGACGGTGACAGCTGGCGCCCACGCTAACGGCGATCGGGAGGTAGCGGGTCGTCAAGTCGGGAATTCACCCGCAGGAAGAACCCCCTATCGGGGCATCCGGTAGAAACCGGTCGGCAGGA
Organism: Actinoplanes sp. OR16; assembly: GCF_004001265.1. GTDB lineage: Bacteria > Actinomycetota > Actinomycetes > Mycobacteriales > Micromonosporaceae > Actinoplanes. Next base: position 8,654,793 of record NZ_AP019371.1, on the reverse strand, counting down.
CCTGCGCCTCCCGGCGGGCCGCCCTGGACCGGGAGCGGATCCGCAGCAGCAGGAGGACGCCGAGGAAGACGAAGACGCCGCCGACGATCAGGCCGGGCCCGAGCAGGAACGAGTCCTCGGAGACGAGCGCCGCCTGCGGATCGCCGGACTCGCGGTCCTGCTGCGCGGCCGGCGGCTCGGTCGCGGGCTCGTCGGCGGGCGCCTGTTCCTCCCTGGACGGAGACGGCGACGGCGACGGAGGCGGCGGGGTGTCGCTCTCCACCTGCGTGGTCGCGCCCGCGGCGGTGAGCAGCGTTCCTTGTGCGTCGAAGGCCCGCGCCTCGAACTGCACCTGGCCGGCGTCCGGTCCGGCGAAGGCGACCTGCCAGCGTCCGGTGACGGTCCGGCCGCGGCACAGCGTGCCCGGGTCCGGCCGGTCGTCGAGGAACGTGGTGGTGATGCCCTCGGTGCTGCTGCTCGTGCCGAACTCGCCGTCCTCCTCGATCCGGACCACCTTCAGCTGGTCGTCGTCGAGGCCGGAGTGCACCAGCAGAGCCCAGCGGACCTTGCGGCAGCGGCGGTTCTCCGAGGTCACCACCGCGGTGACGGTCTTCGCGGCCTCTCCGGCGGTGAAGTCGCCGGGCGCGGTCACGCGTACGCTGAAGCCCGGCTCGTCGGCCCTGGCAGGCGCCTCGATGGCGGTGCTCAGGATCGCGCCGGCCAGCACCGCGCCGAAGGCGGTGACGAAGTGACGCATGGAGATCCCCCATTTCACGGCTGCACTACTTAGTTCGCCGCCACGGGCGGAATGGTTCACCGGGTGGCCCGCGTCACTCGTATGGAATTCCTTAAATCTTCCTTAGGAGAGCAACCTTCTCGTTGTTTCGCCTGGTCAGCCCCCGTGTGCGCGCGGTAGTCACGCCGCTACGCAAAAAATTCCGGCGGTGTTCATCCGAACCCGGGCCGGCCACGTAATCCGGGGAGGACACGGACCGTGGCACGGCAGGGGAAAGCGGTGCTGCGGATCGGGTCCGGAAGAGCTTGAGCGCGGGGCGTTCCCCACGGACGCCGGCGTCCCACCGCCCACGGGACGTGACCGCACTGCAAGGAAAACGAGGAGTCAATGGCCCGGTCGAAGAACAACCAGCGAGCCGCCGCCCCCCGGGTTGCGGTGGATGTCGGATCCACCGGCACGCGTCCGGCCTCGAGAACCGCGATCGCGCTGCTCGTCGTGTGCGTCCTGGCCGCACTCTGGGCCGTCGCCATGATGACCAAGCCCGGTCGGGTCGGCTACTACTACTTCTTCATCTACGCCGAGTACTACATGGGCGTCATCAGCCTCGTGTCGCTCTCGATCACGATCATGGTCGGTCTGGTGGCGACGGACCGGCTCGTGCTCAGCATCCGCCAGCGGGTCCTGCTCCAGTCCACCCACCGGACCACCGGCCTGATCGCGGTCACCGCCCTCGTCGTGCACGTCTGGACGAAGTACGCGGAGGAGCACATCCGCCTGATCGACATCGCGATCCCGTTCCTGCTGCCCGGGAACAGCCTCTACGTCGGCCTCGGCACGATCTCCGGCTGGATCATGGTGCTGGTCATGTGGACCGGCATCGCGCGGTCGAAGTTCATCGGCCGCGGCAAGCCCTGGATGTGGCGGGGCATCCACTCGATCTCGTACCTGATGTGGCCGATCGCGCTCATGCACGGACTCTCCGCCGGCCGTCCCGCGGCCACCTGGGTCACCGTCAGCTACGTCGTCTGCGTCCTCGGTGTGCTGGTCGGCCTGGCCGTGCGCCTCTCGGTCAGCCTGAACCGGAAGAAGGACTTCTCGTCCGCGGCCGGCACCGGCATCAAGCCGGTCGGCCAGCTCGTGCCCACCGGCGCGGCGCCGAAGCGGCGTGGCCGGCGTGGCGGTGACGCCACCGGCGACCTGATGGCGCCGCCCGGACCGGCCACGACCGCGGCCTGGGTGCCGGCCGCGCCGCCGGTGCCCCCGCCCGCGCCGCCGGTGGCCCGCCCGGTCAGCCCGGCAGCGCCGCCGATGATGCCGGCCGCCGCCGCACCGGTCAGCCCGGCGCCGGCCGGATACCAGGCCGGATACCCGGCCGAGCTGGAGGCCCCGGCCCCGCGCCAGCGCCGGTCCGCCGAGGACGACGACCGCTACGACACGGCCACCCGGGCCATGTCGCGGCGTGACATCGAGGACGAGCGTTACCGGTACGAGGACGAGCCCGCCCCGCGCTCCCGGGGCGGCCGTACCCAGGAGATGTACGACGAGGGCCCGCGCCGCGGTCGCCGGTTCGACGACGACGAGCCGCCCGCCCGCAGCCGCCGCGACGTGGAATCGACCGGCACCCGGATGCGCCGCGACGACCTGGAGGCGACCGGTACCCGGATGCGCCGGGACGATCTCGAGACCACCGGTACGCGGATGCGCCGTGACGACGTGGAAGCCACCGGGACCCGGATGCGCCGCGACGACGTGGAAGCCACGGGTACCCGGATGCGCCGGGACGACCTGGAGACCACAGGCACGCGGATGCGCCGGGACGAGATCGAGTCGACCGGCACCCGGATGCGTCGTGACGATCTCGAATCGACCGGGACGCGGATGCGCCGGTACGCCGACGACGAGCCGCCCGCCCGCGGCCGCCGCCGGGAACCGGAGTACGACGAGGCCCCGCGCCGCCGCCAGGACGACTACGACGAGGTGCCCCGCCAGCGGCCCGCCCGCTACGAGGAGGAGCCCCGCGGCGGCCGGTATATCGAGGAGGAGCCGCCCCGCCGCCGGGCCGCCCGCGACGACGGCCGGCACAGCAGCCGCAGCCAGTTCGTCGACCTCGCCGACGGCCAGTGGGGTGGCGAGCCGGACGACGCGCCCGCCCTCGAGATGGCCTCCCGCCGGACTCGCCGCGCCGAGCCGATGGAACGGGAGACCCGGGCCGCCGGTCGTCGCGGACGCGACGACGACGATGACTACTTCTCCCAGCTCCGTGGTGACGTCAGGGAAGCGAATTGAGTACCGCACAGGTTCCACCGGTCACGGCGATCGGCACCCCACGGATCACCGCGGGGTTCGACGAGTACGGGCGCCTCGACCTGGTCGCCCACCAGGAGGTGCACGGCGGGTTCGCCGCGCTCTCCTCGGGTGAGCTGGTCGGCCTCGCCGACCGCATCGAGCTCCGGGGCCGGGGCGGCGCGGGTTTCCCGTTCGCCCGCAAGGTCCGCGCGGTGATCGACTCGTGCCGCCGGCAGGAGTTGCCGCCGGTGATCGTCGTGAACGCCACCGAGGGTGAGCCGCCGTCCTGGAAGGACAAGGCCGTCCTCACCCGTGGCCCGCACCTCATCCTGGACGGCGCGGCGCTCGCCGCCGCCGCCCTGGACGCCGAGGAGATCGTGATCGGGGTCGCCGACGACGGCGTCGGTCTCAGCTCGATCACCGCGGCCCTGGCCGAGCGCAAGATGCCCTGCCCGACCCGGATCGTCACGGTGCCGCACCGGTTCATCTCCGGTGAGGGCGGCGCGCTGGTCCGCGGCATCAACGGCGAGGCGCACATCCCGCCTGGCCGCAAGGTCCGGTCCAGCGACAACGGCGTGATGGGCCTGCCCACCCTGCTCTCCAACGCGGAGACCTACTCGCAGCTGGCGATCGCGGCCCGGATCGGGCCGTGGGAGTACAACTCGGTGGGTATCCCCGAGGAGCCGGGCACGGTCATGCTCACTGTCGGCGGCTCGGCCACCGCGCCGGCCGTCGTGGAGGCGCCCAGCGGCACGCCGCTGATGGATGTGCTGACCATGTGCGGCGCGGACATCGGCCCGGGCCTGCTGGTCGGCGGCTACCACGGCAAGTGGGTCAGCGCCGAGCAGGCGCAGACCATCACGATCTCCCGCAAGGGGTTCGCGAAGGTCGGCGGCACCCTCGGCGCGGGCATGCTGATCCCGATCGGCTCCAAGACCTGCCCGCTCGGCGAGGTCGCCCAGGTCGTGCAGTACCTGGCCGGCGAGTCGGCCGGCCAGTGCGGCCCGTGCCGGATCGGCCTGCCCGACCTGGCCCGCGCGGTCACCCTGGTGTCGCTCGGCGGCAACGCGGTGGAGAACGTCCGGCAGGCCGCCGGTCTGGTGAAGGGCCGTGGCGCGTGCAGCCACCCGGACGGCACGTCGCGGTTCGCGCTCTCCGCGCTGGAGGTCTTCGCCGAGGACGTCCGGGCGCACACCAACGGCGAGGGCTGCGGCAAGCAGGTCCGGGGCATCCTGCCACTGCCGTACACGGCCGAGAAGGGCGCGCGGAAGCTGGCCCTGGACTGGTCGCGCTGCGACGGCCACGGGCTCTGCTCGGCGGTGGCCCCGGAGATCATCCGGTTGGACCACAACGGCTTCCCGGCGTTCCCGCAGACGCCGCTGCCGCCGTGGCTGGAGGACGGCGCCCGCAAGGCGGTGAACGTGTGCCCCGCGCTGGCGCTGAGGCTCACCGAGCCGACGCCGGCCAAGTAGAGGTGAACGGAGAGCAGGCTGTGCGCGTACCCCGGCTCGTGTCGATGATGCTCGTGGCCCTGGTCGCGGCAGCCGGCTGCTCCACCGCGAAGACCGCGTCGCCCGTGGCCGGCGCGCCCGCCGCGCCGGCCGTCACGACGGTGGCCGTCCCGCAGGCACTCGCCTTCACCGGGACCACGCTGGACGGCGCCGGCTTCGACGCCGCGAGCCTGGCAGGCAAGCCCGCGCTGCTCTGGTTCTGGGCGCCCTGGTGCGCGACCTGCGCGAGCGAGGCCCAGTCGGTCGCCGATCTCCACGAGGAGTACGGCGACCGGCTGGGCATCCTCGGCGTCGGCGGCCTCGGCACCCTGGACGCCATGAAGGAGTTCGTGACCGAGATGCAGGTCGGCGCGGTGCCGCACATCAGCGACCCGGCCGGCAAGATCTGGCAGCGGTTCGGGATCGCGCAGCAGAGCTGGTACGTCTTCGTCGACGCGAACGGCACGATCACGCACCGCGGCTACCTCGACGATCTTCAGCTCACGCAGAAGGTCAAGGAGTTCGCTGCCTGATCAGGGTGTCGAGGTCGGGGTAGCTCTCGGCCTCGGCCTGGGCGCCGAACGGATCACCGTCCTGCGCGATCGCCGAGACCACGTGCCGGTCCGGTCCGTCGACCAGGATCGCGCAGTTGTAGTGCACGATGTTGTAGAGGCCGAGGTCGGCGGTCGGGTCCCGGCGGGGGGCGCCCGGCTTGCGGTCCGGCGCCGGTCTGCCCTGCCATTTCAGCAGCCAGACGGCCGGACCGCGGGGAACGTCGGCGTGCATCCGGCCGACCAGCGGCGCGATCGGCTCGGGCAGGAACGACACCCCGAACTCGACCCGCGTGTCCGGTAGTCCGGGCTGGAGATCGCCGTGCAGCACCCGGATCACGTCCAGGTCGACGACCGCGGTCTGCATGTCGCCGATCAGCCGGCCCTCGGTGACCGCGGTGACCTCGGCGACGACCACCGCGGTGGATTCCGCGAACGCCGCGGCCAGGGACTTCGGCTGGCGGGTGAGCATGGCCGCCGGACCGGGCCGGAGCGCCCGGTAGAAGGCCTCCCCGGCCGTGGAGACCGGGGCCGGGGTGGCGGAGGAGACCGCCGCGCGGGACTGCGCGGGGAGGGGCACCGCCGGCTGCGCTGCGGCGCAGCCGGCCGTGCCTGTCAGGAGGAGCACCACGCTGAGAGCTGCCGGCTTCATGGGTTCTCTGACGGCGTCACTCCGCTGCGGGTTCCGTCAGAAGGTGGTCGGCGTGGGGGCCCAGGCCGGCTTCTCGGCGGGCATCAGGATCCAGAGCAGCGGGTAGATGAGGATCTGGCTGCCCGGGATGACGAACAGGATCAGCACGAAGAGCAGCCGGGCGATCCACGGGTCGAGCCCGAAGCGGCGGCCGAGACCTGCGCAGACACCGGCGATCATCCGGCCGTCCTGCGGGCGGACCAGGCCCTGCCGGGCCATCGAGTCGTGCACGGCGTTCATGGTGGGTCTCTCTTTCCGGTAGTGGCTGATACATCAAGCGTGCGGCCGCCGGGCCCGCGCGGCCATCCGGTGACGCCCGGATCGGACCCTGAGAACCGCCTCCGGGACGCGTGCCGGAGACCCCGCCCGATACAGTGCAGCCGGCGAGAGATTAAGACCGTGGCGGCGGTCGGGGGGCGTTAACGATGGTCGATAAAACTGTGCCGGGAGAGCGGGCCGCGCCGCTGCGTCCACGTGATCCGAAGAACCTCGGCGACTACGAGTTGGTGGGCCGCCTCGGCGAGGGCGGGATGGGCACCGTCTACCTGGCCCGCACCGCGACCGGCGTGCTGGTCGCGGTCAAGATGGTGCGTGCCGATCTGGCGCACGACGACGAGTTCCGCCGCCGGTTCCGCAGCGAGGTGAACCGGGCCCGGCAGGTGCCGCCGTTCTGCACGGCCGAGGTGCTCGACGCCGACCCCGACCATGAGCATCCCTACCTCGTCGTGGAGTACGTGGACGGTCCCACCCTGGCCGAGGTGGTCGAGGAGCGCGGGCCGCTGACCAGCGCCAACCTGCACGGCGTGGCGATCGGGGTGGCCACCGCGCTGACCGCGATCCACGGCGCCGGGGTGATCCACCGCGACCTCAAGCCGCGCAACGTGCTGCTCGCGCCCGGCAGCCCCAAGGTGATCGACTTCGGCATCGCCCGGGCCATGGAGGCGACCAGCGCGAACACGCGTACCGACCAGATGGTGGGCACGGTGGCGTACATGGCGCCGGAACGCTTCGGCGCCGAGGTGGACATCCCGATCACGCCCGCCGCCGACGTGTTCGCCTGGGGGAGCGTGGTGGCGTTCGCCGGCACCGGGCGCACCCCGTTCTGGGCCGACTCGCCACCCGCCACCGCGGCCCGCATCCTCACCCAGCCACCGCGCCTGGACGGTCTCAGCGGACCCCTGAGGGATCTTGTCGCGCACGCGCTGGAGAAGGACCCGGCGAACCGGCCGAGCTCCCGGGAACTGCTCGATCTGCTGGTCTCCTCGGGCGAGCGGCCGGCGGCCACCGCGGCGGCCTTCGCCGACCAGCCTGACCTGAAGGCCGCGGCGGTCGAGGCGCAGGCGGTCACCGGCGTGACGCCGGAGCCGCCCACCACGCCGTCCCTGGCGCTGGCGATCCCGCCCGGCCTGGTCGGGTACGACGAGAACTCGATCATCACAGTGCCGATCACCGACGCGCCGACGTCGGTGGGCACGGCAGCCGGGCCGGTGACGCCGAAGCGCCGCGGCCGCCGCTGGGCGCTACCCGCCGGGCTCGCCGTCCTGATCGCCGCGGTGGTGGCCGGCGCGGTCATGCTGGCGCTGTCGCTGCGCCCGCCGGACGGCAACGATGCGGGCACCGGCCCGGGAGCCGACGGGGTGACGGCGGGGCAGACGCTGATCGACGACGCGCTGCGCAGCCCGCTGTTCTGGCGGGCCACCGACATGCCGGAGGAGACGGCGAGCTGCCGCTTCGAGGACGCGCTGGTGGTGCACCGGGACATCGAGGGCACCTACCGCTGCAGCGGCCCGCTCGACAAGATGCCGGCCGACCTGCGCGCCGAGGTCGGCGTCCGGCTGGTCACCAAGGACAGTTGCGCGGCGATCTGGTTCCGGTTCGAGGGGAACGTCGGCTACCAGCTGCGGGTCTGCGAGCGCAACGTCTACCTCGGGGTGCACCGCAGCGGCAAGGTGACGGTGCTGAAGACGTTCCCGATCGCGAACGCGCCGATCGAGCTGGGCGCGGCGCCGACCCGGATCGGGCTGTCCTACACCGGGAAGGTGTTCCAGGTGTCCCGCGACGGCGCTCCGCTGGGGTCGGCGTCGCTCGACGACGAGCGGATCACCGGCGGGCAGCTGGTGCTCGGGATCTTCACCGAGCGGGACGCGCCCCGCAAGGGGCCGTACGAGGTGGCGTTCACCGACGTGAAGATCTGGGCCGCCGGCTGACGGCCCAGATCCCCGTCGCTCGTCAGTCCCGGGTCAGACCGGCCCGGCGCAGAGCGTCGGCCATGGCGCTGTTGACCGGTGCGGGTGCTCCGCCGCCCTGACGGCCCCGCTGGCCGCCCTGCTGGCGCGGCTGGCCGCCGCGCTGCTGACCGCCGCGCTGGCCGCCCTGACCGCCGCCCTGACCGCCGCGCTGCCCGCCCTGACCGCCCCGCTGGCCGCCCTGGGCGCCGCCCCGGTCCTCCCGGGGACCCCGCTGCTTGTTCGGCTCGTCCTGCAGGCGCATGGAGAGCGAGATCCGCTTGCGGACCGGGTCGACCTCCAGGACGCGGACCTTGACCACGTCGCCGGACTTGACCACCTCGCGGGGGTCCTGCACGAACTTCTCGGAGAGCGCCGAGACGTGCACGAGACCGTCCTGGTGCACGCCGATGTCGACGAACGCGCCGAAGGCCGCCACGTTCGTCACCTGGCCCTCCAGGATCATGCCGGGCGAAAGGTCGGCGATCTTCTCGACGCCCTCGGCGAAGGTGGCCGTGGTGAACGCCGGGCGCGGGTCCCGGCCCGGCTTCTCCAGCTCCTTGAGGATGTCCGTGATCGTCGGCAGGCCGACGGTGTCGGTGACGAACTTGTCCGGCCGGATGCCCTTGAGCAGCGGGCTGTTGCCGATCAGCGTCTTGACGTCCGAGCCGGCGTCCGCCGCGATCGTCCGGACCAGCGGGTACGACTCGGGGTGCACGCTGGAGAAGTCCAGCGGGTCCTCGCCGTCCGAGATCCGCAGGAAGCCGGCGCACTGCTCGAACGCCTTCGGCCCGAGCCGGGCCACGTTCTTGATCTGCTTGCGGTTGGTGAACCGGCCGTTCTGGTCACGGTGCAGCACGATGTTCTCGGCCAGTCCCGCGGTGATCCCGGAGACCCGGGTGAGCAGCGGCGCCGAGGCGGTGTTGATGTCCACGCCGACACCGTTCACGCAGTCCTCGACGACGGCGTCCAGCGAGCGGGCCAGCTTCACCTCGGAGATGTCGTGCTGGTACTGCCCGACGCCGATCGACTTCGGGTCGATCTTCACGAGCTCGGCGAGCGGGTCCTGCAGGCGGCGGGCGATCGAGACGGCGCCGCGCAGCGACACGTCCAGGCCGGGCAGTTCCTGGGAGGCGTACGCCGACGCCGAGTAGACCGACGCGCCGGCCTCGGAGACGACCACCTTGGTCAGCTTCGCGTCCGGGTGCCGCTTGATCAGCTCGGCGGCGAGCTTGTCGGTCTCCCGGGACGCGGTGCCGTTGCCGATCGCGATCAGCTCGACGTCGTGCTTGCTCGCCAGGGCGGCCAGCCGGTGGATCGACTCGTCCCACTTGTTCTGCGGCACGTGCGGGTAGATCGTGTCGGTGGCGACCACCTTGCCGGTGGCGTCCACCACCGCCACCTTCACCCCGGTCCGGAAACCCGGGTCCAGGCCCATCGTGGCGCGGGTGCCGGCCGGGGCGGCCAGCAGCAGGTCACGCAGGTTCGCCGCGAACACCCGGACGGCCTCGTCCTCGGCGTGCTCGCGCAGCCGGACCCGCAGATCGGCGCCGAGGTGGATGAGGATCCGGGTACGCCACGCCCAGCGCACCGTGTCGACCAGCCACTTGTCGCCCGGCCGGCCCAGGTCGGTGACGCCGTTGCGCCCGGCGATCCGCCCCTCGAAGTAGCCCTCGTCCTCCTCCGGGTGCGGCTCCATGGTGAGCTCGAGGACGTCCTCCTTCTCGCCGCGCAGCATCGCCAGGATGCGGTGCGAGGGAAGCTTCGCGTACGGCTCGGCGAAGTCGAAGTAGTCGGAGAACTTCGCGCCGTCGGTCTCCTTGCCGGCGCGGACCTTCGCCACGAGACGGCCCCGGGTCCACATCTGCTCGCGGAGGTCACCGATCAGGTCGGCGTCCTCGGCGAACCGCTCGATCAGGATGGACCGCGCGCCGTCCAGGGCGGCCTGCGCGTCCGCGACGCCCTTCTCGGCGTCCACGAACGCCGCGGCGGCCGCCTTCGGGTCGACCGTGGGGTCGTTCAGCAGTCCCTCGGCGAGCGGCTCCAGGCCGGCCTCGCGGGCGATCTGGGCCTTGGTGCGGCGCTTCGGCTTGAACGGCAGGTAGATGTCCTCCAGGCGGGCCTTCGTGTCGGCCTCGAGGATCTGCTGCTCCAGGGCGTCGTCGAGCTTGCCCTGGGAGCGGATCGACTCCAGCACCGCGGCCCGGCGATCCTCCAGCTCCCGCAGGTAACCCAGGCGCTCCTCGAGCGTGCGCAGCTGAGCGTCGTCGAGGGTGCCGGTCACCTCCTTGCGGTAGCGGGCGATGAACGGAACCGTGGCACCGCCGTCGAGCAGCTCGACGGCCGCCGCGACCTGACCTTCCCGTACCCCGAGTTCCGAGGCGATGCGCTGATGGATAGCTGTCGTCACGCCGACGATTGTTACCGAGGCGGCCGGGGCTTGTCGCGCCGCCCCGCACGGATGCCTGTTCGGGGGTCACCCCGCGGACGACGCCGAGGCGGTCTGCAGATCACGTGCGACCCGATGTGGTACGGCGCCGTTGCGGACCGCCCAGAGCGCCGCCTCGGTACGGGACCCGGCGCCGGTCTTGCGCAGCAGATTGGAGACGTGCACGGTCACGGTCCGCACCGAGATGCCCAGCACGGCGGCGATCTGCTTGTTCGCCATCCCCGCGGCGAGGCAGCCGAGCACCTCCCGCTCGCGCGCGGTCAGATCCGGCCGGCGGGTCATCAGCGCCTCCGGACCGTCGGCGCCTTCCACGGCGATCAGCTCGCGCACCCGGTAGGGATTGCCCTCGGTGCGTCGCCAGACTGCCGCGATCAGTTCCGGCACGGGCGGTTCGCCGTACGCCATCTCCAAGATCTTGCCCACCTCGGCCTGACGCAAAGCACCCAGATGGCGCCGCACCGCGCCGTGACCGCCCGCCAGGCGCGCCATCGTCCGGGACGTGAGGTCGGGGGACACGGCCGCCTCCGGAGGACGGCTCGTCACCAGCAGCAGCGCGGGAAGAGCCGCACCCGGCGACGCCAGCTCCGCGATCAGATTCAGACTCGCCGGGTCGAGAGCATGAAGATCTTCCACCACCAGTACGGCCGGACGGCCGCCCACGAGCGCACGCACCGCCGTCACCGCGAGACGCAGCAACGCGTCCGGCGTGTACCGCTCGCGGGGGACGTCCGGATCCTGTTTGAGCCAGGCGAGAGCGTCCCCGGGTACGCCGATGTCGCGAATGTCACGATCGGCCAGCACCGCCGCCAGCCAGTCGTAGGGCGCCGGCGAATGCACCCGCGCCGCGCCGGACAGCACCGGAATCGGCTCCTGGGTCCTCAGGAATTCCGCCACCAGACTGCTCTTGCCGGTGCCCTGATCGCCCGTGACCAGCACGCTCACCGGTTCCCGGCCCTCGCGGACCCGGGCGCAGGCGTTGTGGAGATCGTCAAGCGCGGCAGCGCGACCCACAAGTGTCACCGGCATCATCAGCACACACTACGTAGGAGGTACTAGAGACAACGGAATTGGGCTTTGGCACTCTTGTCACATGACGCTTGCTGTCCGGGCGGTCGCCGCCACTGATCAGGGCCTGGTCCGGTCCAACAACGAAGACGCCGTCTTCGTCGGAAATAGGCTGTTCGTGGTGGCGGACGGCATGGGCGGGCTCCCCGCCGGTGAGCTGGCGAGCGACATCCTGGTGCAGACGCTCAGCGCCGTCGACAGCACGCCGGACACCGGCGAGCCGCTGCAGGACCTGATCGCCGCGCTGGAGACCGCCAACCAGCGCATCGAGGCCGCCGTCGCCGACGACGACGCCCGCGACGGCATGGGCACCACCGTCACCGCGCTGCTGCTCTCCGGTGACCGGCTGGCCGCCCTCAACGTCGGCGACTCCCGCTGCTACCTCCTGCGCGACGGCGACTTCCAGCAGCTCACCCGGGACGACACCTACGTGCAGGCCCTCGTCGACCAGGGCGTGCTCACCCCGGACGACGCCCGCCGGCACCCGCAGCGCGCCCTCGTCACCCAGGCCGTGCAGGGCGGCCCGTTCCGCCCGGCCGGCCGGATGATCCCGGCCCGCGTCGGCGACCGGTACCTGCTCTGCAGCGACGGGTTGTCGGACTACGTCGAGGACGCGATGATCGCCCAGACGCTGCGCGAGGTGGCGGATCGCAAGGAGTGCGCGGGCACGCTGGTGCAGCGGACCTTGGACAACGGCGCTCCCGACAACGTGACCGTGATCGTCGCGGACGTGGTCGAGGCCTGACTCCCGCGCCTCGCCGGGGCGGTGAGCGCGCGCGGGCTGCTGGACTGTGTGCGTTGGCAGGCTTTCCGGGGCGGTGAGCGCACGCGGATTGGTGTTGTGCGCGTTGAGGGCCCGTTTGGGGGCGGTGGGTGCACGCGGGCTGGTGTTGTGTGCGGTGAGGGCCCGCTTGGGGGCGGTGAGCGCACGCGGACTGGGCTTTTGTGTGCGCTGACGGGCTTTGCGGGGCGGTGAGCGCACGCGGGCTGGTGTTATGTGCGGTGAGGGCCCGCCTGGGGGCGGGGGGTGCACGCGGATTGGTGTTGTGTGCGTTAAGGGCTGCCTGGGGCGGTGGGTGCACGCGGGCTGGGCTTTTGTGTGCGCTGACGGGCTTTGCGGGGCGGTGGGTGCACGCGGGCTGGTGTTGTGTGCGGTGAGGGCCTGCCTGGGGGCGGTGGGCGCACGCGGTTTGTCTTTGTGAGCGGTGATCGCCCTGCGGGGGCGGTGGGCGCACGCAGGCTGGTGGAGTGTGTGCGCTGACGGGGTCTGCCGGGCGGTGAGCTCTCGCAGGCTGGCGGACTGTGTGTGCTGGGCGGCTTCGCGGGGCTATGGGCGGGCACGAGTGCGGTTCGTCGGTGGTGGCGGGGCGGGCACGAGTGGGTCACGTCCACTGGCGTGGTGTAAGAGTTAGCCATCGCTGATCCGTGTGGGTTGATGCTATGCGGCGATCTCGGCGGGCTGTTGCGCTTCAGTGTCTTGGCTGGTGGTGATGGGTGTGAGTCGTGCTTTGCGGAGCAGGTCCAGGCCCATGTAGCGGCGGCCTTCGACCCATTCATCGGTTTGTTCGGCCAGGACCGCACCGACGAGGCGGATGATCGCGGCCCGGTTCGGGAAGATCCCGACGACGTCGGTGCGGCGGCGGATCTCCTTGTTGAGCCGTTCTTGGGGATTGTTGGACCAGATCTGGCGCCAGAGCTCGCGCGGGAAACCGGTGAAGGCGAGCAGGTCATCGCGGGCGGCGTCGAGGTGCTCGGCGGCGTCGGGGAACTTCTCGGCGATGCTGTCGAGCACGCGGGCGAACTGGGCGTGGACCTCGTCGGTGTCGGGCTGGTCGAAGACCGTGCGGACCAGGGTGGCCACCCACGGCTGCGCGCTCTTGGGGACTTTGGCGAGCAGGTTGCGCAGGTAGTGGGTGCGGCATCGTTGCCAGGACGCACCTGGCAACGCCGCGCCGACGGCACCGACCAGACCGCGGTGAGCGTCGGAGACCACGAGGCGGACCCCGCCCAGGCCGCGGGCTGTCAGCGAGCGCAGGAACGCCAGCCAGCCGGCACCGTCCTCGTCACTGGTGACGTCCAGGCCGAGGACCTCACGGCCGCCATCGGCGTTGACACCGACCGCGATCAGGGCGTGGACGTTGATGGTGCGGCCGGCCTCGCGGACCTTGATGACCAGCGCGTCGACCCAGACGAACGTGTAAGGGCCGGCATCGAGGGGCCGCTGGCGGAACGCTTCGACTTGCGCGTCGAGGTGCCGGGCCATCTCCGAGACCTGCGACTTGGACAGCTGTTTGATGCCGAGTTGCTCGACGAGCTTCTCGACCCGCCGGGTCGACACTCCGAGCAGGTAGCTGGTCGCGACCACCGAGACGAGGGCTTGTTCGGCGCGGCGGCGGTGCTGCAACAGCCAGTCCGGGAAATACGAACCCGACCGCAGTTTCGGGATGGCCAGCTCGACGGTGCCGGCTCGGGTGTCCCAGTCGCGGTGGCGGTAGCCGTTACGGGAGTTGGTCCGTTCGGTGCTGCGTTCGCCGTACTCGGCGCCGCAGAGTGCGTCGACCTCAGCGGACATCAGCACGTCAGCGAAGGTTTTCACCATCGCCCGCAATAGATCAGGGCTCGCCGATTGAAGATGCTCGCGCAGCAACTCGGCAACGTTCACACTCGGGTCTGCGGCCATCGCAGGTCTCTCCTTCTGATCTAGACAATCCGAAGGATCTGCGATGGCCGCCTTATGCACCCGGAAAGGCCAGGTCATACACCACTTCGGTGGACGTGACCCACGAGTGCGGTTCGTCGGTGGTGGCGGGGCGATCCGGGGCAGCAGGTCGTTATTGTCGGGGCGTGCTCATCGCTACCGAACGGCTCACGCTGCGACGATTCCGGGCGTCCGACGCGCCGCGGCTGGCGGAGTACCGGTCGGATCCGGATGTCGCTCGTTACCAGTCGTGGGAGGCGCCGTTCTCGCTCGCCGCAGCCGAGGTGGCGGTGCGGAACTTCGCTGCGAGCTCGCCGGACGTGGCGGGGCACTTCCAGTACGCCGCCGAGCTGTCCGCGACGGGGGAACTGGCAGGGGACGTCTACGTGCGGCTGCACGACAACCTCAAGCAGGCGGAGATCGGCTTCACGGTGGCTGCCGAGCACCAGCGCAAGGGGTACGGCTCCGAGGCCGTCAGCGGGGTTCTGGACCGGCTCTTCCGGCGGCAGGGACTGCACAAGGTCACCGGGGAGTGCGACGCGCGGAATGTGGCGTCGGCGGCGCTGATGGAGCGGCTCGGCTTCCGGCGGGAGGGGCTGCTGCGACAGCAGACGTTCATCAAGGGTGAGTGGACCGACGATCTGCTGTACGGCCTGCTGTCCACCGAGTGGGGTGGGGACTGACAGGGAAGGGGCGCAAGCGCTCACGCAGGTCGCGGGGCGCGGGAGCGCAGCGAACCGGGCCGCGCCCTCGGCGGGAGCGGCGGTCGGTGCCACCCACCCCGCTGCGACCTGAAGTTGATCTTTAATAGGGGGCGAGCAAGAGATGCACGCCCCCTATTGACAACCCGTCAGCCTTCGTAGCGGAGCCAGAGCGCGCCCAGCGGCGGCACGCGGAGGGCGGCCGATGAGTCGAAGCCGTGCCAGGGGAGGGGTTCGGCGTGGACCTCGCCCAGGTTGCCGACGCCGGAGCCGCCGTAGATCTCGGCGTCGGTGTTGATGACCTCGGTCCAGCGGCCGCCTCGGGGCAGGCCGATGCGGTAGCCCTCGTGCGGGACCGCGGCGAAGTTGACGATGCAGGCCACCGCGTCGCCGTTCGGGGTGAAACGGACGAACGAGAACGTGTTGTGCTGCGAGTCCTCGCTGGTGATCCAGCGGAAGCCGGCCGGGCTGGTGTCCTGCGTCCAGAGCGCGGGCGACTCCCGGTAGACCCGGTTCAGGTCGGAGACCAGCGACTTCACGCCGGCGCGCTGCGGGTCCTCGAGGAGGTCCCAGTGCAGGCCGCCGGACTCGTTCCACTCCCTCTCGTCGCCCATCTCGGCGCCCATGAAGAGCAACTGCTTGCCGGTGAACGCCCACATGAAACCGAGCAGCGCCCTGGTGTTGGCGAGCTTCTGCCAGGTGTCGCCGGGCATCTTGCCGGTGAGCGAGCCCTTGCCGTGCACCACCTCGTCGTGGCTGATCGGCAGGATGTAGTTCTCGCTCCACGCGTAGACCGTCGCGAAGGTCATCTGGTGGTGGTGCCACTGGCGGTAGATCGGCTCCTTCTCGATGTACGAGAGGGTGTCGTTCATCCAGCCCATGTTCCACTTGAAACCGAACCCGAGACCGCCCAGGTGGGTGGGGCGGGTGACGCCGGGCCACGCGGTGGACTCCTCCGCGATCGTCATGACGCCCGGGTGGTTCTTGTAGACGGTCGCGTTCATCTCCTGCAGGAAGCTGATCGCGTCCAGGTTCTCCCGGCCGCCGTACTGGTTCGGCGTCCACTCGCCGTCCTTGCGGGAGTAGTCCAGGTAGAGCATCGAGGCGACGGCGTCGACGCGCAGGCCGTCGGCGTGGAACTCGTCGCACCAGTAGAGCGCGTTCGCCACCAGGAAGTTGCGGACCTCCTTGCGGCCGAAGTCGAAGACGTACGTGCCCCAGTCGGGCTGCTCGCCGCGCCGCCAGTCGCCGTGCTCGTACAGGGGTGAGCCGTCGAACCGGGCAAGGGCCCACTCGTCCTTCGGGAAGTGCGCCGGCACCCAGTCGAGGATCACGCCGATGCCGGCCTGGTGCAGCTTGTCCACCAGGAATCGGAACTCGTCCGGCGAGCCGAAGCGTGAGGTGGGGGCGTAGTAACCGGTGACCTGATAACCCCAGGAGCCGCCGAACGGGTGCTCCATGACCGGCATCAGCTCGACGTGGGTGAAGCCCATCTCGAGCACGTAGGCGACGAGTTGATCGGCCAGTTCGACATAGGTCAGGCCGGGCCGCCACGAACCCAGGTGGACCTCGTAGCAGCTGATCGGCTCCTGGTGCCACGACTTGCGGGCCCGGTCGCGCATCCACTGCTCGTCGTGCCACTGGTACTCCGAGGCGTAGACCACGGATGCCGTGGCCGGCGGCACCTCGGTGTGCTGGGCGAGCGGGTCGGCGTGCTCCCGCCACACCCCGTCCCGGCCGAGGATCTTGAACTTGTACTTGGTGCCGACGTGCGCGGACGGCACGTAGAGCTCCCAGACGCCGCTGGAGCCGAGCGACCGCATGGGCCATCCGTCGTACGGACCCCAGCCGGCGAAGTCGCCGATCACCTGGACGCCCTGTGCGCCCGGGGCCCAGACCGCGAACGCCACGCCGGTGCCCCGCGGCTGCGCGCCGAGCACCTTCCACAGCTTCTCGTGCCGGCCCTCGCCGATCAGGTGCAGGTCGAGCTCGCCGAGGGTGGGCAGGTGACGGTACGGGTCGTCGCACTGTGTGCCGTCGACGTCGAGCCGGTAGTCGAGGACCGTGCCGGCCAGCTCGGCCGCGAAGATCCCGTCCGGGTGCACGGCGGTCATCTCGGTGCGCTCGCCGTCGTGCAGCACGGCGACGGCCTTGGCGCCCTTGCGCAGCGTGCGGATCACGGTGTGCCCGCCGTGCGGGTGGGCGCCGAGGATGGCGTGCGGATCGTGGGTGTCCCCGGCGACCACGCTGTTCATGGCCCGCTGGTCGGCGGCGAGTTTGGACGTGGTGTGGCCGATCATGCTGGTTTCATCCTCCGGAGACGGTGTCATCCGACGAGCCGGGAGATGGACCGCAGGGGGATTCGCAGCCATCCCGGCCGGTGCCGGGCTTCGTACGCGGCCTCGTAGACCGCCTTGTCCAGCTCGTACGCCGACAGCAGCGCGCTCTGCTCGCGCGGGTCGGCGCCGGCGACGTGGGCGTACCCGTCGCAGAACGCCGCCCGGTTGCGGTCCACCCATTCGCGCGCGCGGGCCGCCAGGTGGTCGTCGTCGTCGTCCTGCTCGACGAGCAGCTGGTACGCCGCGTACTCGTAGGAGCGCAGCACCCCGGCGACGTCGCGCAGCGGCGAGTCGGGCATCCGGCGTTCGTCCAGCGGCTGCCCCGGCTCGCCTTCGAAGTCGATGAGCAGCCAGGCCGCGGGGGTGCGCAGCACCTGGCCGAGGTGCAGGTCGCCGTGCACGCGCTGCACGGTCACCTGCTCCCCGGTGAGCGCGGTGAACCGGTCGGTGATCGCCGGGACGTGCTGCTGCAGCTCGGGCACCGCGTTGGCGGCGGTGCGCAGCCGGGCCAGGAACGCGTCCAGCGGGAACGGCGCGGGGCCGGTGCCGAGCTCGTCGGCGAGGGTCCGGTGCACCGACGCGACGGCCTCGCCGAGCCGGTACGACTCGCCCTGGAAGTCGCCGCCGGCCTGGTCGGCGCCGAACTCGGCGTCGGCGAACAGGTCGCGCGCCGAGGCGGTCGCCATGGCCCAGCCCTCGGCCGAGTTCGTCGCGTACTCGGTGACCATGCCGAGCGAGCAGGAGTCCGACTCGTCGGCCGACTGCAGCGAGCCGAGCAGCCGCGCCACGTGCGGGTTGCCGGCCCGGCCGAGCACCCGGTTCAGCTCGATGTCGGGGTTGACGCCGCAGGTGACCCGGCGGAACAGCTTGAGGATGGCGTCCTCGTCGAAGACCACGCTGGTGTTGCTCTGCTCGGCGTCGAACACCCGTGGCCAGGCCTCGAGCGGCAGCTCGACGCCGGGCTCCTTCTCGAACGTCACGTCGCCGGCCGTCTCCGACCGGTCGACGAGCCCGAGCAGGTGCCGGGTCGCCCGCGGGTCGTAGAGCGCGTCGTAGCCGACCCGGCCGTCGTCGGCCGTGCCGATCGTGGCGATCGCGCTGTACTCCGGCAGGGGACCGTCACCCCAGCCCACCATGATCTGGTACCGCTCGGAGCTGCCGTCGGTGTAGTCGACGTCGACGAGGACGAGTTCGAGTCCCTCGCCCAGCGGCGTCGCGGACGCCTCCTTGATGGAGGCGAGCACCCGGCTGCGCCCCGCGTACCAGCGTTGTTTCGGTAACCACTCGGCGAAAGGCAGCGTCATTGCTTCTCCTCCGACCCGCACAACTGGAACCAGTAGAAGCCGTGTCCCGGAAGGGTCAGAAGGTACGGCAACTGGCCGATCCGTGGGAAGTTGACGTGGCCGGTGAGCTCGACCGGGGTGTACCCGTTCCAGTGCTGGAGATTCAGCTCGATCGGCTGCGGGAAGCGGGACAGGTTGTTCACGCAGAGCACGACGTCGTCGCCGTACTCGCGCAGGTACGCCAGCACCGACGGGTTGGAGCCGCCCAGCTCGCGGAACGTGCCGACGGCGAACGCCTCGTGCCGCCGCCGGACCGCCAGCATGGTCCGGGTCCAGTTCAGCAGCGAGGTGGAGCTGTCCCGCTGGGCCTCCACGTTGACGGCCTGATAACCGTAGACCGGGTCCTGGTTGACCGGCAGGTAGAGGCGGCCCGGGGTGGCGGTGGAGAAGCCGGCGTTGCGGTCCGGCGTCCACTGCATCGGGGTCCGGACGCCGTCGCGGTCACCGAGCCAGATGTTGTCGCCCATGCCGATCTCGTCGCCGTAGTACAGCACCGGCGAGCCGGGCAGCGACAGCAGCATCGCGGTGAACAGCTCGATCTGGTTGCGGTCGTTCTCCAGCAGCGGGGCGAGCCGGCGGCGGATGCCGACGTTCGCCTTCATCCGCGGGTCCTTGGCGTACTCCGAGTACATGTAGTCGCGCTCTTCGTCGGTGACCATCTCGAGCGTCAGCTCGTCGTGGTTGCGCAGGAAGATGCCCCACTGGGTGTTCTCCGGGATGGCCGGGGTCTGCGCCAGGATCTCCGAGATCGGGAAGCGCGACTCGCGGCGGACCGCCATGAAGATGCGCGGCATGAGCGGGAAGTGGAACGCCATGTGGCACTCGTCGCCGCCGCTGCGCGGGTCGCCGAAGTACTCCACCACGTCGGCCGGCCACTGGTTCGCCTCGGCCAGCAGCACCCGGCCCGGGAACTCGTCGTCGATCACCTTGCGGCAGTGCTTCAGGAACGCGTGGGTGGCCGGCAGGTTCTCGCAGTTGGTGCCCTCCTCCTCGAAGAGGTAGGGGACCGCGTCCAGCCGGAAACCGTCGATGCCGAGGTCCAGCCAGAAGCGCAGGACGTCGAGCATCGCCTCCTGCACGGCCGGGTTCTCGTAGTTGAGGTCGGGCTGGTGCGAGAAGAACCGGTGCCAGTAGAACTGCCGCCGCACCGGGTCGAACGTCCAGTTCGACTCCTCGGTGTCGACGAAGATGATCCGGGCGTCGGAGTACTTGTCGCTTGTATCGTTCCAGACGTAGAAGTCGCCGTACGGGCCCTCGGGGTCGTGCCGGGAGGCCTGGAACCACGGGTGCGAGTCCGAGGTGTGGTTCATGACCAGGTCGGTGATGACCCGGATGCCGCGCTTGTGCGCCGCGTCGAGCAGCGCCACGAAGTCCTCGACGGTGCCGAACTCGGGCAGCACCTTGTAGAAGTCGCGGATGTCGTAGCCGCCGTCGCGCAGCGGCGAGTCGTAGAACGGCGGCAGCCAGAGGCAGTCCACGCCGAGCCACTGCAGGTAGTCGAGCCGTTCGATCAGGCCGCGCAGGTCGCCGCCACCGTCCGAACCCGAGTCGTAGAACGCCCGGACCAGGACCTCGTAGAAGACGGCCCGCTGGAACCAGGTGCGGTCGGCCGGCAACGCCCTGGCGTGGCCGAAGTCCTCCGAGGTCGGGTGCTCGACCACACCGTCCTCGGTGTGGCTTCCCTCGACCGGATCGTGCTCGCTCGTCAACTCCATCGTGTTCCCCCTACCCCGTCTGCACGACGAAGATGTGTGCCGGCTCGACGAAGGGGTCGATCCGGACAGCATTGTTCTGCCCCCACTCGTAGGTCGCCCCGGTGATCTGGTCGACCACGGTGAAGCGGTCGTGCCACTGAAGGCCCAGGGCGGCCATGTCGAGCGTGGTGTTGCCCCACTGCACGTTGCTGGAGTCGAACGAGCAGATCACCAGGACGGTGTTGCCGGTGTCCGGATCCCGCTTCGAGAAGCACAGCAGCGCGCCGTTGTCGATCTCGTGGAAGCGCAGGTTACGCAGCCAGTGCAGGGCGGGGTTCTCGTCCCGGATCTTGTTGAGCCGGGTCAGGTAGGGCGCCAGCGAGCGGCCGGACCGCTCGGCCCCGGCCCAGTCCCGCGGCTTCAGCTCGAACTTCTCGTTGTCGATGTACTCCTCGGCGCCGGGGCGGGGGACGTGCTCGAACAGCTCGTACCCGGAGTACAGCCCCCAGGACGGCGTGAGCATCGACGCCAGCACCGCGCGGATCTTGAACATCGGCGGGCCGCCGTGCTGCAGGGACTCGTGCAGGATGTCGGGGGTGTTCGGCCAGAAGTTGGGCCGCATCCAGTCGACCGAGGTGAGCAGCTGCTCCATGTACTCACGCATCTCCCAGGCCGTGGTGCGCCAGGTGAAGTACGTGTAGGACTGCGTGAAACCGATCTTGCCGAGCCCGTTCATCATGGCCGGCCGGGTGAACGCCTCGGCCAGGAAGAGGACGTCCGGGTCGGACTCCTTGACCTTGGGGATCAGCCACTGCCAGAAGTTGACCGCCTTGGTGTGCGGGTTGTCGACGCGGAAGATCTTCACGCCGTTGTCCACCCAGTGCATGACCACGCGGTAGACCTCGTCGCGCAGCGTGCGGTAGTCGTTGTCCCAGTTGATCGGGTAGATGTCCTGGTACTTCTTGGGCGGGTTCTCGGCGTAGGCGATCGAGCCGTCGGCGCGGGTCGTGAAGAACTGCGGGTACTTCTTGACCCACGGGTGGTCGGGGGCGGCCTGCAGAGCCAGGTCGAGCGCCACCTCCATGCCGAGCTCCTCGGTCCTCTCCCGGAAGTACCGGAAATCGTCCAAGGTCCCCAGCTCGGGGTGAATGGCGTCGTGCCCGCCCTCGTCCGAGCCGATCGCCCACGGCGAGCCGACGTCCTCCGGACGCGCGACCAGGGTGTTGTTCCGGCCCTTACGGTTGATCTTGCCGATCGGGTGGATCGGCGGCAGGTAGACCACGTTGAAGCCCATCGCCGCGACGGCCGGCAGGCGCTCGGCGGCGGTCCGGAAGGTGCCGTGCTTGATCGGCGTGGCGTCCGGGCCGATCTCGGCGCCCTCGGAGCGCGGGAAGAACTCGTACCACGACGAGTACAGAGCGCGCTCGCGGTCGACCCAGATGGCGAAGGAACGGGTCGTCGTGACGAGCAGCCGCACCGGGTTGTGCCAGAGCAGCTCCTCCAGCTCGATGCCGGGGGTGACCCGGGCGAAGAGTGAGCGCTGCTCGTCGCGGAGGGCGGCGGCCGCCTCGCGGACCCGCTCCTCGTCCTCCGGCGGCACGATCTTCACGGCCAGGTCGAAGATCTCGGCGCCCTCGGCGATGTCGTTCGCCAGGTCCTCCAGACCCTGCCCGGCCTCCAGCTTCTTCACCACCGCGTTGCGCCACGTCCGGTACGGGTCGTCGAACGCCTCCACGCTGAACGTCCACCGGCCGACCGCGTCCGGGCGGATCGTGGTGTGCCATTGATCGAGGCCGGGCTCACCGGGAGTCATCCTGGTGAAGGGCTTGGTCTCACCGTCCGGCCCGCGCCATACCACATTCACGCCGAGCGCGTGGTGACCTTCGCGATAGGACACGGCGGAGACCGGGACCAGTTCGCCGACCACCGCCTTCGAGGGGTAGCGGCCACCGGAAACAGCCGGCGTCACGTCTTCGATGGGGAAGCGACCGGTCATGATCTCCACCGTAGTCAGAGGGGCTCAGGAGGACTCGGCGACCGGAAAACCCACCGCCGTCAGTCCTATGAACTTCTCCGGAGTGGAGGTTTTGAAACGGCCGATCGCCGCTGCCTCCCAACCTACCGGAGCACCCCTGCCGCAGCGCATCCAGACGCGGCCGCGCGCCGCCGGAAAACACGACAAGTTCACCTGGGCGCAACATCAAGCCCGTCATTCCCTGTACGCCGGTAGCGCTGTGTGAGCGGAGTCCCCGGCAACGGTGGCGCGTACCCCCGGGGAGCGCGTCGGTTGCCGTGCGTTGCCATCGAGGATCACCGCTCATGACCGGCCCGGGCCGCCCGACCTTACCCATGACGCCAGCCGGACCCGGCAGGCGCCTGAGGTGGAGGAGTTACCCAAGTGGCCGGACCGTCGACCGCTCTGTCCCCGGTTATCGCTGCCAGCACCCACTGGCTGGCCCGTGCCTACCCCGGTGGCGAGTCCAACACGGTCGCGCACACGCTCGCCGAGCTCCAGGCCCGGCAGGCCATCACGGTCGCCGCGTGGCTCCGCTACCCGACCGAGGTCGACGCGGCGCTCGTCGCGATCGCCGGCCCCGGCGGCTCCGCCCTCCTCGACTGGAAGGCCGGCAGCGAGCCCGAGGACGAGTTCGCCGACGGCGAGGGCTGGCGCACCTGGGTCGACGAGGTCGTCGTCAGCTGGGCCGCTTGCCTGCTCGCCGACCCGATGCTGGCCCGCCGCGGCGTCGACTCGGTGATCGCCGCGATGCCGGTCGTCCCCGAGCCGCGTCCCCGCCCGCACGCCCGCCGCGCCGGTGGCCTGCCCAACGAGTTCCGCCGCCTGCTGGCGCCGGACGCCCGTGACCGTGAGGCCGGCTCGCTGCTGCGCCACCCCGACCTGCTCGAGCCGATCGCCGCCATGCACCGGGACTCGCTGCTCTACCTGCTCGACGCCGAGCAGGAGCGTGCTCCTCTGACCGTCTGAGTCTTTGTTCGGATAGCAAGGCCGGCACCCCTCCCGTCCTCCTGGGGGTGCCGGCCTTGCTTTTTGCCTTTTCTTCGATCTGTCTGCAGCATCGTGCGTTCGTCGGCCGTTACCCAGGCATCGATGAACGAACGGGGGACGGTATGCGGGATGCGACCGGCTTCGACGACTTCTACCGGGACACGTCCGCGCGCATGGTGCGCTACGGATACGCGCTCACCGGTGACCTCGCCGAGGCCCAGGATCTGGTGCAGGAGGCGTACACCCGGGCCTGGCGCCGGTGGGCCACGGTGTCCGCGCACCCGGCGCCGGACGCCTGGATCCGCCTGGTCCTGGCCCGGCTCGCCACCGACCGGCGGCGACGGCTGCGCGGCTGGTGGGCGGCGATGAGCCGGACCGGGCCACCCGAGCCGGTCCGGCCGCCCGCCGAGGACACCGTGCTGGTGACCGCCGCGCTGCGGCAGCTGCCCGATCACCTGCGGCAGGCGCTCGCCCTGCACTACCTCTTCGACCTGCCGGTGGCCGAGATCGCGGCGGAGACCGGCGCCCCGGTCGGCACCGTCACGTCCTGGCTCTCCCGTGGCCGCAAGGAGATGGCGGCCCTGCTCACGCCGCACGTCCCGGCATCCGCGTCTGAAGGAGGTCACTGATGTCGAATGAGCTGGAGCGTGCCTACGCCGCTCTCGACCGGGACGCCTCCGAGCGCGCCCTCCTGCTCCCGGCCGCGGATCTGCGCGCCCGGGCCCGCCGCCGGACAGCGGTCCGCACGGCGGCCACGCTGGTCGCCGTCGCGGTCCTGGCCGCGGGCACGACCATCGGGGTACGGGTGGCGCTCGCCGGTCCGGACCGCCCCGACCCGATCCTGCCCGCGACGTCTCCTACGCCCTCTGTCTCCCCTTCGCCGGTTTCGTCGCCTTCGCCCTCTTCCTCACCTTCCTCGCCACCTCCGCCTTCGTCGGCCCCACCCTCTTCGGCCCCACCTTCGTCGGCCCCGCCGTCCTCGCCCGCTGCTCCGGCCATCCCGAAGTCGATCCCGGCCCGGGCGATGCTCAACAAGGCCGACGGCAACATGGACACCTTCAACCGGCTCGACGAGCCACGGGCGGCGCCGTCGTTCTGTTCCGGCGCTGATTTCCCCAGCGAGGATCAGGCCGGGGTACGGGCCTCCGGGTGGCTGCTCTTCCGATCGCCCGAGCTGGGCCCCGAGTACACCGCCGAGGACCAGATCTACAACACCGTCACGGTGTACCGCGGCGACGGCGCCTCCGCGTTCATGGACGAGCTGGCCGCCGCCGTCGAAGCCTGCCCGGAAGGCGAGGTGGGTGATCTGCCGGCCCGGTTCCGCGATCTCGGCCCGCTCGAACTGGGCGACGAGTCACTGATGATCGAACGCTCCACCGCCGCCTACAACGACGACGGCTCACCGGCCGAGGGACGCCGCAAGACCTTCGTGGCGGCGGTCCGGGTGGGTGACGCGGTCACGATGCTGGAGTCCTCCGGCTACGAGTCGGGGCCGTCCGACCCCGACGACGTCGAGGCCCTCGCGGCCACCGCGACGGTTCGCCTGGCGGGCTGGCGCCAGTAATTCTTCGCTGCCGCCCGGGGCTGTCCCCGGGCGGCAGGTGTTCTTATGCCAACCGGGCCGGGAAGCCGCCGGTCGCGATCGGGCCCCACGACTCGATCGTCACGCGGATCAGGCATTTGCCCTGGTCACGCATCGCCTGCCGGTATTCGTCCCAATCCGGATGCTCACCGGCGACGGCCCGGAAATAGTCCACCAGGGGCTCCACGGCCTCGGGCAGGTCGATCACCTCGGCCACGCCGTCGACCTGCACCCACGGGCCGTTCCACTCGTCGGACAGGACGCAGAGGGTGACCCGCGGGTCGCGGCGGATGTTCGCCACCTTGGCCCGCTCGGGGTAGCTGGAGATGACGATCCGGCCCTCGGTGTCGACACCGCACGTGTTCGGCGAGGACTGCGGGCGGCCGTCCTTCCGCGTGGTCATCAGGATCGCGTGGTGACGGGGGCGGAGGAACTCCACCAGCCGGTCCCGATCGACACGGTTGTTCGTCGCGATGGTGCGCGCCATTACTTCGTACCCCCTATTAGGCCCGCGCGGCCTGCGCCGCCGCATCCACCTGGACCGCACCCGGGTCCTGCGGGCCGTGGCCCGCCGCCGCCTGCTCGGCGCTGACCGCCGCGCCGATGATGCCGGCGTTGTTGAGCAGGGTGGCCGCCACCATCGGGGTGCGGATGTCGATCAGCGGGAAGAACTTCTCCGACTTCTTGCTGACGCCGCCGCCGATGATGAACAGCCGGGGCGCGAGCAGCATCTCCACGTGACGCAGGTATTTCTCCACCCGGGGCGCCCAGTGCTCCCAGGAGAGCTCCTTCTGCTCGCGGACGCGGTCCGAGGCGAGCAGCTCGGCGTCCTTGCCGTCGATCTCCAGGTGGCCCAGCTCGGTGTTGGGGATCAGCACGCCGTCGAGGAACAGCGCTGTGCCGATGCCGGTGCCGAGCGTGACCATCATGATCAGGCCGGACTGGTCGCGGCCCGCGCCGAACGCCACCTCGGCGGCACCGGCGGCGTCCGCGTCGTTGAGCACCGTGACCGGCTTGCCGAGGCGCTCGGCGAACAGCCGGGCGGCCGGGGCGTCGAGCCAGGACTTGTCGACGTTGGCCGCGGTGCGGGTCACGCCGTCGACCACCACGCCCGGGAACGTCACGCCGACACTGTCGTAGTCACCGAACTTGCCGGCGACCTCGAAGACCGCCTCGACGACGCTCTCCACGGTCGCCGGCTGTGGAGTGGGCACGCGGAACCGCTCGTCGAGCAGCTCGCCGCGCACCGTGTCGACCGGGGCGCCCTTCACGCCGGAGCCGCCGATGTCGATGCCGAGGATGGTCATCCGATGCTTCCGTTCTCTTGCCCTAGTTCCTGCTGATGCTGTCTACCACGTGGGTCGGACACCAAAACCCGTGGTCACCGGACCTGGAGCGCCCGACACTCTAGGATGAATTCGCTCCGCTATTCCCGCATTCACGCACTGTCACTCATACTTTCGGCTAGGCAGGCCTAGTTCTCTCGGATAGCGTTGCACTTCAGAACGGTCGCCGCTCGCGGGCACGGCTCTCTGCCCGTCTGATGGAGGACTGGTCATGACCCTTCTGGACACCGCACCCACCGAGTTGCTCGCGGCCATGGCCACGGCGCCCCCGGCGCGACGGGCCCGGCTCCGTGAGAAGGCGATCGAGGCGTGGCTGCCACTGGCGCGTCACCTCGCCCACCGATATGCGGGCCGCGGCGAACCCACCGACGACCTCATCCAGACCGCCACCGTCGGCCTGATCAAGGCCGTTGACAAGTTCGACCCGGAGCGCGGCGTCGACTTCGCCGGCTACGCGATCCCGACCATCATCGGTGAGATCAAGCGGCACTTCCGCGACCGGACCTGGTCCGTGCGGGTGCCCCGCCGGCTCCAGGAACTCCGCCTGGCGATCACCGAGGCGAACAGCACCCTCACGCACACCCTCGGCCGCTCGCCGACCGTGCCCGACATCGCCGTCCACCTCGGCATCAGTGAGGAGGACGTGCTCGAAGGCCTGGAGGGCGCCCGCGCCTACAACGCGACCAGCCTCTCCACCCCGATCAGCGCCGACGGCAACACCGAGCTCGGTGACACGCTCGGCGGCGAGGACCACGAGTACGAGATCGCCGAGACCCGCGTGGCCCTCGGTCCCGCCCTCGCGACCCTCGACGAGCGGGAGCAGAAGATCCTGACGCTCCGTTTCTACGGCAACCTGACGCAGTCGCAGATCGCCGACCAGATCGGCATCTCGCAGATGCACGTGTCGCGCCTGCTCACCAAGGCCCTGACGAAGCTCCGCCGTCATCTGGACGGCGAGATGTGACAGGTTCGGTAGCCCCGCGAGCGTCCTGTGGTCTCTCGAAGGTGGGGTGATCGTCGAGCCCGGTGTTCCGCTCCAGCCGCGGTGTGCCGGGCCGTAGCGCGAGCACCGAAGTCGGGTGCCCCGCTCTGGCCGTAGCGCGAGCACCGACGTGCGCCGACGACGGCCGTCCTGAACGAGCCGTAGAGCAGCCTCCTGATCGACCACCCGCCAGGTGCGTGGCCTGCTGCTCCGCTGCCTCAAACGTGCTCGGTAGCCAGCCCCACCCGTTCCGAAGCGTGACGAATCGCCCGAAGCGACGGCGCGGGCATGCTGTCAGTCCGGCCGGTCGCGTGCTCGACGGCATTCGATGGTCCGCAACCGCGCCGGCAAGCAGGCAGCCCACCCCGGCTGTCCGCCAGAGTCGTATTCGCGTCCGGATTGTCGCCCTGCCATGAAGCCAAGCCCGACTGGTTGTACAAGAGAGCGACATTCCCGGCCGACACGACTCTGGCGTAGAGCCCGGGGCCAACGAGTCGGCGCCGGCTGTGACCCATTGCTGTCACGCGCGCCCCGTGACAGCAATGGGTCACAGCCGGACAGTGCGAGCTGTGTTCCATTGCTGCCGAAACGACCCGGGAACAGCAATGGGTCACAGCCGGCCGCCCGCCGGCCTGCCGATTCGCCGACCGGCCGCCGACCAGTCAACGGATCTTGGAAACAATCGAAAACGAGCCCCGAACAAAGCCCGCCCTCCTCAGGGGGCTCCCCCACAGGCCAGTGTGGCAGTGGCGGGTGATGTTGGGGGAGGGGGCTGTGGACGGCGGCTCACTGTGGAAAACCTCACCGATGCACGAAGAGGCCCCACGGGACATCCCCGCAGGGCCTCACCGGACACCCACGATCACTGCGCCCCGCTGGCCCTCCAGTTCAGCTGCACGAGCAGCGTCCGCGCCTCCTCGGCCACCTCGGCATCGGCGATCACCGCATACTGTGCGGCCTGCAGCGAGCTCCGCGAGGAGAAGTCCCGCCGCCCTCCGGTCGCGGCATGCGCGATGGCACCGAAGATGGCTCCCCACACGGCGCCGACGATCACGGTGGTCAGGATGACGCCGATCCAGTTGGAGTCGCTGAAGATGCCGAACAGCAGGCCGATGAAGAGCCCGAACCAGGCGCCACTGGCGGCGCCGGCCGCGGCGGCCCGCCCGGTGGTGAGCCGGCCGAGGACGGTCTCGACGAGGCGGAGATCGGTGCCGACGATGGAGACCCGTTCGACCGGGAACTTGTTGTCGGACAGGTGGTCGACGGCCTGCTGTGCCTGGGCGTACTCGGGGTAGGTGCCGACGATGACGGTCGGCCCGGCCGGGCCGGGAGCGCCGGGGGTCTGCGCGGGCACGGCGGGAACGCCGGAGGGGCCGGGAGGGACAGCGCCGGAGGGCCCTGGAGGAACAGTGGTCATTGAGAGCCTCCTGTGGAGAGGGAAGACCGGGCCGCCGGCGGCTCGTCCGCCGTCTGCCGCACCCAGATGATGAAGGTGCCGGCGACGCAGGCGACGATGCCCGCGCTGCCGGTGAGGAAGGCGAACTGCCCGGAGACGAACCCGGGGGAGCCGCGTTCGGCGAGCGCCACGGCGAGCAGGCCGAGGAGGCCGGCTGCGGCGGTCACCGCTCCGGTCACCGCGAGGATCGCCATGACGAGCATGTTGGGCAGCTGGAGGGGGCGGAGGGCGCCGCCACGCCGGAGCCGGATGACGCCGACGACGAGTCCGCCGCAGGCGAGGACGATCAGCAGGGCGGCGACGGCGTCGCTGGGGCGGTGCCATTCGGCCCAGACGGTGGCGATCGCGACGACGGCGACGTACGCGGCCCCGCCCAGCCCGATCATGCCGCGCATCGCCCGCGGGAAGACCAGGACCAGCACGAACACCACGGAGGCGGCAGCGGTCACGTGTCCGCTGGGGAACGAGTTCGGCATCGCCGTGCCGTCCAGGTCGGGGCGGTCCAGGCGGGCTTTGAGCAGCTGCGCCGTGACGTTCGAGGCGATGACGATGAAGGTCGCGCCGATCGAGAGGTCGAGGCGGCGCCGGATGACGCCGAATGCCGCGGCCAGCACGCAGACCAGCGCGAGCAGCGTGAGGTGCGTGTACTGCAGGGCTCGTTCGAGCACGTCGGTGACCTGCGGGTGGTTGACGTCGCCGCCGTCCATCACCGCGGTGTCGACGGCCTGGCCGAGCGTGGTCCGGATGAACACGAAGTAGATCGCGGCGACGCCTATCGCCGCGAGCACGGTCACGAGCAGCGGCGACGCCGTGTTCCGGAGACTCCGGTGGGGCGGCGTGGCGACGGTGCGAACCGGCTTCGGAGCGAGGGCCGTCAAGTCGACCTCCAAATAAGGCGAAGGATGCGGACACGGCTTTCCCACTCACAGGAATACCGCAAACGTCGGACGGCAACCGAGCCGCACCCCGCCGGGCTCCGGGTGCGCAACCGCCGGACGGGACCTTCTTACGGACGCCGCCGTAACGAAGGAGACGTTTTCCATGAGGCACACGACCCGACGACTGCTCACCGGCGCCGCGCTGGTGCTTGCCGCCGGGACCGGGCTGGGCATGACGCCCGGTTCGGCTTACGCGGCCGGAGTCTCCGCGACGGTCGACGTCGCCGGCCAGCTGAAGGTGCGTTCGGCGCCCAGCACCACCGCGAAGGTCGTCCGCTCGATCACCGACGGCAGGAAGGTCTCGATCGCCTGCGCGGTGAACGGGCCGACCGTCCGGGGCAAGGTCCGTACCACCAAGGTCTGGGACAGGCTCACCGACGGCAGCTACATCTCGCACGGCTACGTCCGCACCAGCGCCAAGATCCAGGCGTGCCGGACCACCCCTTCAAAGGCCACCGCGCCCCTGTACGTGACGGGCACCGTGCGCACCTCCGACGGTCCGGTCAACGCCCGTTCCGGGCCGGGAACCGGCTACGCCGTCGCGGGCAGCGTGGCGAACAACACCATCGTGAAGATCGCGTGCGCGGCGACCGGCCCGAGCGTGGCCGGGACGGTCCGGACGAGCACGCAGTGGGACAGGCTCTCCGACGGGCGGTACATCGCCCACGCGTACATGCTCTCCGGAACCGTGAAGACGACCTGCGCGCCGGTTGCGGCGCCCGCTCCCGTCCTCACGCCGGAGCAGTTCATCAAGGCCGCCGTCCCGGGCGCGCAGCAGGGCTGGCGGGAGTACGGCGTACCGCCGTCGGTGACGATCGCCCAGGCGATCCTGGAGTCCGGCTGGGGCAGGAGCGGCCTGTCGTCGGTCGACAGGAACTACTTCGGCATCAAGTGCCAGAACGACTACCACGGCCCGCACGCCACCGGCTGCCACGTGTACCGGACGACGGAGTGCAGCAAGTCCACCGGCAAGTGCTTCGAGATCTCCGACGCGTTCCGCACGTACTCCTCGATGGCCCGGTCGTTCCGCGACCACGGCCACTTCCTGAAGAACAACAAGCGGTACGCCCCGGCGTTCGGTCACACCAGGAACGCCGACGAGTTCATCGAGCAGGTGTGGAAGGCCGGCTACGCCACCGACCCCAAGTACGTCGCGAAGGTCACCGGGATCATGAAGACCTACGGCCTCTACCGCTACGACACCTGGAAGTAGCAGTGCTCGCCCTCGTTGGCCGGAACCCGGCCGACGAGGGCATGTCACGTTTTACCCTGCTTATGGTGGGGCGACGCATGCACGGGGAGCGCCGGGCAGCCGGCCCGCTCCTCGCCGCCGGAGTGCTGCTCACGGGACTTCTGGTCACCGTGCTGGTGGCGGCCGGGCTGCACGCGGCCCAGCAGGACAAGGCCGAGCGCGTGATGGATCAGCGGCACGCCATGGCGTTCGCCGCGGTGCAGACCGAGATCGGGCGCTACCGGGCGATGCTGGAGGCCCTCGCCGCGGGCGTCTCCACCCAGGACGAGCTGACCTGGGAGAAGTTCGACACCGCCACCGCACCACTGGACGACGCCAAACTGATCGGCGCCGCGGCGATGGCGTACGTCGCGCCGGTCCGCACCTCGGAGCTGGCGGCCGCGCAACGCCGCTGGCGGGAGCGCGGCGCCGAAGGGCTCACCCTGCGCGCCGCGGCCGGCCGGGACGAGCACTATTTCGCCGTCTTCGTCCGGCCGCTCACCGACACCGAGGCGACGGTGGGTGGCACGGACCTGGCGAGCGCCACCGAGTTGATGGCCGCGCTGGACGAATCCCGGCGGATCCACGCCACAGCGGTCTCCGACACGTACGTCCTCCTGCGGGACCGGCGCAAGCCGGTCTCCGCGCAGCAGCAGTCGTTCGTCTTCGCCGCGCCGATCTGGACGCGCGCCAACACGCCCGAGTTCCGCGGCTGGATGGTGCTGGGGCTGCGCGGGCGCAACTTCGTGTCCGGGGTGCTCGACACGATCAGTCAGGGCCAGCTCTCCGGCTCGATCATCGCCACCGACAGCGACGGCAGCAAGGTGACGATCGCCGACTGGTCGGTGCCGGGCGAGCCGGACCTCACCCGGCAGTCGCTGTTCGACGTCGGCGACCGGAAGTGGACGCTGGTGACCCAGGCCGACTCGGGCCGGCTGCCGGGCGCCGGCGACCATCTGCCCGGCCTGGTCCTGGGCGGCGGCGCGCTGCTCAGCGGACTGCTGGCCTGGCTCGTCTGGGCGCTGGCCACCGGCCGGGCCCGGGCCCGCGCCCAGGTCGAGATCGCCACCCGGGAGTTGCGCGAGACCGAGGCGGAGAGCAGCCGCCAGGCCGGCGTGCTGGCCGCTGTGCTGAACACCATCAGTGACGGTGTCACCGTCGTCGACGAGACCGGTCACATGCTGGTGGAGAACCCGGCCGGCAAGCGCCTGATGGGTACCACCGTGTCGAACCATCATCCGGAGGAGTGGCAGCAGCACTACGGCGTCTACCGCACCGACGGCAAGACCCCGATGCCGGTCGGCGAGATGCCGCTGATGCGGGCGCTGGCCGGCGAGCCGTCGGACGGCGTGGAGCTGGTCATCCGCAACGCCCGCCGGCCGGAGGGCGTGCTGATCAGCGTCGACGGCCGTCCGCTGGACCCGAGCGCCGGGCTGCGCGGCGCGGTGGTGGTCTTCCGGGACATCACCGAGCTGCGCCGGTACGAGACGGATCTCCAGGTCTTCGCCGGTGTCGTGGCCCACGACCTGAAGGCGCCGCTCGCGCTGGCCCGGGGGCACGCCGAGGTGGCCCTCGACGACGTGGCGCCGGGCGATCCGGTGCACGACAGGCTGGTACGGATCATGCAGTCCACCGACCGGATGGACGCCATGATCGATACCCTGCTGGCGTACACCACCGCCCGCAACGCCCCGCTCCGGATCACCTCGGTGGACCTGGGCGTCGTCGTCCGCGAGGTGATCGACGAGCGGGTGGCGCACCGGGCGGCGACCTGGTCGATCGGGCCGCTGCCGCGGGTGCGGGCCGACGCCGCGATGCTCCGGCACGTGCTGGACAACCTGGTCGGCAACGCCTTCAAGTACGTCCGCCCGGGCGCGGTGCCGTCGGTCGAGGTGTCCGCCACACCGGCGCGGCAGGGCTGGGTGCGGGTGGAGGTCGCGGACACCGGCATCGGCATCCCGGACGGCGACAAGCCCCGGATATTCGAGACGTTCCATCGTACGGAAGAAGCCGCCCGTTATGCCGGAACAGGCCTCGGCCTCGCCATCTGCCGCCGCATCGTCGAGCGGCTCGGCGGCGAGATCGGTGTGGCCGACAACCCTGGCGGCGGGACCCGGTTCTATTTCACCCTGGAGGAGGCACCCGTGCCGGAGAACGCTGACGAGGACGAGGAGGCGCGCGTGCGGGCGGCCCTGGACCGGGCCCTCGCCGAGCGCGCGGCGATCCTGGAGGCGGCTCAGCTGCCCGGGCTGGGCATCCCGCAGCCGGCCGAGGATCAGCCGTTGCGGGCGCCCCGCCAGGAGCGCCAGCGCCAGGACTAGACCTGTGGCCGCGGGAGCAGCTTGGCGATCAGGGCGAGCAGCTGGGCCGGCACGAACGGCTTCAGCAGCGTCGCCGACGCTCCCGCCTCGGAGGCCCGCGAGTCGCCCGGCAGCAGCGACCCGCTCGCCACCACGACCGGGATGTGCCGCAGCGCGTCGTCCGCCCGGATCGCCCGGCAGAGGTCGAGCCCGGTCATGTGCGGCATGTCCACGTCCGTGACGACCAGGTCCGGCCGATGCTCCCGGACGGCTTCGAGCGCCGCGGCGCCGTCCGCCGCCGCGACCACCCGATGCCCCGCACGTTCCAGCGAACGCTTGAGCACATAGCGGATGTCCTCGTGATCCTCCGCGACTACGATCACCACTGGCCTCCATCGACGTCGTTGTCCGGTGGGGATACCGAGCCAGGACGCGCGAAGAAACGGTGATTTCCTTCGCTTCTTCCGCAGTTCCACCTGAAAGGTTGATGACCTTCCCCCGGCTCTTGGGTTGGGTGTCCTGGTGGATTCAGAGAACGATCGCCAGCCGGTGGACCCCGCGCCCGAGGAATCGGGGGCCGAGGACGCCCGCCCGGAGGAGCCGGCGGTCAAGCGCCACCGGTTCCGCGGGATGGCCGGCTGGAAGAAGGCGCTGATCGTCCTCGGAGTGCTGCTCCTGGTGATCGCCGGCGGTCTGACCGGCACCGGGTTCTACCTCTACGAGCGGTACGACAACAAGGTCTCGCGCGAGTCGCTGCTCCCGTCCCGCTCGGCCGAGGACATCGCCAAGTCCGAGGAGAACTGGGCGTCCGGGCCCCTCAACCTGCTGCTGCTCGGCTCCGACTCGCGGGCCGAGGAGCCGGACGAGGAGAGCCCGATCGGCGAGCGGTCGGACACGATCATGCTGTTGCACATCGCCAAGGCGCGCGACCACGCCACGTTCATCTCCATCCCGCGCGACAGCTACGTCGACGTCCCGGCCGGCGGCAACTGGAAGGGCGGCAAGAACAAGATCAACTCGGCGTTCGCGTTCGGTGGGGCGCCGCTGACCGCCGCGACGGTGTCGAAGCTGACCGGGGTGACCCTGGACGGCGCGATGATCGCCGACTTCGCCAGCATCCGCGAGATGGTCGACGCCGTGAACGGCGTGAACGTCTGCACCTGGACCAAGGTGACCTCGCTGCACACCGGCCGGGTCTGGAACCCGGGCTGCCACGACATGGACGGCGAGGTGGCCCTCGACTTCGTCCGCCAGCGCTACAGCGTCGAGGGCGGCGACTTCGGCCGGATGCGCAACCAGCAGACCGTGGTGAAGGCGCTGATCACCAAGGTGCAGTCGAGCGGCGCGCTGACCAACCCGCTGAAGCTGGACACCCTGCTCGGCATCGCGGCCGAGGCGCTCACCGTCGACGAGAGCCTTGACCTGCGCGACCTGGCGTTCAAGGTGCGCGACCTGCGCCCGGACGCCATCGACTACCTGACCGTCCCGGACACCGGCGTCGGCCTGGACACCTCGGCCGGCAGCGCGGTGGAGCTCGACCCGGACCTGTCCGCGTCGCTGTTCAAGGCGGTCGCCGACGACACCGTCCCGCAGTGGCTTGCCGAGAACCCGCAGGAGGCGACGCCGGGGTCCTGAGGGCGGGGCTCTGAAGGCGGCGTTAATCACCAGGCGTTTCCCGCGCGTTCCGCCTATTCTTGCTGCGCCATGTCGATTTCGCCTGCCACCCCACCGGTCGCTGAACTCCGCTCCCGGATCTCCGAGCTCCTTCCCCGTGACGAACACCGCCTGGGCCGCCGGCTCGAGGGGACCCGGCGCATCCGCGACGAGGCGGCCCGCTCGGCCGCGCTCTCCGAGATCGCCGCCGAGGTGGACGACGCCTGGCGGCGGGTCCAGGCCCGGCTCGCCGGGGTTCCGAAGATCACCTATCCGGAGGCGCTGCCGGTCAGCGGCCGCAAGGACGACATCGCCGCGGCGATCCGGGACCACCAGGTCGTGGTGATCGCGGGCGAGACCGGCTCCGGCAAGACCACCCAGATCCCCAAGATCTGCCTGGAGCTGGGCCGGGGCGTGCGCGGGCAGATCGGGCACACCCAGCCACGGCGGATCGCGGCCCGGACGGTGGCCGAGCGCATCGCCGAGGAGCTGGACCGGCCGCTCGGCAACACCGTGGGCTACAAGGTGCGGTTCACCGACCAGGTGAGCGACGACACCATGATCAAGGTGATGACCGACGGCATCCTGCTGGCCGAGATCCAGACCGACCGGATGCTGCGGCGCTACGACACGCTCATCATCGACGAGGCCCACGAGCGCAGCCTCAACATCGACTTCATCCTGGGCTACCTGCGCGAGCTGCTGCCGAAGCGCCCCGACCTGAAGCTGGTCATCACGTCGGCGACGATCGAGACGCAGCGGTTCGCCGAGCACTTCGCCGACGCCGCGGGCAAGCCGGCGCCGGTGATCGAGGTGTCCGGCCGGACGTACCCCGTCGAGGTCCGCTACCGCCCCCTGGTGACGGTGACCGAGGACGACGTGGAGGAGCCGCAGGACCTGATCGACGGCATCTCGGACGCCGTGGACGAGCTGCCCCGCGACGGCGACATCCTGGTGTTCCTCTCCGGTGAGCGGGAGATCCGCGACACCGCCGACGCCCTCAACAAGCGAGATCTTCGTGGTACGGAGATAGTCCCGCTCTACGGCCGCCTCTCGGCGGCCGAGCAGCACCGGGTGTTCGAGCGGCACACCGGCCGTCGCGTGGTGCTCGCGACGAACGTGGCCGAGACGTCCCTGACGGTTCCCGGCATCCGCTACGTGATCGACCCGGGCACGGCCCGGATCAGCCGGTACTCCCATCGGCTCAAGGTGCAGCGGCTGCCGATCGAGCCGGTCTCGCAGGCCTCGGCCAACCAGCGCAAGGGCCGCTGCGGCCGGACCTCGGACGGCATCTGCATCCGGCTCTACTCGGAGGAGGACTTCGAGCAGCGCCCCGAGTTCACCGAGCCGGAGATCCTGCGGACCAACCTGGCCAGCGTCATCCTGCAGATGACCAATCTGGGCCTGGGCGACCTCGCCAGGTTCCCGTTCATCGACCCGCCGGACCGGCGCAACATCACCGACGGCGTGAAGCTGCTCGAGGAGCTCGGCGCCCTCGCCGACCGCAAGCTCACCCCGATGGGCCGCCAGCTCGCCCAGCTGCCGGTCGACCCGCGGCTGGCCCGCATGGTCATCGAGGCCGACCGGCAGGAGTGCCTGGCCGAGGTCATGGTCATCGCGGCCGCCCTGTCGATCCAGGACCCGCGCGAGCGGCCCGCCGACAAACAGCAGCAGGCGGACGAGAGGCACGCCCGGTTCGTCGACAAGGAATCGGACTTCTTCAGCTACCTGAACCTGTGGCGTTATCTGCGGGAGAAACAGCAGGAACTGTCCGGTAATCAGTTCCGCCGGCTCTGCCGCAGCGAATTCCTGAACTACCTGCGGGTCCGCGAATGGCAGGACATCTATTCGCAGCTCAAGCAAGTAGCCCGTACCCTCGGCCTGTCCTTGAAGGAGGACTGGGAAGCGGGAGTCGCGCCGCAACCGGTGCACACCGCTCTGCTCGCGGGTCTTCTGAGCCACATCGGCTTCAAGGATCCGGAGAAACGCGAATACCTCGGCGCGCGGGGAGCGAAGTTCGCCATCTTCCCCGGATCGGCGCTGTTCAAGCGGCAGCCGCGCTGGGTGATGTCCGCCGAGCTGGTCGAGACGAGCCGGCTGTGGGGCCGGGTCAACGCGCGGATCGAGCCGGAATGGGCCGAGAAACTCGCGCCGCACCTGGTCAAGCGCACCTACTCGGAGCCGCACTGGGATCGCAAGATGGGCGCCGTCATGGCGTTCGAGAAGGTGACCCTCTACGGCCTGCCGATCGTTCCGCGCCGCCGCGTCGGTTACGGAAGGGTCGACCCGGTCGTCTCCCGGGATCTGTTCATCCGGCACGCGCTCGTCGAGGGCGACTGGGAGACGCACCACAAGTTCTACGCCGACAATCTTCGTCTTCTGAAGCAGATCACCGATATCGAGAACCGCGCACGGCGGCGCGACATCGCGGTGGACGACGAGACGGTCTACGCGCTCTACGACGCGCGCATTCCGGCCGACGTGGTGTCCTCACGCCATTTCGACGGCTGGTGGAAGAAGGCCCGCCGGGAGAACCCGGATCTGCTGACCTTCACCCGCGAGGACGTCGTCAACGCCGGTCGCGACACGGTCGACCCGAACGCCTTCCCGGACGCGTGGCTCTCTCAGGGCGTCAAGCTGCCGCTCGTCTACGAGTTCAACCCCGACTCGCACGCCGACGGCGTCACCGTGAAGATCCCGCTCGACTTGGTCAACAAGGTGGACGCGGACGACTTCGGCTGGTCGGTGCCCGGGTTCCGCAAGGACGTCGTGATCGCGCTGATCCGGGCCCTGCCGAAGCAGCTGCGCACCGCGTTCGTCCCGGTCCCGGACTGGGCCGAGGCCGTGCTCGACCGCGTGCCGGCCCGCCGCGGCCCGCTGCCCGACGCCATCGGCGCCGAGCTGCGCCGCCTCTCCGGGACCGTCGTCCCGGCCGACGCCTGGCGCCCCGACCAGGTCCCCGGGCACCTGCGGATGAACTTCCGGGTGGTCAACGAGGTGGGCGAGGTGGTCGCCGAGGGGCGCGACCTCGACGTGCTGCGCCGCCAGCTCGCGCCGAAGGTGCAGGCCACCATCTCGCGGGCGGCCGGCAACCTGGAGCGCCGCGGCATCACCACGAACGACTTCGGCGCCATCCCGCGCAAGGTGGCTCAGGTGCGCGGGGGCTACGAGGTGAACGTCTGGCCGGCCCTGGTCGACGAGGGCCAGTCGGTCGCCGTGAAGGTGTTCGAGACCGAATCCGAACAGCGCACCGCGATGGCTGCCGGCACCCGGCGGCTCCTGCTGCTGACCCTGCCGCCGGCCGCGCGCTACCTGCAGGGACGGCTCGACAACAAGGCCAAGCTGGAACTGTCCCGCGGCAACCCGTACCGCTCGATCGCCGAGCTCCTCGACGACTGCGCCGGCGCCGCGGTGGACCGCCTGGTCGCCGACCACGGGGGACCGGTCTGGTCGTCGGTCGAGTTCGCCTCGCTGCGCGACCACGTCCGGCAGGACCTGGTCGACGCCGTGGCGAACGTGGTGACCCAGGTGCAGGCCGTGCTCGCCACCGCGTACGACGTCGAGCAGCGCGTGCGGACCCTGCGCGACCCGTCGCTGCTGCCCGCCCTCGCCGACATCCGCCAGCAGCTGAAAGGCCTGGTCCACCCCGGTTTCGTCACCGAGACCGGCTGGCGGCAGCTGCACCACATGCCGCGTTATCTGCGCGGCGTCGTCTACCGCCTGGACCGGCTCGGCGGCGGTCTCGGCCGTGACCGCCAGCTGACCACGCAGATCCACGAGATCGAGTCGGAGTACCGCGAACTGCGCGCCGAGGCGGTGACCGGCGGCCCGGCCGAGGAGGGGCTGCGCGAGATCCGCTGGATGATCGAGGAGCTGAGGATCAACTACTTCGCGCAGACGCTCGGCACCGCGTACCCGGTATCGGACAAACGGATCTACAAGGCGATGGACGCCCTGCCTCTCTGAGGGGGCGGTGGCAAGGCCGGTGGCGGCCGGGTGCCGTTCGGTTACCGGGGTGTTCTTCCTGGTCACGGGCGCATAGCGTCTCCGGCATGACGAACGAGAACCTCGCCATCGCCCCGCTCGCCGACCTTGCCGCCGCCGGTCCGGCCGCCGCCTGCCTCGACGATGTGATGGCTCGGATCGGTGTCGACGGCCTGGCCGCCGCGTTCGCCTCACCGGCCCTGCTGGCGCTGATCGACCAGCACGCGGCCGCCGTCCGGGACGCCCTCGCCGACGCCGGCCGGGTGGTCGGCGCCGAAGGGCTGGCCTCGTACACCCGCTCGATCGCGGCCGGCGCCGCCCGCCGGGGCCGTTCGCTGCCGATCGCCGGCCAGGCCCCCACGACGGCCGCCGGCTGGCTGAGCGCCGAGTGGTCGCTCCTGCGCCTGCTGGGCGTCTGCCTCCTCGCCGTCGAATCAGACCTGCGCTGACTACTCGTATGGTCGACTTCTCGGGGGTGTTTTGCCATCATCTGGGGTGAATGAGCCATCTTCTTTGCATGAGGAATCTGAAGCACACGCTCTTCGCGCTCCTGGCCGTGCCGGCTCTGGCCTCCCCGGCTCTGGCCGCTCCGGCGGCTGCCGCCCCGGCTGAGGTGCCCGCGCCCGGACTGGTCGCCCGCTACAACTTCGACGGCGGCGCGACCGACGGCCGGATCGCCGACCTGTCCGGCCGGGGCGGGCCGCTGACCGTCCGCGGGGCGAACAACGGCCAGGTCGCGATCACCGCCGCGGGGGCCGGTCGGTACGCCTCGTTCCCGGCGCTCTGCGCGACCGGTACGACCTGCCCGCGGGCCCTGCTCGAAGCGGCCGACAGCGCGACCCTGGACCCGGGCACGCGCGGCTTCAAATGGGCGGCGACCGTCAAGGTCACCCCGGCGCAGCTGTCCGGGAACGCCAACGTGATGCAGAAGGGCGTCGCGAACAGCGGCAGCCAGTGGAAGCTGCAGATCAGCGGCAAGGCCGGCCGGGCACAGTGCGTGCTGGTGGCGCAGGGCACCGGCCAGAAGTTCACCGCCACCTCGGCGCGGCCGGTCGCCGACGGCGGATGGCACCGGGTGGTCTGCGAGCGATCAGGCCCGGTCCTGAACGTCTCGGTCGACGGCGTCCCCGGCGCCCGCGTGGCGATCCCGGCGACGCTGTCGGTGGACAACGCGATGCCGCTGCGCATCGGCGGCCCGAACCTGCAGA
The DNA here is from genome assembly GCF_004001265.1 of Actinoplanes sp. OR16. Classification (GTDB taxonomy): domain Bacteria; phylum Actinomycetota; class Actinomycetes; order Mycobacteriales; family Micromonosporaceae; genus Actinoplanes. Next base: position 8,614,862 of record NZ_AP019371.1, on the reverse strand, counting down.
CCGGCGGCGACATGTACCACGGCCAGATCGACGACATCTACGTCCAGCTCGCCTGACCCCCGACCGGCTGTACCAGGGCGACATTTCGGACGTCACCAAGCTCTGGTGTGTAGCCAGTCGAGGCGGGCTGCGCCAGAGAGCGGCATTTCGGGCGGGACCCGCGGCTCTGGGGTGCAGCCGGTCAGACCTGGCTGCACCCGAGAGCGACTTTTCGGGCGTGAGCACGGCTCTGGGGTGCAGCCGGGCGGAACGGGAAGCGGCCCGGCGCCACGAAGGCGCCGGGCCGCACGGATCGGACAGGGAGGATCAGCTGCGGCGGAAGGCGTAACTCCGCCCGCCACCGGCCCCGGCGGCCCGCCCCGACCGGTCGCGGCCGGAGCGTTCCCGCGCGGCCTGCCGGGCGTCGTGAGCACCGTGATGGGCGGGAGCGGCCGCCGCGTCCGAGGACGAGTCGGCGTCCGGGCGCTGCAGCGCGGCGGCGAGGTCGCTGCGCGTGAGGTCATCGAGGTTCAAATGGACAGAAAACGGTTTACCAGGCATAGAGCGGCCCCGAAGAAAGAGTGGGAATGTGGGAAGGCGCGTGCCACCAGCAGCCGGCTCACCTGAGGGGAGCGCGGGCGGGGTCTTACCGGAATCCATCACAGCATGGCGCTCACGCTAAGCGCGCCGCCCCGACCCGGCAACCGATTTATCCGCCGATAGCCGCGACGCCACCGTCGATCATGCGGAGAGCAGCCGGGAAGTCCACCAGCTGGTCCCGGATCAGCCGCAACCCGACCCGGAGCGCGCTGACCGGCACCCCGCGAGTACGCAGGACCTCGGCCGTCCACCGGACGAACTCCACGAAGATCTGGTCGTCGGCCACGTAGAGCGCAGCCGCCAGGAAGTCGGCGATGTGCCCGAGATCCTCGGCCGTCGCGTCGATCTGCGCCTGGTCGTAGTGGTGCGCACCGGGGAACACCACCGGCAGCCGGTCCATCGCCGTCGCGATGAGCTGCGGGCGGGACCGGACCATGTGCGTGTACTCCTCGTCGCCGAGGAACGTGCCCGGGTCGTCGGCGACGAACGACGGCGGCCAGTCCGACGCCAGCCGTGCCACCGCCTGCTCGCCGGTGGCCGCCCACGCGTCGGCGCCGAGCTGTTCGGCGTATTTCCCGGCGGGGCCGAACCCGCGCCCGCCGGCGATGACCGGGACACCGGCCGCGCGGCAGGCGGTGATCGCGGCGTGCGCCCGGGGCAGCCGGGTCGGGATCATGCAGCTCAGCGCCACCGCGTCGGGCCCGGTCTGGTGCAGGTGGGTGATCAGGTGCCGCCCGGGGACGCTGGCGCCGAGGAAGTCGACCCGCCAGCCGTCCAGGCGCAGCAGCTCGGCGAGCATCCGGGCGGGGAGCCCGTGCCACTCGCCGTCGACGCAGGCCAGGGTGAGCCGCCCGCGCCCGCCCGGTACGTCGGTCCGCGACGCGACGGCGGCCAGCACCCGCTCGCTGACCGCGGTGGCCGAGTGCTCCCTGGCGACGCCCCACTCGTTCGACGCCCACAGCTCGCCGACGCGGGCCTGGGTGCCGCCGATCAGGTCGACGATGATCCGCTGAGCGGGCACGCCGGCGTCCAGCAGTGAGATCGCCAGGTCGACGGCCCCGCGCTCGTCGCCGTCCCCGACCAGCGTGAGGTAGCTGTCGAACACGTCCGGGGAGAGCGCGGACGAGACGGTGATGCTCATGACCGTGCCCGGGTCCGCCGGTCGGTGCGCCGGGCGGCGGCGAGGTACGGCGAGGCGTTCCGCGTCCCGCCCTCGCGCAGGCTGAGCGGCGGCCGGGTGTGCGCCCGCACCGCGAGCATGGCGATGTCGTCCCGGGGCCCGCCGTGCACCCAGTCGGAGACCAGCTGACGCAGGCGTTCGACGGCGACCGCCGCGGGCATGCCCTGGCAGCCGGCGAGCTGGCGGCGCAGCCGTTCCTCGCCGAACTGCTCGTCGCCGCCGGGCCCGCCGCGCGCCTCGGTGAGGCCGTCGCTGTAGAGCAGGCACAGCTCGCCGGGGGCCAGCTCGATCGTCGCCGGGGTGACCCTCGTCTCCGGGAGCACCCCGATCAGCGTGCCCTTGGTCGGGACCTCGTCGACGCTGCCGTCGGCGCGCAGGACCAGGGGCGGCGGGTGGCCGCCGCTGGCGAGCCGCATCCGCACCCGGCCGTGTTCGGCCCGGTACACCGAGCCGATCACCAGCGTGACGAAGCGCTGCCGCCGGCCGGACTGCAGCAGGGCCTGGTTGAGCACCCGGAGCATGTCCTCCGGGGCGACACCGACGAGCCGCAGCGCGCGCAGCGTCTGCCGGACCTTGCCGGTCAGCACGGCGGCCTCCGGGCCGGTGCCGCAGACGTCGCCGAGCGCGATCACCGTGTCTTTGCCGCCGGGCACCGGGCCGAGCGCGTCGTAGAAGTCGCCGCCGATCCGCAGCGAGTCCCGGGCGGCCTGGTAGGAGGCGCCGAGCTCGAAGCCCTCCGGCTGGGGCAGCTCGGGCGGCAGCAGGTCGGCCTGCAGGACCGTGGTGGTGGCGACCTGTTCCTGGTAGAGCACCGCGGCGGAGAGGGCCGCGCCGGCCCGGGCCGCGAAGATGCGGGCGAGGAGCTCGTCGCCCGCGGTGAAGACCGCCTGGTGGCCGCTGCGGGCCAGGATCAGCGCGCCGGCCGGCTCGGCGTTGCCCGGCAGCGGGATGACCAGCAGCGCGCCGACCGGCCCGAGGTCGGCCGGGAAGAGCCAGCCGGGGGCCAGCGCCGGGTCGAGCCACTGGCTCGGGATGGGCGGGAAGCCGTCGAGGGCCTCGGCGAGACCGGGCACCTCGGCCAGGTTCCGCTCGGCGAGGGTGCCCTCCTCGGGCGCGTGGCCGGGGGAGAGGCGCATCCAGGAGCACTGCCCGCCGTCGACCGGCAGCACCACGATGGCGGCGTCGGCGAGGTGCGCGACCGCCAGTTCGGCGGTGGTGCGCGTGCACCGGCGCACGTGCAGCGACGCGGAGAGGCGGCGGCCCGCCTCGGCGAGGAACGCGGTCCGGGACCGCTCGACCTCGAGGGCGGCGGCGCGCGCGTCCTCCTCGGTGTGGTCGCGGACGAACCAGGCGTAGTGGTCGCCGTCCAGCGGGCGCCGGACGCCGTACAGGTGGCGCCCCTCGTGGTCGGCGCGGAAGGAGTCACCGGTGAGCGGCCCGCCGGCGACCGAGGACCCGGGTCGCAGCGAGGGCAGCAGACGCTGTGCTTCGGCGTTCGCCAGCAGCACGACGTCGCCGGCGTTCGCGCAGATCACCATCGCTTCGGTCGCGGCCTCCACGGCGGCCCGGAGCAGGGCCGGTGCGGACGCGACCGGGATGGTGCGGATCATCGGCTCACCGGCCCCCGCCGGCGTGATCGCCGTCATCCCTCGCCTCCTGTCTCTCCCCGCTGTGACGTCTCCGCATGCGATGCAGGATCGACTCCAGCCTACGTGCTTCCCCGCTCAGTCCTTGATGTCGACCACGATCGGGGCATGATCGGAGGGGCCTTTCCCCTTTCTCGCCTCGCGGTCCACCAGGGCATCCTCGACCCGGGCGGCGACATCCGCACTGGCGTAGACCAGATCGATACGCATGCCCTTGTTCATGTGGAACATGCCGGCGCGGTAATCCCAGTACGTGAAGGGGTGATCGCCCTTGAGCGGCCGGGCCGGCACGTCGGTGAGCCCGAGCGCGCGCAGCTCGGCGAGCGCGGCCCGTTCCGGCGGGGTCACGTGGGTGGAGTGGGCGAAGACGGCCGGGTCCCAGACGTCGGCGTCGGTGGGCGCCACGTTGTAGTCGCCGGCCACCACGACCGGCCCGGCGGCGAGGTCGGGGACGAGCGCGGCGCGCAGGGCGGCGAGCCACCGCAGCTTGTACGCGTAATGCGGATCGTCAATCGTGCGGCCGTTCGGCACGTACACCGACGTGAACCGGATGCCGCCGCAGGTCGCGCTGATCGCCCGGGCCTCCGGATCGGGATAGCCGGGTTCGCCCTCGAAGCCCTTGCGCACGTCGGCGATCCCGGCCTTGGAGAGGATGGCCACGCCGTTCCAGCGGCCCTGCCCGTACTGCGCGGTCTCGTAGCCCAGCTCGGCGACCTCGTCCACCGGGAACGCGCCGTCGGCGACCTTCGTCTCCTGCAGGCACAGGACGTCCGGAGCGGTGCCGGCGAGCCAGTCGAGCAGGCGGGGCAGGCGAGCCTTTACCGAGTTGACGTTCCAGGTGGCGAAGCGCATCCGCCCAGGATGCCCCATTCAGTGCCGGCGGGGACCGACCGGGCCGCGCGTCGCGGTGACCAGGGCGGCGGCGAGGCCGGCCATCAGCACGAACAGGAGCAGGACGAGCACAGGACCACCTCCGAGGTGACGTGGAACACATCAGAATTCCGCCAGCGAATAATGCCGGACTTGGCCGCACGGCACCAGTCCTCCTGACAGGTTTGGCGTAAGACAGCCAGATCACGGGGGGCGAACATGGAAGTCCAAGTGCTGCCGGAGCTGCCGGCGAACCAGCTGAACGAGGCCTGGGAGTTCTACCAGGACACCTTCGCCGACCTCGGAGTCCTCGCGGTCAACCGGCACCTCATGTACCGCCACGAGTTCGACGAGCTGATGGCCGACAAACGGGCGGACAAGTACGTGGCGGTGGACGGCGACGGCGCCATCGTCGGGCTCGGGGTGATGACGAACGAGCTGGACGCGGTGTCGCTGATCTCGGCGCAGTACTTCGAGTACCACTGGCCGGACCTGTACGAGCAGCGCCGGCTCTTCTACGTGGTCTTCGTCGGCGCCCAGGCCGGCACCCGCGGCGCGGGAGTCTTCATCAGCCTGCTGCGGTCCATGTACGGCGCGATCGGCAAGGTCGACGGCAAGGTGTTCGTCGACATCTGCGCGTTCAACGAGGAGCGCAACTCGCTGCCCCGGATGATCGCGATGATCCTGGGCCGGGCCGCCGGTCAGGCGCAGCCCACCCGGCTGGACTCGCAGTCGTTCTGGATGTACGAGTTCCCGCCGCCCGGAACCGCGGTCCGCGAGGAACGCCGGACCGGGTTCCGCGAGCGCCGGGGAGGCCTGCCCGAGCGCCGCGGCGGCCTCCGGACCGGCTGAGAGCGATCACTCCGGCCGGCGGTGCCGGCCGTAGGCGTTCTCGTAGGCGGAAGCGCTGATCGCGGGGACCTCGGGAACGGGGCCCGCGATCACGCTCCGCCGCCACCGATCGGCGAACTCGCTCGCCGGCACCGCCGCGCCCCAGAGCCAGCCCTGCCCGTTCACCACGCCGACCGCCCAGAGCGCGTCCCGCTGCAGCGGCGTCTCCACGCCCTCGGCGATCACGGTGAGGCCGAGCGCGTGGCTCATCGCCACCACGGCGCGGACGATCTCGTCGTCCTCCACGTTCACGCCCAGGCCGATCACGAACGAGCGGTCGATCTTGACGCCGGTGACCGGGAAGCGGCGCAGGTAGCCGAGCGCCGAGAAGCCGGTGCCGAAGTCGTCGATGAGCAGCTTGACGCCGAGCTCACGCAGCTCGAAGAGGACCCGGGCGGTGACGCTGGACCCGTCCACCATGACGGATTCGGTCATCTCCAGGGCCACGCAGTGGGCGGGCACCCCGTAGCGCAGCATCTCGCCGGACACGATCAGCGGCAGCTCCGGCTCGCTGAGCTGGCGCGGTGACACGTTGATGGAGAGGTAGAAGTCGTCGCCGACGACGCCCTCGGAGCGCCAGACGCCGAGCTGGCGCAGGGCCTCCTGGCGGACCCAGGTGCCGATGCTGCCGATCAGGCCGGCGTCCTCGGCGATCGGGATGAACGTCATCGGCGGGATCGCGCCGCGTTCCGGGTGCTCCCAGCGGACCAGCGCCTCGGCACCGATCGGGATCCCGGTCTCCAGCCGGACCAGCGGCTGGTAGTGGACCCGCAGCTGACCCTCGGCGAGCGCCTGGCGCAGCGCCACCTCGAGCTCGATCCGCTCGCGGACCTGGTCGTGCATCGACGTGTCGAAGATGGAGGAGCGGCCGGGTCCCTCGCCCTTGGCGCGGTACATCGCGGTGTCGGCGTCCCGCATCAGCGCCTCGGCGGTGACCGCCGCGCGGGCCGCGTCGCCGGCCGCGTGCGAGATCCCGATCGACGCGCTGATCACCACTTCGGTGTCGCGGACCGGGAAGGGCCGGGCGAAGCAGCCGCGGATGTCGTCGACCAGGTGCAGCGCGCCGCCCTTCTCCCCGACGAAGGCGAGCAGGAACTCGTCGCCGCCGACCCGGGCCACCGGGATGTTCGCGGCCACCGCGTGCCGCAGCCGCCGGCCCACCTCGATGACCAGCTGGTCGCCGGTGTCGTGGCCCCACGAGTCGTTGACCCACTTGAAGCCGTCCAGGTCGAGCATGTAGACCCAGACCCGGTCGTGCCCCTCCGGGTCGACGATCGTCACCAGGCGCTCGATCTCGGCCGAGATGGAGACCCGGTTCGGCAGCGAGGTGAGCGGGTCGTGGGTGGCCTGGTGCTCGGAGCGCAGCTGCGCGGCGACCTGGGCCTCCACCGCGGAGGTGGCCCGGTGGAGCAGCAGGCTGACGACGAGCGCGCTGATCACGGCGACCAGCACCCGCGCCTCGGCGGTCTTGGTCCGGTTGGTCAGCAGCATCACCGGCGGCAGCAGCAGCGCCGGGGCCAGCATGGTGAGGCGCTGCCAGCCCCACTCCTGGACCGGGGCCTTCGCGGCACGGCTCATCTCGACGACCGACGGGTGCAGCGCCGCCACCCCGAGGGCGGTGTAGGCCAGCAGGTACGGCACGTTGTAGATCGGATCGGTGTAGATCTTCCCGCCCACGCCGGCCACCGCGTACGCGAAGTCGCCCGCGAACATCATCACCATCGTGCCGATCAGCGCGACCAGGCTGAGCGGCCAGGACTTGGCGGTGAAGGTCAGGTTGACGATCAGCAGCAGGACGATCACGTCGAAGAGCGGGTACGTGCCCTGGATCAGCGACACCAGGGCGGGCCGCCCGGTGGTGGTCGCGGCCGGGATCGCGAGGGTCAGCGTGGTGGTCATGCCGACGGCGAGGGTGACGATCAGGCCGTCCAGCACGGCGTGCCGGTCGAGGCTCTGCCGCTGGCGAAGCAGCATCGCCAGGAAGACGCCGAGCAGCACGTAGCCGCTGAAGCTGAAGACGTCGGCGACCAGCGGCCACGGCATGCTCTGCTCGGTGACGGTCGGCCGGATCAGCACGCCGATCAGGAAGGTGAGCGCGCCCGCGCCCATCAGCAGCCAGGCGGTGGGCGGCTCGGCACCCCAGCGGCGGGGCCCGAGGAAGCAGGCCGCCACGGTGGCGATGCCGAGGGCCACGAACGCGACGTTGCTGATCAGCGTGTCGGGGAAGAGCACGTAGAGAGCCGTGGCGATGACGCCGGCGGCAACCATGAGCTGCCACAGCCGGCGGACGATCACGGGCGGGAGTGCGGGTTGCACCGGACATTCCTCCCGAAGACCAATGGTGGATCAACGGTAGCAATCCGGGCGATTTACCAACCGGCGTTTGCGTTTACCAACCGGCGTGCGCGAAGACGGCCGGGCTGCAGCCGTGCCGCAGGACCTCGGTGGCGACCGAGCCGAGCCGCCGTGCCCCGCCCTCGCCGCGCGGTCCGAGAACGATCAGCCCGGCCCGCCGGGTGGCGCGGACCAGGGTGGGCCCGGGCGGCCCGGTGAGCACCCGCAGGCGGGCCGGGAAGTCCTCCACGATCTTCGCGACGGCGGGGGAGGCCTGCCCCGACCGCGTCACCTCCACCGCGATCAGCTTGCTGCCGCGCAGCGCCGCCTCGGCCGCGGCGAACCGGAGCGCCACCAGCGAGAACTCCGAGGAGTCCAGTGCCGCGACCACCGGTCCGGTCGGCGGCCGGGGCCCGCGCGCGAGCGCCACCGGGCACCAGGCCCGGGGCACGAGATCGCGGACCACCGAGCCGGCGCCCAGCAGCGCGAGCCCGTCACCGCCGACGACGAGCAGGCAGGCGCGGCGGCTCATCTCGGTGAGGATCCGCAAAGGGGGGCCATCCCGCAGTTGTCCCCGCGCGTCGACGCCCGGTGTGGAACGCTGGGCGTAGGCGACCGCCTCCTTCACGACGCGAGAGGCGGCCCCGCGAGCCGGGGCGTAACCGGTGGTCTCATGCCAGGTGAAAGCATGGATGATGTTCAACGCAGACCCGCGGGTGACGGCCTCCCGCGCGGCCAGCCGGACCGCGGCGCGACCGGCTGCGGACCCGTCGACTCCTACCACGACAGGATCTTGCATCGGTCCTCCCGTAACAAAGCCGCAATATACCGACCATTGTCTATGGTGCAACGGCCCATACGTACTGGTGACCAATGCCTCAACAGATGGCTACCTGATGACCCATTCAGGTTGAGGGTTTACGGTGAACGGCAAAATCTTTGGGACATCTGCCGGTGAAGTGAGGGAAATACATGACGGATGTCAAGCTCGACCACCCGGGTGGCCAGCTGTCGATGTCGGTACGCGAGGCCGTCGACGGGCCGGGCGGCATCGACGTCAGTGCGCTTCTGAAGGAGACCGGCTACGTCACCCTCGACCAGGGGTTCGTGAACACGGCGTCGACCACGTCCGCGATCACTTACATCGACGGTGACCAGGGCATTCTGCGTTACCGCGGCTACCCGATCGAGCAGCTGGCGGAGAAGAGCACCTTCCTTGAGGTGTCCTATCTGCTGATGAACGGCGAGCTGCCGACCGCGGCTCAGCTGCGGGACTTCGCGGACAAGATCCGCGTGCACACGCTCCTGCAGGAGGAGATGCGCACGTTCTTCTCCAGCTTCCCGCGTGACGCGCACCCGATGTCGGTCCTCTCCTCGGCCGTCACCGCGCTGTCGACGTTCTACCAGGACTCGCTCGACCCGCTCGACGAGGAGCAGGTCGATATCTCCGCAATCCGCCTGATGGCGAAACTTCCGACGATTGCGGCGTACACCTACAAGAAGTCGATCGGCCACCCGCTGCCGTACCCGGACAACTCCCTCGACTACGTCGAGAACTTCCTGCGCCTGACGTTCGGCCTGCCCACGCTGCCGTACGACGTGGACCCGAAGGTCGCGAAGATCCTCGACATGCTCTTCATCCTGCACGCCGACCACGAGCAGAACTGCTCGACGTCGTCGGTGCGGCTGGTCGGCTCCGCGCAGGCGAACCTGTTCGCCTCGGTCTCGGCCGGCATCAACGCGCTCTCCGGCCCGCTGCACGGCGGGGCGAACGCGGCGGTGCTCGAGATGCTGGAGCAGATCCGCAAGGACGGCGGAGACGTCAACGCGTTCGTCACGCGAGTGAAGAACAAGGAAAAGGGCGTCAAGCTCATGGGCTTCGGCCACCGGGTCTACAAGAACTACGACCCGCGCGCCGCCATCGTGAAGAAGGCCGCCCAGGACGTCCTCTCCACGCTCGACACGCCGGACCCGCTGCTGGAGATCGCCTTCAAGCTGGAGGAGATCGCCCTCTCGGACGACTACTTCATCTCCCGCAAGCTGTACCCGAACGTCGACTTCTACACCGGCCTGATCTACAAGGCCATGGGCTTCCCGACCAAGATGTTCACGGTGCTGTTCGCGATCGGCCGCCTGCCCGGCTGGATCGCCCAGTACCGCGAGATGATGGTCGACCCGGCCAACAAGATCGGTCGTCCGCGCCAGATCTACACCGGTTCCCCGGTCCGCGACTTCGTCGCGATGGACCAGCGCTGACAGTTCTCCTGAGACGCCCTGCCGGATCGGTTCCGGCAGGGCGTTCTCTTTCTCGTACGGCGGAAGTCCCGTGGCCGCGCGCTGATCAGGAACGGACGGCCTTCTCGGTTCCGGGAAGCGGCTCGGGCGCCAGCTTGTCGAGCTCGGACACCACGTCGAGGACCGCGAGCGCCGACCGCTCGACGAGCGGCCGCAACTTCCGGTAGAACGCCGCGTCGTCCGGGGCCGGCGGGGTGTGCCGGCTGATCGGCACGAGCGCCGCCGCCTCGTCCAGATCCGGGAACTCGCCCAGGGCGTGCCGGGCCAGCAGGCAGGCGCCCAGCGCGGTGCCTTCCGGGGTGTCCGCGACGGCGACCGGCAGGTCCAGCGCCGACGCCAGGATCCCGACCCACAGCTCGGACGCGACGGCGCCGCCGGTGGCCCGGATCTCGGTGACCCCGTGCCCCTCCGCGTCGAACGAGTCGCGCACCAGCGCCAGCTGCTGGCAGACGCCCTCCACGGCGGCCCGGACCAGGTGCGGCCGGGTGTGCTCGCGGCGCAGTCCCAGGTAGGCGCCGCGCAGCCCGGGACGCCACCACGGCGCCCGCTCGCCCAGCAGGTACGGCAGGCAGAGCAGCCCCTCGCTGCCGGCCGGAACCCCGGCCGCCTCCATCAGCAGCGCCGCGTCCCGCTCGTCGGCGTCCTCGCCCTCGGCCCCGGGGCGCTCGAACCCGGCGGCGAAGCTCTCCCCGGCCCAGCGCACCACCGAGCCGGCGTTGTTCACCGCCCCGCCGATCACCCAGCGGTCCTCGGTGAGCGCATAGCAGAACAGTCGTCCCGCCTCGTCGCTGGTCGGCCGGTCGACGACGGTGCGCAGGGCGCCGCTGGTGCCGAGCGAGACGGCGGCGACGCCGGCCGGGGTGGCGCCCACGCCGAGGTTGGCCAGCGGGCCGTCGGCCGCCCCGACGATCAGCGGGACGTCGGCGGGCAGCCCGGTCGCGCGGGCCACCTCGCTGCTCAGGCGCAACGACGTCGTCGTCGGAACGACCTCCGCCAGTTGCTCCACCCGTACCGATGCGATCTGAAGGGCCTCGGGATCCCACTGCCGTGAGTGGATGTCGTAGAGGCCCGTGCCGGAGGCGACCGACAGGTCGACGACGAACGGGCCGTCCGTGAGCGCGGCGACCACCAGCTCCTTGACACCACCCCAGCGCGGCGTCTCGCGCAGCGTGCCCGGCTCGTTCTCGGCGAACCAGGCCAGCTTCGTGAGCGGCGACATCGGATGGACCGGCGTCCCGGTACGCGCCTGCAGCGCCCGGTTGCGGCCCTCGGCCACGATCCGCTCGCACTGCTCCGCGGCCCTCCCGTCGGCCCAGGTGATCAGCGGGCCGAGCGGCTTGCCGTCCGCCGACATCGGCACGAGGGCGTGCAGGAACGCGCTGAGACCGATGGCGATCACCCGGTCGCCGTTCTCCCGGCAGGCCTTCGCCACGTCGACGAGAGCCTTGATCGCGGCGGCGGTGAGCTGTTCCGGGTCGAGTTCGGCACGTCCCGGCCCGGGCACCGACAGCGGATAGTGCACGCTGGTCAGCGCACGGATCTCGCCGCGCGGCCCGGCGGCGACACCCTTGGTGGCGGTGGTACCGGTGTCGATCCCGATCACGACGTCCATGCGTGGCCTCCCTCGTCGGTGTCCTCGGCCTTACCCGGCGGACATCCTTTCGTATCGCGGTGTGACCGGGCCGGTGCGGGCGATCGGCACACTGCCCGGAGAAAATTTTCCGCCGATCCGTGCAACCCTCCCGTCGGGCGACGGTGTCGTACGCGTGTCATCGTCAGCGCGGACAGGAAGGACGGCTCTTGACCCGGGGGGACGATCGGGAGTTCCACGATTTCGTGGAGGCCCGGATGGATCGGTGGCGGCGCTCCGCGTACCTGATGTGCCAGGACTGGCACACCGCCGACGACCTCGTGTCCATCGCGGTCACCAAGCTGTACCGGCATTGGCGTGACGTGCGCCGGGCGGACAACCCGGAGGCGTACGCGCAGAAGGTCCTCACCCGCTGCTGGCTCAACGAGCGCCGCCGTCCCTGGCGGCGCGAGTGGGCGGCGGAGCGGTTGCCGGACCGGCCGGCCGTGGCACCCGACCAGGTGGCCGACCGGGACTCGCTCGGGCGGCTGCTGCGGGCGCTGGCCCCGCGCCAGCGTGCCGTGCTGATCCTGCGGTTCTACTACGACTACTCCACCGAGCAGGTCGCGGAGATGCTGGAGGTGTCCGTGGGGACGGTGAAGAGCCAGACCGCGCGGGGATTGCAGACGTTACGGCTCAGCGCGGAGGCGCTCCGTGGTTGACGTCGGAAGGAGGAGACCATGTTCGACGAGATGATCGGCGAGCCGCCGCCCAGCCGGGTGGACGTCGCGGCGATCGTGCGGCGGGAGCGGCGCCGGCGGACGGCGCTGCGGACCACCGGCGCGGCCGGCGCGGTCCTCGCCGTCGTGGTGTCGGCCGGTCTGCTGCAGCAGGCGCGCGGCCCGGCGACCGAGGAGCCACTGGCGCTCCCCTCGTCGCCGGCTGCCGCTCCGCAGGGTTTCCGGCTCGCCGCGGAGGACCGTCTCTCCGCCGAGGCGACCGCGGCCACCCTGCGCGGGGTGCTGGACGAGGCGGTGCACCGGGTCGTCCCGCGTGCCACCTGGTTCCGGCAGGACATCGACGGGCATCCGCCGGCCGACGGCGAGCCGCCCGTGCTGATCGGCAGTGAGAAGACGCCGAAGGCGGACCAGCCGTTCGCCGGCGGCACCGGCATCGCGGTGTCCGGCCGGGAGGGCGTGTTCACCCTGCAGATCCTCTCCACCAGGCCGTGCGCGGACCCGTCCAACCCGAAGTGCGCGCAGGAGAACGAGAATCCGGAGCTGGAGCAGAAGCAGCGTGACGAGCTGCTGCTGACCTGCCAGCCCCAGGTGAAGGACTGCACCGACGGCACCGGGGTGGACGGGCGGCGCTTCCTGGCGCAGACCGTTCCCGGCGAGGACGGCGAGGTGACCCACGAGGCGCGGCTGCAGCTGGCCGACCGCCGGGTGCTGACGCTGAGCGTGAGCAACCTCGTCTCGTCCGGCGGTGGCAAGGCCGGTGTGTCGCAGGCCACTACGCCGGTGTCCCGGGACCAGCTCGGCGAAGTCGCCGCCCTGGTCGGAGCCCGCATTCTTCCATGATCGGAAAAGGAGTGTCAGAAATGCTGCTAAGTATTCACCAGCTTCTATGAGAATACTCTTGTGACATTGTCACATCGATGGCACAGTGACACCTGGCGCGCCAATCGGTAAAGATCGGCATGCGAGCGGGGGCTCACTTTGCAGAACTTAATACACGGGCTACCTTCTCGCCTGCCCGCGAGAAGGGGATCACGTGTCAATCAAGAGGTCATTCGGAATGGCTGCGGCGTCTCTCGTCGCCATTGCAGCCGGTCTATTCGCGACGTCCGCCCCGGCAGGGGCCGCCGCCCGTGACATCGGCAGCGGCGGGGTCAACTCCCGCTGTGACTCGTCGCCGTACCTGCTGTGTCTCTTCTACTCCGGGAACTACTCCGGGGCGTACTGGGGCACCAGCTCGTACGTGGCGAACCTGTCGAACTCGCGCTTCATCTCCGGCACCGGTAGCGGCGCCGGCCAGGTCGTGCGGAACAACGCGGCGTCGATGTCGTGCGACACGTCGGTCGCGGGCAACCTCTGGTGCTGGAGCTACTACAACACCAACCGCGGCGGCAACGTCGACTACCTGCTGCCCCAGCGCAGCGGGAACCTCTACTACACCTGGAACGACGAGGCGTCGGTCGACATCTTCTGACCCTCGTCCCGCTTGAGGTGAGGCCGGTGCTGTGCCCATTGGAGCTGGGCACAGCACCGGTCCGCCCAAACTAGCACCGAGGGAGAACGGTCATGTCGCGACCGAAGCGACTGCGCTTCGCCGTGCCCGGAATCGCCGCATTGATGCTGACCACAGCGTTGACAGGCTGTTCCTCGGACGCGGCCGCACCCGGAACGGGACCCGGCGCCGCGCAGCCGGCGGCGGCCGGGGCGTCGCTGCCCGCCGCCGACGGGGAGATCGTGCTGCCGATCGACGCGTACGCCTTCACGTTCCCGCAGATGTCCCAGCTGGACCGCGCCCGGCAGACGCTGGTCCGCGACTGCATGCAGCGGTTCGGTTTCACGTACCCGTTCGACGCGGCCCGGATGGAGGAGCGCGAGCGTGGCCTGGTGCTCGACTTCGGGGTCTACGGCAACAAGCGGCGGTACGGCCCGACCGATGCGGGCGACGCCGGGAAATACGGTTACCACTCGCCGTCCGACATCGAGATCGGAAAGCCGAAGATCGATGTCGCCAAGGAGAAGGAAAACGGATCGGCGGCGCAGCAAATGGTCCTGACCGGAGAGGGTCCGGACGGAAAATCCGCACCCGATTCCGTCGGCGGGCAGAAAATTCCCGAGGGCGGTTGTGTCGGTGAGGCGGACACTCAGATCAGCCCGCAGAACGCATTGGGCGACGCCGGGCCGGTGAGTCAGATCGCGCGCGACTCGTTCGACCGTTCGCTGGCCGATCCGGAGGTGACCGCCGCGTTCAAGGAATGGTCGTCCTGCATGTCCGGAAGTGGTTACAACTACCCGACGCCCAAAGAGGCCGGCGGCGATTTCAGCACCGACACCGAGAAGGTCTCGGCAAAGGAGATCGCGGCCGCGAAGGCGGACGTCGCGTGCAAGGAGAAGTCCGGGCTGATCGCGGCGTGGCAGGGCTTCGAGGTGGCGTACCAGAACGCGCAGATCGAGAAGAACGCGCAGAGCCTGCAGGCGGCGAAGGCGGAGCGGGACGCGCAGCTCAAGCGCGCCGCAGAGATCGTCGCCAAGGGCTCATGACCGCTGACGACACGGCCGTGCTGGAGGCGGGCGGCGGGCCACGCCGCTCGCCGCTGGCCCGGCGGCAGCGTGCGCTCACCACGGTGGCCCTGGTCGCCGTGGTGGCCTCCACCGGCGGGCTGATCGCGGCGACCCAGATCAAGAGCCCGCAGCAGGTCGCGGCCGAGACGCAGGCGCCGCCGGCGACGCTGCTGACCGCCGAGGTGGTCCGCAAGAGCCTGGACACCACCGTGGTGATGCGCGGTGAGCCGGTCCGCGGCCGGGAGTACACGTTCACGCCGAACTCGGTGGCCCGCACCGCGTACGGACCCGGGGGAGACGTCATGGTCGTCACCGCGGTCCGGACCAAGGTGGGCGCCACGGTGAAGCCGGGGAAGGTGCTGCTGGAGGTCTCCGAGCGCCCGGTCTACGCGCTCCCAGGCGCCTTCCCCGCCTACCGTGACATGCTGCCCGGCCAGCGCGGCAAGGACATCCGGCAGTTGCAGGAGGCGCTGCGCGACCTGGGCTACCGGATCGGCGACAAGCGCGGCGTCTTCGGCTCCGGCACGGAGAGGGCGGTCCGCAGGTTCTACGAGGACCGTGCCTACGCGGTGCCGCTGACCAGCGCCTCACCGGCGGACGACACCTCCGCAGGCGCCAAGCCGGCCGTCGCGCGGGCGGACGGGACCGGGCTCACCACCGTTCCGATCGCCGCGGGCCTCGACGCGACCGGAGTCGCCGCCGTCCCGATCGCCGCGGCCGGGCCCGCCGCCACCTGGTCCGCGAGCCCCGCTCCTCAGCCGTCAGTCACGTCCACCCCGGATCCCATCACCCCCACCGGTTCCGGCAAGGGCGTCACCGCGGCCGGTCCGGACTCCACCAGCACGCCTTCGCCCACGGCCTCCAGCACGCCCGCCGTGCGCGAGAAGCCGATGGTGCCGATGTCCGAGGTGGCGTTCCTGCCCACGCTGCCGGCCCGGGTCTCCCGGCTGCCGGTCCGGGTCGGCGACACCGTCGGCCAGACCCTGATCGGCTTCACGTCCGGCGGGCTCTCCCTGATCGGCAAGCTCGACCCCGCGTCCGGCAGCCTCGCCGAACCCGGCATGCCCGTCACGGTCCTCTCCGAGGTGAGCGGCTTCGAGGAGGAGGGAACCATCGGCAGCGTCGGCAAGCAGGTCACGAAGGACGAGGAGACCTATCTCCCGGTCCGCATCGACCGGGCCGGCGGCTGGCCCGCCGACCTCGAGGGCGACGACCTGCGGATCACCGTCACCACGGCGAGCACGGGTGGCGAGGTCCTGGCCGTGCCCGAGGCGGCGATCTCCTCGTCGGCGGACGGCCGGACCACCGTGACCGTCGTGGAACCGGGCGGCGAACAGCGGCAGGTGATCGTCCAGCCCGGTGTCTCGGCGGCGGGTCTCGTCGAGGTGGAACCGGTCGACGGCGGCGGCCTCGAACCCGGCGACGCCGTGGTCACCGGCTTCGACGCCGGCCAGGTCGCTCCCGAACCCGGTAAGAGCGAATGACGGCTCCGGTCCTCGACCTCGACCGGGTGTCCCGGGTCTATCCGGGGCCACCGGCCGTGGCGGCGCTGCGCGAGGCGACCCTGCGGGTGGAGCGGGGCGACTACCTGGCGATCGTCGGTCCCTCCGGTTCCGGCAAGTCCACCCTGCTCAACCTGCTGGGGCTGCTGGACCGGCCGTCGTCCGGCGTCTACCGCCTGGACGGGGTGGACGTGTCGGGTCTCGCCGAGCGGGAACGGACGGCCCTGCGCGGTGGCCGGATCGGGTTCGTCTTCCAGTCCTTCCATCTGCTGCCGCACCGCACCGCCGTGGAGAACGTGATGCTCGCCCAGGTCTACAACGGCCGGCCGCGGCGGCGACGCCGGCCGGACGCCCTCGCCGCGCTGAGCCGGGTGGAGGTGGGGCATCGGGCGTACGCGCTGCCCACCACCATGTCCGGCGGTGAGCGGCAGCGGGTCGCGATCGCCCGCGCGCTGGTGAACGAGCCGGCCATCCTGCTCTGCGACGAACCCACCGGCAACCTGGACTCGGCGACCTCGCTGCGGCTGCTCGGACTCTTCGACGAGCTGCACGCCGCCGGCCTCACCATCGTGGTGATCACCCACGACGCGACGGTGGCGGAGCGGGCGCGGCGGGTGGTCCGGATCGTCGACGGCCGGATGGACGAGCTGCCCGCCGGGACCGTCCGGTGAGGTTCCGCCGCCGCCGGGCCATCCCGGAACGGTCCGTCTTCCACCTGCCGGACCTGCTCGCCGAGGCGATCGCCGGCATCCTGCAGCGGCCGGCCCGCTCGGTGCTCACCACCCTCGGCACGATCCTCGGCGTGGGCGCCTTCGTCGCCGTTCTCGGCCTGACCTCGACCGCCACCGGGCAGATCGGCAAGCACTTCGACGCGCTCGCCGAGACGACGGTGACGGTGACCGACGCGGGGGAGAGCGGCGTCAGCTTCCCGCGCGACGCCGACCAGCGGATCAACCGGCTCAACGGGGTGGTGGCGTCCGGCGTCTACTGGAACGTGCCGCTGCGCCGCCCGGTGATCGGGTCCGCGCCGGGCGTCCGCGCCGGCTCCCGGGCCGACGCCGCCGACCTGCCCGTGTACGCGGCCTCCGCCGGCGCCCTCGAAGCGGCGAACGCGACGGTCCGCACCGGACGGCTCTTCGACGCCTTCCACGACGGGCGCGCCGAACAGGTCGTCGTGCTCGGCCCGGCCGCCGCCGGCCGGCTCAACATCCACCAGCTCAGCGGCCGTCCCGCGGTCTTCATCGACGGCCGCCCGTTCACCGTCGTCGGCATCATCTCGGACACCGAGCGGCTACCCGAGCTGCTCCTCGGCATCGTGCTGCCCCGGGCCACCGCGCAGGAGCTCTACCCGGCGCCGGACCCGGCCGTGAACCCGGCCAAGATGGTGATCGAGACCCGGCTCGGCGCGGCCCAGCTGATCGCCCGGCAGGCCCCGGTGGCGCTGCGCCCGGACGGGGTGAGCCTGCTCCGCGCGGTGCCGCCACCCGACCCGCGCAGCCTCCGCGACGACGTCGACACCGAACTCTCCGGTCTGTTCCTGGCGCTGGCCGGGATCTGCCTGGTGATCGGCGCGGTCAGCATCACCAACACGACGTTGGTCGCGGTGATGGAACGAGTCGGCGAGATCGGCCTGCGGCGGGCGCTGGGCGCGCGGCCCCGGCACGTGGCCGGGCAGTTCCTCACCGAGTCGACGGTCCTCGGCGCGCTCGGCGGCCTCACCGGGACCGCCCTGGGCGTGGCGGTGGTGCTCGCGGTGGCGCTCGCCCGGGAGTGGACGGTCATCCTCGACCCGGTCACCGTCCTGCCCGCGCCGGTGATCGGCGCGCTGACCGGGATGCTGGCCGGGCTCTACCCCGCGCTGCGAGCCGCCCGGACCGAGCCGTCCGAGGCGCTGCGCCGCTGACCTTAGCGATCGTCGTCACCAGGGCCCGCGTTGACGCGTACCCCGCCGGTGAGAAAGAGTGATCCGCGAGCGGTAGCGGAGGAACCCGGTGCGAGTCCGGGACGGTCCCGCCACTGTGACCGGGGAGCGAACCGCCACGGCAGCCACGGCAGACGGCCGGAAGGCGCGCGGGGAACGTCGATCCGGGAGTCAGGAGACTCCGGCCGCTCGGTTGTGCCGGCGCGCGGGCGTGGACACCCGTGCAGAAGGGATCCCCGTGACTACTCCGTACCCGTTCTCGGCCGTTGTCGGCCTCGACGACCTGCGCCTCGCGCTACTGCTCACCGCGGTCTCCCCGGCGGTCGGCGGGGTGCTGGTGCGCGGCGAGAAGGGCACCGCCAAGAGCACCGTCGTCCGCGCTCTGGCCGGTCTCCTGCCGGGGATCCGCACGGTACGCGGCTGCCGCTTCGCCTGCGACCCGGCCGCTCCCGACCCCAACTGCCCGGACGGCCCGCACGCCGCGGGCGACCCGGTCACCGAACGCCCGGCGAGCCTCGTCGAGCTCCCGGTCGGCGCCACCGAGGACCGGGTCGTCGGCACCCTCGACATCCAGCGGGCGCTCAGCGACGGCGTGAAGGCGTACGAACCGGGCCTGCTCGCCGCCGCCCACCGGGGTGTCCTCTACGTCGACGAGGTCAACCTGCTCCCGGATCACCTCGTCGACCTGCTCCTGGACGCTGCCGCGATGGGCCGCGCCCACGTCGAGCGGGACGGCGTGTCGGTGAAGCACGCGGCCCGTTTCCTGCTGGTCGGCACGATGAACCCGGAGGAGGGCGAGCCCCGCCCGCAGCTCGTCGACCGGTTCGGCCTGGTCGTGAACGTGGCGGCGCCCCGCGACGCCCGCCAGCGGGCCGAGGTGGTCCGTCGGCGTCTGGCCTACGAGGCCGGCCCGGACGCCTTCGCCGCCGGTTACCAGGCCGCCGAACAGGATTACGCCGCCCGGATCGCCGCCGCCCGCGCCGTGCTCCCCGCGGTGGCGCTGCCCGACGCCGAACTGGACCGCATCGCCCGCGTCTGCCTGGCCTACGGCGTCGACGGCATGCGCGCCGACATCGTGGTGGCCCGCTGCGCCGTCGCCCTGGCCGCCTGGAACGGCCGCACCGCCGTGACCGCCGACGACGTCCGCGACGCCGCCCGCCTGGCCCTGCCCCACCGCCGCCGCACCGACCCCCTCGACCCGCCCGGCACCGACGAGGAGAGACTGGACCAGGCCCTCGCCGAAGCCGAACGCCAGGCCCAGGAGGACGCAGCGGACTCTCCGGACGACGACCCGGACGGCGGCGGCTCACCCGATGGCGGTGGTCCTTCAGGCGGAGGCCCCGACCCCCAGGACCCCAGGGGTACGGACGGAAGCCCCGCCCCCGGAAGTCCCGCCGCACAGCCGCCGTCATCGGATTCGCCGTCCGCGGAGTCCTCCCCCTCGGAGTCCTCTTCCAGGGAGTCGTCGTCCTCGGAATCCTTGTCCTCGGAATCCTCGCCTTCTGCGTCCGGCAAATCGCCTATTTCCGAAAAGTCGGGCGCGGACAGTGGCGCAGAGGCAGACGCCGGAGCAGGAGCGGGCACACGAGCAGGAGCAGAGACGGGCGCGGTGGCAGCGGCCGGCCAGGCGTATCGAACCCGAACCCTCCGCATCGCAGCCCGAGGTGAAGGCGGCCACGCCGGTCGCCGGTCCCCGGCCTTCGCCCGCCGGGGCCGCGTGGTGGGAAGCCGCGCCCCGGTCGGCAAACTGTCCGGCGCCCCTCACCTGCCCGCGACGTTGAGGGCAGCCGTGGAGCGGGCAGCAGTGGAGCGAGCAGCAGTCGAGCGAGCAGCCCCGCCCGACATTTCGGAAATGTCGGGCGGCAGCGCGGCGGGGATGCGCGTACTGCCCCGGGATCTGCGGGAAGCCGTGCACGTGGGCCGTGAGGCCAACCTCGTCCTCTTCGTCGTGGACGCGTCCGGCTCGATGGCCGCCCGCAAGCGGATGACGCTGGTCAAGACGGCCGTCCTGTCGTTGCTGCGGGATGCCTACCAGCGCCGGGACCGGATCGGGATGATCACGTTCCGGGGGAAGGACGCCGAGGTGGTCCTGCCGCCGACGTCCAGTCATGAGGTCGGCGTGATGCGGCTGGCCGCGCTCCGGACCGGCGGGCGTACGCCGATCGCGGCCGGACTGCGCGCCGCCGCCGCGACGATCGCCACCGAACGCCGCCGTGATCCACGCCGCCGCCCGCTGCTGGTCCTGGTCACCGACGGCCGCTCGACGAGCGGGCCGGATCCACTGCGGATAGCGTCGGCGCTGAACGGCGTGGCGAGCGTCGTGGTCGACTGCGAGTCCGGCCCGATCCGTCTGGGCCTGGCCGCGAGACTGGCGGCCGCCCTGAAGGCCGACCTGATGCCGCTCGACCGGCTCCAGGCCTCGATCCGGACCGCTTCTCAGGGGACGGCGGGAGGCGCAGCCGACCGCGCCTACCGCCGCGCGGCCTGATCCGCCGAGGATCGGCGGAACCGACCTGGCCGCCTAGGACGCCGAAGGGCGCGAGGACCGGCTGACAGACGTTGATGCGGCGGGACGTTCACCCGTACGACAAAAGGGTTGTGAAAATGCCTCAAGGTAAAGTCTCCGTCACCCCCGATGACGGCCTGACCACGCGTCAGCGCAGGCGGCAGGCGGTGTTCGCGGTGCACACCGGCGCGGGTAAGGGCAAGAGCACCGCCGCGTTCGGGATGGCGCTGCGGGCGTGGAGCGCGGGGTGGCCGATCGGGGTGTTCCAGTTCGTGAAGTCGCAGAAGTGGAAGGTCGGCGAGGAGACCGCGCTGAAGGCCCTCGACGGTGTCAACGGCACGCCGGTGACCTGGCACAAGATGGGCGAGGGCTGGTCCTGGATCCAGCGGGCCGGTACCGAGCGGGACCATGCCGCGGAGGCCGCCGAGGGCTGGGCGCAGATCAAGCGGGACCTCGCGGGGGAGACCTACAAGTTCTACGTGCTCGACGAGTTCACCTATCCGATGAAGTGGGGCTGGGTGGACGTCCAGGACGTGATCGAGACGGTGAACAACCGCCCGGGCACGCAGCACGTCGTGATCACCGGACGGGACGCTCATCCCGATCTGATCGCCGCGGCCGACCTGGTCACCGAGATGACCAAGGTGAAGCATCCGATGGACGCGGGACGCAAGGGACAGCAGGGCATCGAATGGTGAACCGTGTCGTGATCGCGGCGCCGGCCTCCGGGCACGGCAAGACCACCGTGGCGACCGGGCTGCTCGCGGCGTTCCGGAGGCGGGGGATGGTGACGGCGCCGTTCAAGGTCGGCCCCGACTACATCGATCCGGGCTATCACGCTCTCGCGGCGGGCCGCCCGGGACGCAACCTCGACCCGGTGCTGGTCGGCGAGGAGTTGATCGGGCCGCTGTTCGCGCACGGCGCGCAGGGCGCCGACATCGCGATCGTGGAGGGCGTCATGGGCCTCTACGACGGGCGTACCGGCGCCGGCGAGACCGGGTCGACCGCGCAGGTGGCCGAGCTGCTGCAGGCGCCGGTGATCCTGGTCGTCGACGCGGCCGCGCAGGGGCGTTCGGTGGCCGCGCTGGTGCACGGTTTCCGCAGCTTCGGCACGGTCCGGCTGGCCGGCGTGATCCTGAACCGGGTCGGTTCGGACCGGCACGAGCAGATCCTGCGGGACGCCTGCGAAGAGGTCGGCACACCGGTTCTGGGCGCGCTGCGCCGGTCCGACGCGGTCGCCGCGCCCTCCCGGCATCTGGGTCTCGTGCCCGCCGCGGAACGCCGTGCCGAAGCCCTGGCCTCGGTGGACGCCCTCGCCGCGCTGATCGCCCACTCCGTCGATCTGGACGCGGTGGCCGCTGTGGCGCGGTCGGCGCCGCCTCTCGCGGCGACCGCCTGGACCCCGCGGAGCCAGGATCCGGTTCCGGGCCGTCCCTTGGTCGCCCTCGCCGGTGGTCCTGCCTTCTCCTTCTCGTACGCGGAGACAGCCGAGCTCTTGGCAGGAGCCGGCGCCGAGGTGGTCACCGTGGACCCGTTGCGCGACGAGAAACTCCCCGGCGGAACCCGTGCGCTGGTGGTGGGCGGCGGATTCCCCGAGGTCTACGCGGCCGAGTTGTCGGCGAACGAGCCGCTGCGAGCGTCGGTGGCGGCCCTGGCGCAGTCCGGCGGCCCGATCGCCGCCGAGTGCGCCGGCCTGCTCTGGCTCTGCTCGTCGCTGGACGGCAAACCGATGTGCGGGGTGATCGACGCGGAGGCGGCGATGACGCCGTCGCTGACCCTGGGGTACCGCGACGCGGTGGCGCTGGCGGACAGCCCGCTCGCGGCGGCCGGCACCCGGGTCACCGGGCACGAATTCCACCGGACCACGGTGCATCCGCGGTCCGGGGTGCTGCTGTCGCCGGCGGCCGGGGCGGCGTGGGCGTGGCGGGGCGCCGACCCGGAGGGTTTCGCCGGTCCGGGCCTGCACGCGTCCTACCTGCACCTGCACTGGGCGGGGCATCCGGCGATGGCGGCCCGGTTGGTGCGCGCGGCGGCCGGATGATCGCGATCGGCATCGGTTGCCGCAGCGGATCCCGCTTCCCGGATCTGTCCCGTGCGGTGACGGTGGCTCTCCGCCGCGTCGGCCTCGAGCGCGCGCACGTCACGGTGGTGGCCACCCTGGATCAGCGTGAGCCGATGATGCGGGAGGTGGCGGCGTTCTTCGGCTGGGAGACCAGGGGGTTCCCGGCCGCCGTGCTCGCCGGGGTGCGCGTCCCGACCCCCAGCGCTGTCGTAGCCGCCGCGGTCGGGACCCCCGGTGTCGCCGAGGCCGCCGCCCTCCTCGCCGCCGGGCCGGGGAGTTCCCTGGTCCTGACGAAGACGATCGTCGGACCCGTGACCGTGGCCGTCGGCGCGGACGTGACGTCCGCGCCGTTCAGCGAGCGTTGATCAGTCCTGCCTCATTTCATGCCCGGCCACTCGTGGACGGGGACGTTCTCGTGCATCAGCGGGAGGTACCGGCGGAGCATCTCGTGCAGCGCGCGCTGCCGGTCGTACCCCTGGGCTTCCAGGCCGTGCAACGTCTCGACCTGCCAGGATGCGCCGTTGCGATGCCGCAGGCAGCGCTGCTCGATGATGCCGAGGAGCCGATCACGGTGTACGGGATCGACACCCCACCGGTCCAGGCCCTCCGCGGCCTGCGGCAGCAGCCACCGCAGCACCAGCTCGGTCACCGGCAGCGTGCCGTGCCCGGGCCAGAAGACACTGGCGTCGATGCCGTGCCGGGCGCAGTTGTGGAAGTTCTCCTCGGCGGCCCGGAAACTCATCTGCGTCCAGAGCGGCCGTTCCGCCTCGGCGAGCGTCTTGGTCAGGCCGTAGTAGAACGCCGCGTTCGCCATGGTGTCGGCGACCGTCGGGCCGGCCGGCAGCACCCGGTTCTCCACCCGCAGGTGCGGGCGCCCGTTCACGACGTCGTAGATCGGCCGGTTCCATCGGTAGACCGTGCCGTTGTGCAGCCGCAGCTCGCTGAGTTCCGGGATCTCGCCGCGCTCGAGGATGTCGGCCGGATCGTCGATGTCGCAGATCGGCAGTAGCGCGGGGAAATATCTGACGTTCTCCTCGAAGAGATCGAACACGCTCGTGATCCAGCGTTCTCCGAACCAGACGCGCGGGCGTACCCCCTGGGCCTGAATCTCTTCCGAACGGGTGTCGGTGGCCTGTTCGAACAGCGGAATGCGCGTTTCCCGCCACAATTCCCGGCCGAGCAGCAGCGGTGAGTTCGCCCCGAGCGCCAGTTGCACGCCGGCGATCGCCTGCGCGGAATTCCAGTACGCCGCGAACTGCGCCGGGCTGACCTGGAGATGGAATTGTGTGCTGGTGCACGCCGCCTCGGGCGCGATCGTGTCGGTGCTGACCGCGAGCCGGTCCACACCGTCGATCCGGATGTCCAGGTCCTCGCCCCGGGCCGCGAAGATCTGCTCGTTGAGCAGCTGGTATCGCGGGTTCGCGGTGAGCGCCTCGCCGGTGAGGTGCTCGCGCCGCAGCGTGGGAAGGATCCCGATGGTGACCATGTGCGCGCCGGCCACCCGGGCCCGCCGCTCGGCCTCGTTGAGGCTGGCCCGCAGGCCCTTCTCCAGCTCGGCGAAGTCGTCGCCGGCGAGCCGCCGCGGCGGCAGGTTGATCTCGATGTTGAACTGGCCCAGCTCGGTCTGGAAATCCGGGTCGGCGATCGCGCCCAGCACCTCGGCGTTGCGCATCGCCGGGTCGGCCTTGTCGTCGATCAGGTTGAGTTCGATCTCCATTCCGGTGAGAGGGCGTTCGAACTCGAATCGTGCCTCGCGCAGCATCGTCGCGAACACGTCGAGACTTCGGCGGATCTTCTGCCGGTAGCGGGTCCGGTCCTCACGGGAGAATTCGGTCTGCTCGACTTTTTCGCCCACAGCGCACCACCCTTCAGCCGTCGACGGCGTTGATTTCATGATGACGGCTGTCTATCGCCGTTCTCACCATGAGAGCCGGGCATTGTCGCCAGATGGCCAAGGTGTCCGCTGACATTGACGAGGAGCACATGGTGCCGCGTTACCCGATCGGCACGGAATTCTCACCTGAGCAGCGCGGCGAGGACCACTCCGAAGATCGCGGCGCCGGCCGCGGCCTGCAGCAACATGGCCGGGCCGAGGTGTGACCAGCGGGTGGGGATCCGCGGGGTGAGCGGCTGCATCGTGGTCAGGTTCACCACCTGCATCAACTTCACCGGCAGCGTCGGATCCGCCTGCGGCTGGGTCCGCACTTGGACGAGATCGCCGCGGTGCAACGCCGACTGCGGCAGCTGCCCGTGCATCTCGATCTCGTAGGTCTGCCCGAGGTCGTCGCGCAGCCGCACCGGTGTCACCAGGAACTCCGGACCCTTGCGGAGTTCCTTGAGCGAACGCCGCGCGGGCTTCATCCGCAACAGCGAGCCGATCATCTGCGCGATCCCCGCCGCGACGAAGACGGCGACGGCGAGGGCCTTCCCGACCCGGACCTCGCGGGTGTACGAGGCCTGGAAGCCGAGGAACCGGCCGGTGATGATGGGGCTGACGTGCCGGAGGATTCGCTCACGGTGCAGTTCGGTGTCATCCATGGGGGATCACCTCCTGTCTTCATGTTACGGAGAGAACGCGGATCGGCACCGTGAGTGAATAGGTGGGTCCAGATCACCTCTGCATACCCCGTGGTTGGTGGCGTTCGCTGCGATTTGCGGTGATCTGCGGAAACCCGCCCTTCCGGTACGCCCGCCGGGGTGAACTGGACCTGGGCCGCGTGTATCCGGCCCATGGGGGGCGGAGACCAGTGGCGGCGACTGACGCGTACGTGAAACCGGAGAGCCTGCTGGCGCGCACGGCGCGCGAGATGGTCGAGGCGCACACCGGCGCTCCCGGCGCCACCGAGTGCCCGGCCTGCGGCGAGCGCCTGCCCTGCCGCATAGCCCAATCCGCGACCGAGGTCCTGGCCGCCGCCGGCCTGGCCGAATCCTCAGGCCTGCTGGAAGCGAGCCGCGCCGCCCGTCCTCCGGTTTCCCCGCCTTCCCCGCCCTCCCATGCCGCGGAGCCGTCGCCTGGCCAGCCTCCCTTGCTCGCCCGGTCGTCTTCGCTTGCGCAGCCGTCTTCGCTTGCCGAGCCTCCCTTGCTTGCCGAGCCTCCCTTGCTTGCCCAGCCGTCCTCGCCTGCCCAGCCGTTCTCGCCTTCCCATTCCGCGGGCGCGTCGCCTTCCCATTCCGCGGGGCCTTCGCCGGCTCAGCCGTCGGTGCCCTCGGTGCTGCAGCCGCCGTCCTCGCCGGCTCAGTCCTCGCCCGCGGCGCCTTCGTCGGCGGTCCCGCCCTGGGCCATCCCCGGTCTGGCCGAGCCGCCGTCCTGGAACCCGCCTCCGGAGCCTGCCCACTTGGCCGAGACCCCTAGCCCGCTCGCGCCGGTCTCTCCCGCCCAGGTCTCTCCCGCCCAGGTCTCTCCCGCCCAGGTCTCGCATGCCCAGGTCTCGCCCGCCCGGATCTCACCCGCCCCGGTCTCGCCTGCCCAGGTGTCGCCTGCCCAGGTATCGCCGGTTCAGAATTCGCCGGTTCAGGCTCCGCTCGCGGCCTGGCCGCCCCCGGCGACCGCTTCCGGGGTGGTCCCGCCGGTGCCGGATCCCGCGACACCTCCCTGGCTCCCCGGCCCGTCCGCGGCCCACCCACCAGCGGCCCTGACTTTCGGGTCGCCGGGAGCGGGTTCGCCCAGCCGTACCTCCCCGGGCCTCCCCTGGCCTCCGGTAGGCGACTCCACCCGGCCCGCCGATCCCCTGCCGCCCGCCGTGGAGCCGACCGTCCCCGCGCCCGGCCCTCAGTCCTTCGCCGGCCCTCAGCCCTTCACCGGCCCTTCATTGGCCGACCTGGAACCGTCCGGAACCGTGGTGAGCAACCCCTCGCGCGCCTCAGCGGCCGAACCGGCGCCGTCCGGCCTCAGTGCGCCCGATGTCGGAGCGCCGGGTGCCGCGAGCGGCCAGTTCAGTGCCGGGCTGTCGCTGCCCCGGGTACCCGCCGCACCCTCGCCGGGTCGGTTGTCGCCGCTGCCGCCGTTGCCGGAGCCCGACCGGGAACCCGCTCCCGAACGATCCGTACCGGTAACCCCGCCACCGTCGATGCTGCTGCAACCCGAACCCGAACCCACCCCCGTCTTCGGTCAGGCGGCTTCGAACCTCGACGATCTCGATGAGCTGATGAAGCAGCCGCCCCTCTACAGCCAGCAGAACAGTCCGCTCGACGCTCCGAGGTTCCCTCGCTCGGCCCGTCCCGCCGCCGCCCAGCCCGGTATCGGCGCACCCGCCGAACCGGCCTCGTTCCTGCCGTCCGCGGCAATGCTCGCCGCCTCAGCGCAGCAGCAGCCGCCGACCCCGGCAGCTTCCGGCATTCCGGGCACTCCGGCGGCCCCCGAGGAGTCCGGCCTCCTCGGCGGCCCGGCGGCGTCCGGCCTCCTCGGCGGCCCGGCGGGTTCCGGCCTTCCCGGCGCTCCGGCAGGTTCCGGCCTTCCCGGTGCCCCAGCGGCTTCCGGTCTCCCGGCCGGGCCGGCATCCCTGTCGGCCCCGGCCCCTGCGGAAGGGTCAGGACTGGCCGCCTTCCTCACGCCCGGAATGTCCGGTGCGGCCTCGAATCGACCCCCGCTGCAAGCACCCGACATGGGTCAGCACGCCCCGAACGCCGCCCCCGCCGCAGGCCGCGCCGACCCGGCCCCCGGCGCCAACGCGGGGCTGAGCGTTCCGGCGAGCGGTAGTGGCGCCAACGCCGCGCCCGGAGCGGCCGCCCCGAAGCGGCCGTCGCTGCAGGCGCCGGACATGGGTCAGCACAACCCGGGCGGCCACCCGGCCACCGGCCGCCCGAAGTTGCAGGCGCCGGACATGGGTCAGCACAACCCGGCGACCGGGCCCCAGCAGAACACCCGGCCCGCGGCGGCGCGGCCGGCCGACGCCGGTCCGCCGAGCGACCACGCCACCCCGTCCGGCCTGCCTCAGGCCGCCCAGCCCCGGACCGCCCAGCCTCAGGCCGCTCAGCCCCAGGCCGCTCAGATCCAGCCCGCTCAGCCTGCCCGGCCCGCCGGGCGGAACGCCGCTGAGCAGCAGGCGCCCAGCACGCTCGACGACCCGGCCAGCGCGCCGTCCGGCCTGCCAGGACGCCGCAGCAAGCCGGAGTGACGGCGGGCGGAGACCGGATGACGAATCGAGGCACGCCGCAGAGTGACGGTGTTTGGGTGAGAGGCGTACCGGGCACTAGCGTGCGGTTGACTACCCGTCAGGCTCCCAACCGGTCGTGGAAAGGCTTGACATGCCCTCGCACCACGTAGCCGGCGAACCGGCTGACAGCGTTCTGGAGGATCTCGACACGGCCGCCGCGGCGTACGCGGAACGCCGTTCCGAGGCTGACCCGGAGGCTCTCGAGGCACTCCGCGAGGACCTGATCCGCTACTGCCTGCCGTTCGCCGGCCGGCTCGCCCGCCGCTACCGTGGCCGCGGCGAGTACCTGGAGGATCTGGAGCAGGTGGCCCGGCTCGGCCTGGTGAAGGCGATCGACCGGTACGACCCGGAGCGCGGTTCCTTCACGGCCTACGCGGTGATCACCATTTCGGGTGAGCTGAAAAGGCATTTCCGGGACCGTACGTGGGGAGTGCACGTGCCGCGCCGGGTGCAGGACCTGAGCCTGGAGGTCGGCCACGCCTCGATGGTGCTGACCAGCTCGCTGGCCCGGACCCCCACCACGGCCGAGCTCGCCGAGCGCCTGGGTGTGAGCGAGTCCGCGGTCCGGGAGGCCGTCGAGTCGGCCGCCGGGTACGCCCCCGCTTCGCTGAACGCGCCGGTGGCGGGCGACGGCCTGATGGAGTTCGGCGACCTGATCGGGGAGCCGGACGAGGACCTGGAGGCGGTCACCGACAAGCTGACCGTGACGGATCTGCTGCTGCGGTTGCCGGCCCGGGAGCGCCGGATGCTGGCGATGCGGTTCTACGGCAACCGGACCCAGGCGGAGATCGCCGCCGAGCTGGGCATCTCGCAGATGCACGTGTCGCGGCTGCTGAGCCGGGCGCTGTCCTGGCTGCGGGAGGCGATGCTCAGTGACACACCACCGCGCTGGGAGGCGTCGGACCGCCCGTCGTCGCACAACGGCATGCAGGTGACCGTCGACCGGGACGGCGCGGGGCTGGTGGTGCGGGTCCGCGGCGAGGTGGACCGGGACACCGCCGAGCGCCTGCGGGTCGGTCTGCGGCACGCGATGAGTTCCCGTACGGTCGTCGTCGACTTCTCGGGCGTCCCGCTGATCGACGCGGCAGGCGTGTCGGTCCTGGTCGACGCCACGCTGACGGCCGCCGCGAAGGGCGTGGACATCTGCGTGAGCGGCGCCCAGCCCTACGTGGCCCGGATCCTGGCGGTCTCCGGCCTGGAGAACGTCCTGCGACGCTGCTGAGGTCAGCGCCGTAAGGAAGCCCAGACCACCTTGCCGTTCTCCGAGGGCACCCAGCCCCAGGAGTACGCCACGGCGCCCACCAGCAGCAGCCCTCGCCCGCGCGCCGACGCCGGCTGGTCCGGGCCTTCGGGTTGCGGCGGATCGGTGAGGCCGTCACGGACCGCGAGGTTGAGGTGGCGGGAGCGCAGCGAGATCCGCAACGCCATCATGGTGTGCGCGTGGTCGACCACGTTGGCGACCAGTTCGGTGACGATGAGGCTGGCCGGGGCGACCAGCTCGGGCAGGCCCCAGCGCAGGCAGGCCTCGGTCGCGACGTCCCGGGCGTGCCTCGTGGAGCCGCTGACCGGCAGCAGATCCTCACTGATCAGGGGCATGATCCGCCGATCGTCTCCGAGATGGCCGAGTCCGGCTGCCACGTCGGTGAAGAGCGGCAGCCGCCGGTAGGCCCCGCCGATCAGCAGCGCGCGGGTCTCCGGCGGGGGGCCGCAGAGCAGCACCGGCGTGCCCGGCCAGCGGGCGGCCTGCCGCAGAACCACGGTGAAGACGGAGAGCGCCAGCGGCTGATCCACACTCAGGCCGGAGAGATCGACGAGCAGCGCCTCCGGCTGCTCGGCCAGGCATTTGAACAACCGGTCCCGCAGCGGCACGGTGTCGGCGAGCCGGAGCGCGCCGGTCACCGATGCGATCAGGCAGTCGCCTTCCGCTCGAACCTCGCACCGGACCGTCATGCCTTCCGCCCTCTCCAAGGCCAGCCGGTTACCCCCGAGAGCGCCGAGCAAAACCGGGGCTGAGCGAAACGTCAGGCTGTCTCCATCACTACGATAGCCCCGGCGCCCTCGCCCGGACCTCCGTCCCGGCGTCGCAGCGGCGTGCGGGCGACGCGTACGGTGATCGCCCGTCCCCGCCGGTTGACCGCCTCCAGCCCGAGATCTCCCGCCGGCGGTTGGAGTGGGCCACCATCCCGCCGGAGGTGAGCGCGAGCACGGCCGGTCTCGGCCAGGGCGAAGTGGAACCGGCAGGTGAAGTCGAAGCCCCGGGACTGCTTCACCGAGGCCGGCAGCGCCTCATGCGGTGGCTCCGGTGGTGAGCTGCGTCCACACCACCTTGCCGTCGGAGACCGGCAGCACACCCCACGCGTCGGTCAGATCGCGGACCAGTCGCAGCCCGCGCCCGCCCGCGTCGGTGACGGCAGGGTCGAGGGTGCGGGGCATCCGCAGGCTGCCGTCCCGGACCGCCATGATCAGGCGGTTGCCGCGCAGTTCGAAGGTGAATCGCATGGTGGTGTGCGCGTGCCGGACGACGTTCGCGACGAGTTCGGTGGCGACCAGGGTCGCGGTCGCGGTGAGGTCCGACCGCTGCCAGGCGGCGCAGGCCTGGCCGACCAGGTGGCGGACCTGCCGGCAGGCCTCCGGGACGGGCCGGAGGCGGACGCGGACGCCCTGCGGGGCGGGCTGGTCGCCGGCCGCGGCGAGCGCGCGATCGCAGTCGTCGGCGAGCTCCAGCCCGGCGCAGTCCGAGGACGCGGCCAGGGCGTCGCGGGTGGGCCGGTCCGCTCCGCACACCACGATCGGCACGCCGGGGAACTCCGCCGTCTGGCAGACCACGGCGCCCAGGGTGGTGAGCGCGAGCGGATCGGTGACGTGCAATCGGCCGACGTCGAGCAGCAGCCTCTCCGGGAGGCTGGAGAGGCTGCGGCGGACCGCGGCGCCGAGCGCGTCACCGGTGACCCGGTCGAGGGTGCCGCTGACGGTCAGCACCGCCACCGGCAGGTCCCGTTCCGGCCGGCAGACCAGCTGGCTGGGCATCGAGGGTGCCGCCTCCTCCACTAAGTCGTGCACGGAGGTGCCCGCCGATCCGCCGGCCCAAACGTCAGCGCGGGTTCCGGATCCGCTCGTAGAGGGACAGATAGCCCTCGGCCATCACCGCCGGGGTGAATCGGCGTTCGGCCTCGGCCCGGCAGGCGCGCGGATCGATGGTGACGGCCTTGCCCGCCAGCTCGCCGAGCTCCTGCTCGGAATCGGTCAGCAGCCCGGTGTGCCCGTCCTCGATCAGCTCCGGCAGGCAGCCGCGCGCGATCCCGGCGACCGGCGTGCCCAGCGCCAGCGACTCCACCACCGCGGTCCCGCCCGGTTCCTCCCAGCGCAGAGGGAAGAGCGACACCCGGGCGCCGGCCACCAGCCGATCCCGATCCCTTCCGGTCACCGTGCCGATCCAGCGCACGCGCACCCCGTCCACGTGCGGCGCCACCTTCTCGCGCCAGAACTGCACGTCGGGGTTGCGCTGGGCGTCCGGGTCGCTCTCCGCCGCTGCGAGATCGACGGCGTTCTTGTACGGGCCCACCGGGCCCGCCAGCACGAGATCGAACCCGTGAGCGTGGGCGAGGCGCGCGGCCAGATCCTGTCCCTTGCCCGGGTTGATCCGGCCGAGGACCACCGCGTACGAGCCCTTGTCCACGGTGAGCGGCGGCTCGGCGGCGAGCGGCGTGGCCAGGTGGACGTGCCCGACGGCGTGGTCGCGCAGCGCCTGCGGCGCCCGGGCCAGCTGCGCCGCGGAGACGCCGTTCACCCGGACCCGGCCGCCGCCGTCGAATGTCGAGTAGAGCTCCGGGTGCTTGGCCAGGTCCCAGTGCAGGGTCTGCAGCCCGGGTGGCGCGCCGTCGCCGAGCGAGGCGAGGGTGACCAGGCCGGCCGCCTCCACGTGGTCGTGGACCAGGTCGATGTCGCCGTGCTCGCGCAGCGCGCGTACCACCGCGTGCTGGTGGGCCTGCACGACGCCGACCGCCTGGTTGTAGGGCCGCTGGATGGCGGCGAACTGTCCCTGGTCGAAGACGGACACCCGCCCGTCGGCCTCGATCGTGCTCTCGCCGACGCCGGCGAAGACGACCTGGACGCCGAGCCGCCGCAGCTCCGGGATCAGCGTCGCCACCACGTTCTCGATCCCGCCGTACCCGCCGGGCGGCACCGGCAGCCACGGCCCGGCGTTCATCAGGACCTTCACGCCGCCACCACGCCCTCGGCTCCCATCAGCTCGGCCCGGTTCAGCCGGGCCCGGTCCAGTTCGGCCAGCGGCGGCCGCTCGGTCACCCCGGTCTCGGTGATCGCGATCTGCCGGTCCAGGTTGGGCAGCGCGTCCTGGCCGCCCCGGCGGAACTGGGTGAGCAGGGTGGACGGCGGCATCGGCTCGTTGGCGAGGCCGCGCCGGTGCATCCGGGACCAGGCGGTCACCATGATCTGCGCGGCCATCCGGCCGAGCGCCTCGGTGCCCTGGTGCCGGTGCTTGCGCTCGCCGAGGTCGACCTGGGCGAGCGCGTCGAGGCCGACCAGGTCGGCGAGGTCGATCAGCATGCCGACCTCGACGCCGTAGCCGGAGACGAACGGGATGCGCTCCAGCGTGCGGCGGCGGCCGGCGTACTCCCCGGCGAGCGGCTGGACGAATCCGGCCAGCTCCGGGAAGAAGAGGTTGAGCAGGGGACGGGCGGCGAGCTCGGTGACCCGGCCGCCGCCGTCGGTCTCCACGCCGGCCGTGCCGACCAGCGGGCGGTGGTAGAAGCCCTTCACGAACTCGACGGACTGATCGGTCAGCAGCGGGCCGAGCAGCCCGGTGACGAAGTGCGCGGAGAACTCGTGCAGGTCTCCGTCGACGAACGCGACGACGTCCCCGGTGCTGGCCGCGAGCCCGGCCCAGAGCGCGTCGCCCTTGCCCTCCATCCGGGGCAGGTTCCGGGTGAGCCGATCCTGGCTGACCACCCGCGCGCCGGCCCGGCGGGCGATCGCGGCGGTCGCGTCGGTGGAGCGGGAGTCGACCACGACGATCTCGTCGACCAGCGGGACCTGCTCGATCAGCTCACGGCGGATGGTGGCGACGATCGCGCCGATGGTCGCCTGCTCGTTCCGGGCCGGGATGACCACGCTCACCCCGGTACGGCCCTTCGCGGCGGCGAGTTCCCCGGCCGTCCACTGTGTCGCCTTACCGGTCCGGTACGTCGTCCACGCCTCCACGATCGGTGAGGCGGTCTCGTGCGAATGCCACATCAGCGTTCCCCCCAAGTTCGCGATCTTCCGGCGGGGCAGGCTTTCCCAGGATGTGGCGTTCACAATCTTTCGGGTTGGTTACGGCTCGAATGCGGGCAGGTGCGCTCCTCTGAGGAGAGTTTGGGAACCGCGCCGATGGATATCCCTTCGGCCGGATCAATGGGTTCGGCGTGATGGGGGTACGGGTGGCAGTGACGAGAATCGGCCTGATCGGTGCGGGCGGAGTGGCGGCCCGGCACGCGAGGGTCCTGTCCGGATTGCCGGACGCGCAGGTCACCGGAGTCACCGACGTCCAGCCGGAGGCGGCCGCGCGGCTCGCGTCGGAGCACGGTGCGCGGGCGTACGGATCGGTCGCCGATCTGATCGGATCGGGGCTCGACGCCGTCTACGTCTGCGTGCCGCCGTTCGCGCACGGCGACGCCGAGCGGGCCGTGATCGCCGCCGGCTTGCCGATGTTCGTGGAAAAGCCCATCTCGATCAATATGGACACAGCGCTCGAAATAGCCGAACTGGTGGCGGGCCGGGAGATCCTCACCGCGGTCGGCCACCACTGGCGTTACCTCCCGGTCGTCGAGCGGGCCCGGGCCCTGCTCGCCGGCCGCCCGATCCGCCTGATCACGGGCGCCTGGCTGGACAAGGTGCCGCCGGTCGCCTGGTGGGCGCGCTCCGAGGAGTCCGGCGGCCCGGTCGTCGAGCAGGCGGCCCACGTCATCGACCTGGCCCGGCACCTCGGCGGCGAGGTGGACGAGGTCTTCGCCTACGGCAACGGCACGCCCCCGGACGCGCCGGACGCGGACGTCGACGGCGCCACCACGGCGGTGCTGCGGTTCGCGAGCGGCGCGGTCGGCACCCTCGCCGCCACCTGCGTGCTCGGCTGGAAGCAGCGGGCCGGCCTGGAGGTGTACGCCGACGGTCTCGCCCTCCAGCTGACCGAGAGCGAGCTGACCGTCCGCGACACCAGCGGCGCCGAGGTGATCACCTGCGACCCGGTGAGCGCGCATCACGCCGTCGACCGGGCGTTCGTGGCGGCGGTCCGCGGCGACCAGGACGACATCCGGGTGACGTACGCCGACGCCCTTCGTACCCATGAAGTCGCCCTGGCCGTGCGGGAATCGGTGGCCGCCGGCCGCCCGGTGAGCGTGACCACGACGGAGGCCGCCCGTGCCTGAGAGGAATCTCATCGTCGCCGCGCCCGGGCGGGTGGAGATCGCCGAGGTGCCGGAGGAGAGCGTGCCGGACGGCGGATTCCGGGCGCGCACGCTGTTCAGCGGCATCTCCGCGGGCACCGAGCTGACGTTCCTGAAGGGCACCAACCCGGCCCTGCACGCCGGCTTCGACCCGTCCCTCGGCCTGTTCGGCGCCCCACCCGAGCAGGCCTACCCGGTGAACCGCCTCGGCTACATGGAGGTGGCCCGGATCGAGGAGAGCCGCACGCGCGCGTTCCCGGACGGGACGATGGTGGCGATGACCTACGGGCACCGCACCGGCTACATCGGCCATCCGCTGCGCGACCGGGTCGTGGTGCTGCCGGACGGCCTCGACCCGCTGCTCGGCGTCTACGCCGCGCACATGGGCCCGATCTGCGCGAACGGACTGCTGCACGCGGCCGCCGACCGGTTCGGCCCGGCGGTGCGCTCGCTCGGTGACGGCGTGCTGGGCGCCCGGGTGGCGGTGGTCGGCGCCGGCGTGGTCGGCCTGCTCACCGCGCTGCTCGCCCGCGCGCACGGCGCCGCCTCGGTGGTGGTGCTGGACCCGACGCCGCAGCGCCGGGCGGTCGCCGAGGCCCTGGGCCTCGAGGCGCTCTCCCCGGACGAGGATCCGGCGGTGACCCTGAAGACCCGGTGGCGGCACGCCGAGGGCGACCGCGGCGCCGACGTGGTCTTCCAGTGCCGGGGACAGGCCGCGGCGCTGCAGCTCGCGCTCCGGCTGCTGCGACCGCAGGGCACCGTGATCGACCTGGCCTTTTACCCGGGCGGCGCGGACGAGGTCCGGCTGGGCG
Source organism: Actinoplanes sp. OR16 (assembly GCF_004001265.1). GTDB lineage: Bacteria > Actinomycetota > Actinomycetes > Mycobacteriales > Micromonosporaceae > Actinoplanes. Next base: position 8,579,805 of record NZ_AP019371.1, on the reverse strand, counting down.
AGGAGTTCCACCACAACGGCCTCGGGATCCGCTGCGCGCAGATCGGCCGGGTGCCGCGCGGGCTGGCGCACTCCTGGGACCGGGAACGGCTCTCCGCCGCCACCCTCGATCTGCTGCGCGCCGACGGCGAGGCCATCCGGAAGCACCTGGTCACCGCGGTCGTGCCGTTCGAGGAAGGGCCGGCCCTGCTCACCGCCCTCGCCGCGCGCGAGCGCCAGGAGTTGCAGGTGGTGCTCTCGTTCTGACGGCCGGGCGAGGTCCGGCGCCTGAGACGGGGGAAAATGAAGTACCGTTGCGCGCCATGGGTGTGTCGCAACGGTTCAAGAACCGTTTCCGTAAGTTTCTGCAGCGTCCGGGCACGACCGTGGACCTCGGGCCGCTGGAGAAGCGGCTCTCCGCGATCGAGGAGCGCGAGGAGGCGCTGAAGGAGCTCGACGACGCCGGCCTGACCGAGGCCGCCCGCGAGGCGACCGATTACACCGAGCTCTGCGCGATCGGCCGGGAGGCGGCCCGCCGGGCGATCGGCCAGCGGCCCTACGACGTCCAGCTGCTCGGCGCCATGGCGCTGCTCGACGGCCGGGTCGCCGAGATGGCCACCGGTGAGGGCAAGACGCTCACCGCGACGCTCGCGGCGTACGGGCACACCCGTCTCGGTCACGGCCCGGTGCACGTCCTGACCGTCAACGACTACCTCGCTAAGCGGGACGCCACCTGGATGGAGCCGATCTACACACTGCTCGGCCTCACCGTGGGCTGGGTGACCGAGTCGATGACGCCGGAGGAGCGCCGCGAGGCCTACCTGTCCGACGTCACCTACGTCTCGGTCAGCGAGGCCGGCTTCGACTACCTGCGCGACCAGCTGGTCACCGACGTGGCCGACCGGGTCCAGCGGGACCTCGCCACCGCCATCGTCGACGAGGCCGACTCGATCCTGATCGACGAGGCCCGGGTGCCGATGATCCTGGCCGGCAGCGTGGCGATCGAGGCCGACCCGGTGCACGACGCCGCCGCGCTCATGCGTGACCTGCGGGCCGGCAAGCACTACGAGGTGGCCGAGGACGGCCGCAGCGTCGCGTTCACCGACGAGGGCCTCAAGCACCTCGAGGAGGAGCTCGGCGGCATCGACCTCTACGCCGACGACCAGGTCGCCCGGCTGTCCGCGGTGAACGTGGCCCTGCACGCGCACGCGCTGCTGCGCCGCGACGTCGACTACATCGTCCGCGACAACACGGTCGAGCTGGTCGACGAGATGCGCGGCCGGGTCGCCCAGCGCCGCCGCTGGCCGGACGGCCTGCAGGCGGCCGTCGAGGCGAAGGAGGGCATCACCGCCACCTCCGAGGGCGAGGTGCTGGACACCGTCACGGTGCAGGCGTTCATCGCGCTCTACAAGACCGTCTGCGGCATGACGGCCACCGCCGTGCACGTCGGCGAGCAGCTCCGGGAGTACTTCAAGCTCGAGGTCGCCGTCGTCCCGCCGAACACCCCGAACATCCGCGAGGACGACCCGGACCGGATCTACTCGGCGCACGACACCCGCGACGAGGCCCTGGTCGAAGAAATCAAGATCGCCCATGACAAGGGCCGGCCGGTCCTGATCGGCACCCTGGACGTGCAGGCGTCGGAGACCCTGGCCCGCCAGCTCGCCGAGGCCGGCGTCCCGTCGAACGTGCTGAACGCGAAGAACGACGCCGAGGAGGCCTCGATCATCGCGGAGGCCGGCGCGCTCGGCGCGGTCACCGTCTCCACCCAGATGGCCGGCCGCGGTGTCGACATCCGCCTCGGCGGCAGCGACGAGAAGGACCGCGAGGCGGTGGTCGAGCTCGGCGGCCTCTACGTGATCGGCGCGGGCCGGCACGACAGCCGCCGCGTCGACGACCAGCTCCGCGGCCGGGCCGGCCGGCAGGGCGACCCGGGTGCCTCGGTCTTCTTCGTGAGCCTCGAGGACGAGCTGGTCAACCGGCACGCCGGCGACATCGTCCCGTCCTCGCCGCGGATGGACATGGACGGCGTGGTGCACGACGCGCAGGTGGACTACGCGGTCGAGCACGCCCAGCGGGTCGCCGAGGGCGTCAACTACGAGATCCACCGCAACACCTGGCGGTACAGCCAGATCATCGAGCAGCAGCGCCTGCTGCTGGCCGAGCGCCGGGAGCGGCTGCTCACCTCCGAGGTCGCCGCGATCATGCTGCTGGAGAAGTCGCCGGAGAAGGCCGGGGAGACCGACGAGGACGTCCTCTCGGACGCCGCCCGGGCCATCGCGCTCTACCACCTGGACCGGCTCTGGGCCGAGCATCTCGCGTTCCTCTCCGAGGTGCGGGAGGGCGTGCACCTGCGGGCGCTCGGCAAGCTGGACCCGCTGGACGAGTTCCACCGGGCCGCCGTCCCGGCCTTCCAGGAGCTGCTCACCCAGGTCGAGACGAAGACCATCGAGACGTTCGACGAGGTCGACCTCACCGACGGCTGGCAGCCCGACCGCGCGGAGATCGTGCGGCCGAGCGCGACCTGGACCTACCTGGTCCATGACAACCCGTTCGGCTCCGAGCTGGACCGGCTCATCGCGGCGGTGGGCCGCCGTCTCACGTCCGGAGGCTGACGACCTCCCCGAGGCCGAAGAACTCCATCGTCTCCACCGCTGAGGGCCGTCCGGCGTGCGGATCCGCGCCGGCGGCCAGCAGCGCGTTCACCGTCTCCTGGTTCTTGCGGAAGACGGCCGCGCCGAGGGCCGTCTGCCCGCGGTCGTTCACCCGGTCCGGGTCGGCCCCCAGCTGGAGCAGCGCCGCCACCGTCGTCGGGTGGTTGTGATACGCCGCCAGGATCAGCAGGGTGTCGCCCTTGCTGTTCGTCAGGTTCACCGGAAGGCCGGCCGCCACCTGCGCTGCCAGCTCCGGGTCCCCGCTTCGTGCCAGATCGAACATGCGCTGCGCGAACGCCAGTGTCTCTTCGTCAAGCTCCGTCACACGTACCGGCGTACCCGCGTGTGCCGTTAGGCAATCTTTAATGAGGCTGACAGAAAGCGTTCCCGGAATGCGTTTCCGGATCGAAGAACAATGTGGAACGAGTTTCCCACAGTGTGGTTGGCGACTTGACCCGCCGATGCGCCGGCCGGAAATATCGTCCGGGCTTTACCCACAGTGATCACTCATATTCGCTTGCCGCAGCAAATTCTGGGGGCTGAATTCATGCCGGGCAGCGCATTGTCGCCGCGTGCCGATCGTCGTTCTGCCGGGCCGGGGCGCGGATCCGGCCGCCGTCCCGCCGAACCGGCGCTGACCGTGACCTTGGCCATTCCGCTCACCGGCGACACCGTCTCACCACAGGCGCACAAGTTGCTCAGCGCGGTCCGGGAGCTCGTCGAGCTGAGCCGTGGCACGGTCACCGTCGAGCCGTCCGCGGCCGGCGACGGCGAGGCGGTGGCGGCGGCCGAGCCGGAGAGCTCCGGCCCGGAGGTGCGGCTGCTGACCGGCTCGCGGCAGGCCCTGCTCGACGGCGAGGCGCTGCCGCTGACCCGCCTGGAGTTCGACCTCCTGCTCTTCCTCGCCGAGCGGCCCCGCCGGGTCTTCTCCCGGGCGCAGCTGCTCGCCGCCGTCTGGGGCTACGAGAGGGCCGGAGAGCGCACGGTGGACGTCCACGTGCGCCGGCTGCGCCTCAAGCTCGGCGCGAGCGTCCCGGCGATCACGACGGTCTACGGCGTGGGTTACCGCCTGGCCGACGACGCTCGAGTGGCGATCATGCCGCACGACTGAGCGGCCCGCCCGGATCTCGCCTAAATGATCTTGCGCCGGGGGAGCATCATGGACCCGTGCGCATCCGCCCGGTCTCCTTCGACGCCTTGATCGACGATCTCGCGGATCAGCTCGCCAGTCGGGAATCCGACAGTAGGATCCGGGTGGCAGTGGACGGCCCGGACGCCGCCGATCCCGCGCGTCTCGCCGACGCGCTGACCGGCCCGTTGCGGGTCCGCGGCCGCCCGGCCGTGCGGGTGGGCGCCGGCGATTTCCTGCGCCCCGCCTCGCTGCGGCTGGAGTTCGGCAGGACCAATCCGGACTCGTTCTACGCGGGCTGGTTCGACGAGGCCGGTCTGGCGAGGGAAGTGCTGGTCCCGGCCGGTGCGGACGGCTCCGGCCGGATCGTGACCCGGCTCTGGGACGCGGGCCGCGACCGGGCCGCCCGGGAGCCCTATCAGGAGCTGCCCGGCAACGCGATCGTGCTGGTCAGTGGCCCTCTGCTGCTCGGTTCCGGCCTCCCGTTCGACTTCACGGTCCATCTTGAGCTGTCGCCGGCCGCCCTGCGGCGCCGCACCGCCGAAGATCAGCTATGGACTTTGCCGGCCTTCCGGAGGTACGCCGAGGAGGTCGCCCCGGAGACGTTTGCCGACGTCGTGGTGCGTCTGGACGACCCTCGCCGTCCCGCGCTGGTGACCGAGAGGTGAGTCTCGGCACAAGACCCGCTTGCGGAGTCCGTGGCGGATTCAACCACTGACAGTTATGCTCCGGTTACTTTTTTGCGGGGGTCTCGTTTGGGATCTCCGGCGGTGGGTATCGACCGGCTCCACGAGCCGGACCGGGGCGAGGAAGCCACGGGTGGATGCCACCGGCTTGGGGCTGAGGGAAGGCAGGGGGACTGCATGCTCGTCAACGGAGTGATGGTTGCGGGTAAGGGCGCTGCGGGCGCGGTCAAGACGCGGTCGACCGAGGAGGTCGAGCAGATCCGCGTGATCCTGCGTGGCCGGTTCGACGAACTCAATGCCGAGTACGAGGAAGCCGTAGCGCAGAACCAACGTCTCCGTCTCGTGGAGATCGGGGACGCGGCCGGGGACGACCAGGCCGACAGCGGATCGAAGACGGCGGAGCGGGACGCGGCCACGTCGCTGATCCGGACCCTGCTGGACCGGCGGACCCAGGCGGAGCACGCCATGCAGCGGCTGGACGACGGGACGTACGGCAACTGCGAGGGCTGTTCGAACCCGATCCCGGTGGAGCGGCTGGAGGTCTTCCCGTCCGCCACGTCGTGCGTCAACTGCAAGTCGGTGCGCGAGCGCCGCGCGAGCTGATCGTCACTTCCGGGGGCCGGCCGCGGCCGGCCCCCGGAAAACGCATTCCCAATAGAAATCGCGGAATTCGATTCTCATCGAGGCGGCACTCGCGGGACGTGACTGATTTCACGATTCTCGCGGCCGGCCCGCCGGGCGAGAACTCCGGCATCGATCACGGCGGCGCCGCCCGGGTCATTGTTGAAGAATACGAACGTCTCCGGCGCCGATAACCGTTCCAGCCACGAATGCAGCGCCTGCCGGCCGTAGCGCGGCCACGGCTTACCGGCGCCCTCGTGTAATCGCAGGTAACCCCAGTCCGCCGTGCGCCACAGCGGCGTGACCGGGCGCCCGCGCCGATCCGCCCAGCAGAGTGCGGCGCCGTGCCGCTTCAGCAGTTCCTCGCAGCCGGGCGTGAACCAGGTCTCGTGCCGTGGCTCGACCGCCACCCGGACCTCCGGCGGGAACTCCCGCAGGGTGGCGTCCAGTGCCTCCAGATCGGCCTTGAGCGTCGGCGGCAGCTGCAGCAGCACCGGTCCCAGCTTGGCGCCCAGTCCCGCGGCGCGGTCCAGGAACCGGGCCACCGGCTCGGCCGGCTCGCGCAGCCGCTTCACGTGCGTCAGGTAGCGGCTCATCTTCACCGCGAACCGGAATCCGTCCGGGGTGCGGTCCCGCCACTGCTCGAAGGTGTGCCGCTCGGGCAGCCGGTAGAACGCGTTGTTCACCTCGACGACGTCGAACCGGGCCGCGTAGTGCTCCAGCCAGAGCCGCTGCGGCAGCCCTGCCGGGTAGAGGTGGCCGGTCTCGTCGGCGCCCTTCGCGGGCCGCCAGTCCCGGTACTGCCATCCCGAGGTCCCGATCCAGAGCATGGACCGCTGGTTACCCGGGATTAGACGTGATCATCCCGGGTAACGTACTGACCGGACATTCGTGGCAAAAGGAGCGGACCGTGGCACTCTCTGACAGCGACATCATCAGCTCGGACCCGGACGGCCTGGACGGCGAAGGCCCCGCGGACGGCGGCGCGAACCCGATCGGCCGCGACGGCGGTGCGGACGGCGCGGCGTCGAGCGCCCCGGAGGGCGTGGCCGACGGCGGCGCCAACCCGCACGGCCGCGACGGGGGAGCCGACGGCGCGGCCGACGACGGAACGAACCCGTCGAGCCGTAGCGGGGGCGCCTCTTGAGGACCGCTCTGGATCGCCTCGTCGCGCTCGACGAGGAGAAGTTCGCCGGCGCCGTCTGGGGCCGCGAACCCCTGCTGTCCCGGGCCGCCGACCTCGGCGGCCCGGACGGTTTCGCCGATCTGCTCTCCCCGGCCGCCGTCGACGAACTCCTCAGCCGGCGCGGCCTGCGCACCCCGTTCCTCCGCGTCGCGAAGCAGGGCACGGTGCTGCCGGCGAGCCGGTTCACCGGCGGTGGCGGCGCCGGCGCGGAGATCGCCGACCAGGTGCTCGACGAGCAGGTCATGGGCCTGTACGCGGACGGCGCCACACTGGTCCTGCAAGGTCTGCACCGGCTCTGGCCGCCCCTGATCGACTTCGCCGGCGACCTCGGCGCCCAGCTGAACCGGCCCCTGCAGATCAACGCCTACCTCACGCCACCCGCGAGCCAGGGCTTCAGCACCCACTACGACACGCACGACGTCTTCGTCCTGCAGATCAACGGCACCAAGCGGTGGTACGTCCACCCGCCCGTGCTGCCGGATCCCCTGGAGAACCAGCAGTGGGGTGGCGTGGCCGACGAGGTGGCCGCGACCGCCGCCGGCGAACCGGCCCTCGACGTCGTCCTCGAACCCGGTGACGTCCTCTACCTGCCGCGCGGCTGGCTGCATTCGGCCCGCGCCCTCGGCGGCCGGTCGCTGCACGTCACCATCGGGGTGCGGGGCCTGACCCGGTACGCCCTCGCCGAAGAGCTCCTCGCTCACGCCATGGAGGACCCTCGGCTGCGGGCGACCCTCCCGTACGGCCTCGACGTGTCCGACCCGGACGCCCTCGCCCCGGAGCTGGCCGCGACCGCCGCCGCGCTCACCGAGCGGCTGGCGACGACCGACCCGTCCGCCCTGGCCGGCCGTCTGCGCCGGCGCGACTGGCCGGCGACCCGCCCGGCGCCGCTCAGCCCGCTGGCCCAGCTGGACTTCGCGGCGGCCCTCACCGGCGACGCCGTGATCGCGGTCCGCCCGGGTCTGCGCTGGCGGCTGACACCGGAGGGTGAGCTGCACACCCCGGTACGGACCCTGCGCTTCCCCTCGGCCTGCGTCCCGGCTGTCCGGCGAGCCCTCGGCGGCGGGTCGCACCGGGTGGGCGATCTGCCCCTGGACGACGAGGAGGATCGCCTGGTCCTGGCCCGCCGCCTGCTGACCGAAGGCATGGCGGTGCCCGGCTAGGTGCCCGTCTGCGCGAACTGCACCGCCGTGAACAGCAGGCCCGCGGTCACCAGACCGGTCGTCAGCACCGTCGCCACGGCGGCGGTGTCCAGGCCGACCCCGCGCTTGTCGGCGACCAGCTTCGCGGTGACCACGGCCAGGACCGGGCAGGCCAGCAGGACCAGCAGGGCGACCACCGGGGCGGCCTGGTGCCAGTCGCCGCCGGCCGCCTCGCCGGTCTGCCGCAGCGCCACGTTGCCGATCACGCCGAGGACGCCGCCGGCGAACCCGAAGATGACGAACAGGATCTTGGTGCCGATGGTGAACGGCCGGGCCGGCGCCGTGTACTTGACCCGGCTCTCCACCTCGTCCAGGTAGTCCTGGGCATCCCGCTCCACCCGCTGCCGGGGGATGCTGGCCGGTGGCAGGGTCCGCCCGAACCGCTCCGCGGCGGGACCCACCCGATGCACGAATTCGGACCACAACCCGGCTGCCCGGGCGTCGACGGTCTCGAGCGACCGTTGAGCGGCCCGGACGGCGGCACGGGCCTCCCGTACCTCCTCCTCCGCGGCCTCGACCGCCTCCGAAGCGGAAGCGACCCGCTCGGCGTGCCATCGCTCCGCCTCCTCGCGCAGCGCGGCGGCGCGCTGGTCCAGCGTGGTGAGCCGGCGCAGGACCGTGCGGTAGTCGGCGCGCTCGAAATCGGACGGCTGCAGTTCGCTCATGATGTTCCGTAAGGGATGATCACCTCGGCGCCACGGTGCACCGAGCGGTCGAAGTGCAGGGCTCGCCACGGGCGCGGGTACCAGTTGGGCGCCCCCGTCCCCGGGTAGAACGGCGCGAGCTCGCTGCCGTGCACGTCGAGCGCGACCCACGCGCCGATCGGATCGGTACGCGAGGCCTGCCCGCCGAGCGAATCGCGCAGCAGCCCCGCCCCGCGCCACCAGCCCAGCACGTGCAGCCGGCGCTCCGGACCCTGCCGCAGCACGGTCCGCAGCTGATCACCGGCGGCCTTGCCACCCGGCAGGGCGTCCGCCGCGTAGATCAGGATGAAGTGCGGGCGGTCCGCCGGCCAGGCCGCCGTCGCCTCGGCGGCGGCGTCCTCGAGGAGCCAGTCGACGTTCTCGGTGTCGTACCAGCCGCACTCCGGTATCCGGGCGTGCAGCGCCTCGGCGGCGGCCCGGGCGTCGGGATCGAGGCAGACCACCGAGAACCGGGCGCCCTCCGGGGTGAACTGCGCGGCGAGCGAGCGCCCGGCGGTGGCGAGCACGGCACAGGCCTCGTCGACCCGGGTGCCGAGCACGGCCAGGTTGCGGCCGGGAGCGCGGCGCAGCAGCGTCCGCGCCGACCGTGCCGTGACGTCGATCGTCTCGCCGAGCAGGACCATCGGGGCGGCCGGCGACTCGGACGGCCGCAGCAACCGGAAATCCGGGCTGTCCGCGAGCCGCGGCACGGCGTCACCGTCGAAGAGCCGCGGCGGCCCCAGCTCCGGCGGCCGTTTGCGCCAGAGCCGGTGCTGCAGGGCGCTCCACTGGTCCCGGTCGCCCGCCGACGGCACCCGGACCACCCGGTTCGCCGAGGCCGCGCCGGAATCGGCGTTCACCACGGCGTGGTAGCGCCGCAGGGTGTCGGCGGCGTTGTTCTGCTCGGCGAGGACCCGGCGGGCCTTCGGCAGGGCGATCCGCAGCGAGAACTGGGCCACCAGCGCGGGCCGGCCCCAGAGCGCCTCGATGCCGGAGACGTCCTGACTCGCCAGGACCAGGTGGATGCCCTGCGAACGGCCCCGGCGGGCGAGGTCTTCGAGCAGGTCCACGGCCTCGGCGGCGACCGCGTCCCGGCCGGCCAGCAGCACCTGGAACTCGTCGACCACCGCGACGATCCGCGGCCAGCTGCCCTCCGGGTCCTCGGCGCGCAGCTCGGCCAGGTTCGTCACCTCGTGCTGTTTCGCCGCGTCGGCGCGCCGCCGCAGCTCGGCGCTGAGGAACCGGAGCAGCGCCAGGCCGAACTCCCGGTCGGTGTTGACGTTGACGCCGACCAGCCGGACGTGCGGCAACCAGCTCGGGTCCCGCCGGCCCGGCGCGAACCGGGCGAACGACACGCCCTCCTTGAAGTCGAGCAGGTAGAACGCCAGCTCGCCGGGGGAGTAGCGGGCCGCGAGCGCGCCCAGCCAGGCGTAGATGAAGTTGGTCTTGCCCGTTCCGGACGGGCCGGCGATCAGCGCGTGCGGCGGGTAGTCGCTCAGCGTCACCGTCACCGGGGAACCCTGCGGGCTGTCGCCGAGCGGCGCGGTCAGCGCCGACGCCGAGCTCTGCTGCCACTCCTCGCCCGGCTCCGGCAGCAGGCTCTCCAGCGCGACCGGCGCCGGACCGGCGGCGACCGTCTCGGCGATCTGCCGGCAGGTCGCGGTGACCAGCTCCGGCCAGGGACCGGGATCCAGGCGTACGGGAAGATCTCCCGCTCCGGCCACCCTCGCGTCGTCACCGGGCGCCGCGTGCACGAACTCGATGCCCGGCCCCGGCTCCACGGCCAGCCCCCGGATCACCAGGTGCACCCCGCAGGCCGCTCCGGTGCGCAGCAGCCGGTCCAGCTGCGACCGCTCGTGCCGGGACAGCTCCGGCGCCCCGAGCAGGACCGCCACCCGCCACGGCTCGGGCCGGCGCTTGGTGGCCGCGTGCAGCTCGCGCAACGACGTGTACTCACCGGCGAGGACCTTCTCGTTGATCCGCCGCACGTGGCCGACCAGGTCGTCGAGGAGGGCCGGCAGCTCGCCCGGGCCGGTGAAGGTCAGCACCCCGGCGGAGGCCAGGGGCGCGAAGCCGGCGAGTCCGCCACCGAGGTGCTCGGGGTCGTACCCGATGATCTGGACGGCGCCCGGCGCGCTGGTGCCGAGCGCCCGCAGCAGCAGGCCCGCCACCAGCGCGTCGGCCTCGATCTCAGCGCCCTCCACCACGATGTGCCCGCTGTCGAGCAGCGGCACCAGCGCCGGCACCTCGGGCGGGCCGTCCTCCTTGACCGTCTCCCGCGGTGTGCCGGGCGCGGTCGACCACGGATCGGTGCGCTCCGGATGCGGTATCGGCGCCTCCGGCAGCAGCAACCGGCCCACCCGCAGCTCGGCGGCCTTCGGCAGCGGCGTCGCCTCCCAGCTGTGCCACGGCTCGCCGGCCGCCCCCGGCGCGGCCCGGTCGGCAGCGGCGGCGGCGGCCCCGGCCAGCGCCGACAGCTCGGTGTCGTGCCAGTCGTCGATCTCGTCGATCCGCTCGTCCCGGGCCGCCGCGAGCTTGCGCTGCCGCCCGGTCGCCGCGGCGAGCACCCGGCGGCGGCGCTCGTCGGCCGCGGCGGCGGCCTGCTGCGCGAGCTCCAGCGCGGTCTGTGCGGCGCCGAGCGCGTGGGAGAGCCCGGCCCGGATCTCCATGACCCGCTGCTTGGTGGATTCAGCCATTTCCTACCGTTTTGTCGTCGGCGTTCCGGACCGGCTCCGGTGCGTCGGGATCCAGCGAGCCGGCATCACGGCCGAGGCGGGCCAGCAGCACGCCGGTCAGCACACTCGCCGTCACCGCGTTGTCCGCCGGGTGGCTCGTCTGCTGCTCCTCACTCTTCACCGGAACACGGCAGACCCGGGCGATCAGTGTCTCCAGCACCGCCGGCGACGTGCCCGGGAGCAGCGCCCTCACCCGCGACTCGGCGGCGCTGCGCAGCCGGGGGACGTCCTCCGGTCGCGGTTCGTGACCGAGCAGATCGCCGGCCAGCCGATGCAGGACCGGCGGTGTCACCGCGGACAGGCCGAGGCCGGTCGAGGCGCTGACGGCATGAAGTTCGCGGCCGAGGCGGGCGCGGTCGCCGGCTCTGACTCCGGCGGCGACCCGGCGCAGGAGCTCCGTCGTACCGGTCTGCTCCTGATCTCTCTGGTCCTGCGGCGCCGGCTCGCCGGTCAGCTGAGCGACGCGCTGCTGCCACCAGGGGCCGAGGGTCTCGGGTTTCTCGCTCGTGTCCGTTGCCGCCGGCCGGGTCTCCTCGTGCCGGAGCGCGGCCCGCCACTCCTGACCGGGCGCCGCACCGGGCGTCCCGGCCAGCCCGACCGCCGCGAGATAGGCCTCGATCGCGTCCTGCGCGGCCCGCACCGCTGCCGCCGCCCGCTCCGCATGCTCGGTGGCGTTGCCCAGAACCGGCACCCCGAGATCGTCGACCGACTGCTCACGCACCCAGTTGAGGATCTCCGTGGCGTTGCGCAGCCGCTCCATCGCCACCGTGATCAGCCCCGCGGGAAGGTCGTCAGCGGTGGCCCGAAGCTGGGCGCCGAGCTCTTGCAGCAGCGACATCGCGTCAGAGCTGCGCCGTGTAGGTCTGAGCCTGCTCGACCGCCACCAGCGTCGCCCCCAGGCACTCCTCCAACTGCTGATCGGCCTGCGACAGCGAGGCGTGCGCCGCCCCCACCAGATCACTGGCGCTGCCGTCGAGGGCCGCGGCCAGGCTCTGCTGGGCCTCACTGAGCCGCTGACGAGCCGCCTCTATCGCCGCCTGGCCCTCGGAGACCTGCTGGAGCGCGGCGTCCACGGCAGCTCTGACCTCGGCGACACTGGCCACCCGTGCAGCCTCCTGTACGAAACTCTGCTTGCTATTCGCAGCCTACCGCCCGGTTGCCGCCCGGCCGTCCTCGGATGCCCCGATTTGGCAGGGGGTGAGGTTCCTGGTGTGCGTTGTGGACGCACATCCATCCCCCCGATCAGCCCTGGTGATCGACCTGTCCATTGTGGATCATGACTGCCCGCCGCCGCCACCGGGGTCCCGCCGGATCCACTCCCCGGTGGCGTGTCCCCTCCACCGGATAGTGCCCGTCAACCCCCACCTTCCAACCCTTTTCCCTGTACGCCGGCCCGCCCTCGGTGAGCCGGCCGCCGCCGCACGAGGAGGTGAGCGCACACAGCGCCGGGTCCTGCGTCCGCCCACCGCCCCGTGGCGGCGGTCAGCGCACGCAGCCTTTGCGTCGCGTGCGCTGATCGCCCCCTGGCGGCGGCTAGCGCACGCAGTCGTTGTGTCGTGTGCGCCCACCGCCCCCCTGGCGGCGGTCGGCGCACGCAGCCTTTGTTTCGTGTGCGCTGATTGCCCCCCTGGTGGCGGCTAGCGCACGCAGCTTCGTGTCGTGTGCGCCCACCGCCCCTGGTGGCGGCTAGCGCACGCAGTCGTTGTTTCGTGTGCGCTGATTGCCCCCCTGGTGGCGGCTAGCGCACGCAGTCGTTGTTTCGTGTGCGCTGATTGCCCCCCTGGTGGCGGCTAGCGCACGCAGTCGTTGTTTCGTGTGCGCTGATCGCCCCCTGGCGGCGGTCGGCGCACGCAGCTTCGTGTCGTGTACGCCCACTGCCCCTGGTGGCGGCTAGCGCACGCAGTCGTTGTGTCGTGTGCGCTGATTGCCCCCCTGGCGGCGGTCGGCGCACGCAGCCTTTGTTTCCGTGTGCGCTGATCGCCCCCTGGCGGCGGTCGGCGTACGCAGCTTCGTGTCGTGTGCGCCCACCGCCCCCCTGGCGGCGGCTAGCGCACGCAGCCTTTGTGTTGTGTGCGCCCACCGCCCCGGGCCACCAGCACGCGCCCCGGTTCTGCGTGCGCCCACCGGGCCGCCAACGCACGCAGTCCCCGGCCGCGTGCGCTCACGTGCTCGCCGCCCCTCACCCGCCACCTGCCCGTCCCCTGATGAAGATCGCCGGGGCTGCGAGCGCACACGACGGTCCGGTCAAGCGGAGCTGCCGGCGTACAAGAAGAAGGGGCGCCGGAGCCTGAGCCCCGGCGCCCTCACGAACAGCGAACCTACCGAGCCGCCACCGACGACTCGACCTCGAAGGTCAGCTGGTCATCGGCCACGTCGACGCGGACCTTGCGGCCCGGCGCCAGGTCGGCGGCGAGCAGCATCTTCGACAGGCGGTTGTCGAGTTCACGCTGGATGGTGCGGCGCAGCGGGCGAGCTCCGAACTCCGGCTGGTAGCCACGCTCGGCGAGCCAGTCCACGGCCGCGTCGGTGATCTCCATCTGGACGTCCTGGGCGTGCAGGCGGCGGCGCGTCTCCTCCAGCAGCATCGATGTGATCTTGTGGAGCTGCTCCGTCTCCAGCTGACGGAAGATGATGATCTCGTCGATCCGGTTGATGAACTCGGGCCGCAGCGACTCCTTGAGCCGGCGGTCGAGCCGGTCGCGGAGCTCGTCGTCGGCGGAGCGGCCACCGGGGGCAGCCCCGAAGCCGACGCTACGGGTGGAACCGGTGATCAGATCCGAGCCGAGGTTCGAGGTCATGATCAGGACGGTGTTCTTGAAGCTGACGGTCCGTCCCTGGCTGTCGGTGAGCCGGCCGTCGTCGAGCACCTGGAGCAGGATGTTGAAGACGTCCGGGTGGGCCTTCTCGATCTCGTCGAGCAGAACCACGCTGTACGGACGGCGCCGCACCGCCTCGGTCAGCTGTCCCGCCTCGTCGTAGCCGACGTAGCCGGGAGGCGCGCCGACCAGCCGCGACACGGTGTGCCGCTCCTGGAACTCGCTCATGTCCAGCCGGATCATCCGGTCCGGCTCGCCGAACAGCGCGTCCGCGAGCGAGCGGGCCAGCTCGGTCTTGCCGACACCGGTCGGGCCGAGGAACAGGAAGCTGCCGACCGGCCGGTCCTCGTCGCCGAGCCCGGCCCGGGAGCGGCGTACCGCTTCGGCGACCGCCTCGACGGCGTCCTCCTGGCCGATGACGTGTGCGTGCAGGTGCTGCTCGAGCCGGAGCAGGCGGTCCCGCTCGGCCTCGGTGAGCTGCGCGACCGGCACGCCGGTGGACCGCGACACCACCTCGGCGACGTCGTCCTGGGTCACCTGCGGGATGCCGTCGGGGCCGACGCCGGCGCTGGCGATCTGCTCCTTCAGCGTGTTGATCTGGTCGCGGAGTTCGGAGGCGCGCTCGTACTTCTCGGCCGCGACCGCCTGGTCCCGGTCCCGGGACAGCTCCTCCAGTTGCCGCTCGCGCTCCCGCAGGCCGGCGTCCGGGGTCTTCACCCGCAGCCGCACCCGCGCGCCGGCCTGGTCGATCAGGTCGATCGCCTTGTCCGGCAGGAACCGGTCGGTGATGTACCGGTCGGAGAGCACCGCGGCGGCGTCCAGCGCCTCGTCGGTGATCCGCACCTGGTGGTGGGCCTCGTAGTTGTCCCGCAGGCCGCGCAGGATCGCCACGGTGTCCTCGACCGACGGCTCGCCCACGAGGACCGGCTGGAAGCGGCGGGCCAGCGCGGCGTCCTTCTCGATGTTCTTGCGGTACTCGTCGAGCGTGGTGGCGCCGATGACGCGCAGCTTGCCCCGGGCCAGTGCCGGCTTCAGCATGTTGCTGGCGTCCATGCCACCGCCCTCGCCGCCGCCACCGCCGGCGCCGACCAGCGTGTGGATCTCGTCGAGGAAGACGATCAGCCCGTCGCCGGACGCCTGGATCTCCTCGATCACCTTGCGCAGGCGCTCCTCGAAGTCACCCCGGTAGCGGGTGCCCGCGACCAGGCCGGCCAGGTCGAGCTGGATGACCCGCTTGTCCTGCAGGGTCAGCGGGACGTCGCCGTCCACGATCCGCTGGGCCAGGCCCTCGACGATCGCGGTCTTGCCGACGCCGGCCTCACCGATCAGGACCGGGTTGTTCTTGGTACGCCGGGACAGGATCTCGACGGCCTGCTCGATCTCGTCGGCGCGCCCGACCACGGGGTCGATCTCGCCGCGCCGGGCGGACTCGGTCAGGTCCACGCCGAACTGCTCCAGGGTGGGAGTGTTCGCGTTGCTCGGGTGGTGGTGGTGCCCGCCGCCGGACTGGCTCGACGAAGTCTCCGGGTGCGGGATGTTGCGCGGGTCCAGACGGCCGGCGAGCAGCCGTCCGGCCGCGGAGTCGGTGTTCAGTCCGAGCGCCATCAGGATGTGCTCCGGACCGATGTAGGAGGCGCCGACGGCACGGGAGATCTGCAGGCTGTCCAGCAGGGCGCGCTTGGCGGCCGGGGTCAGCGAGACCTGCTCGGGCACCTCACGGCCGGCCGCGCCCATCTCGGCGCCGCGGTTCGCGGCGGCGGTGCGGGCGGCGTCGGTGGTCGCCTGCGCGTCCAGCTCGGCCAGCAGGGCGACCGGATCGGTGCCGGCGCGGCGCACCGTCTGCTTCATGGGCTCCTGCTGGAGCACCGCCCACAGCAGGTGATCGGTGTCGAGGTCGGCGAGCACGTTCCCCCCGCCGGAGGCGCCGGAAAGCTCGGCGGCCCGCCGCGCTGCGTCGGCGAGGACCTGCCGGGCGTCGTTGCTCATGTAACGCGCGATGTCGAAGCGCTGCGCGGGGCGCTGCGGCCCGGCAGCACCGAAGAAGCGCGCGAAAAGGTCGTCCCACTGACCGGACCCAGCTGGTCCGAACGGTCCGATGCTCATCAGGGTCTCTTCTCTCTGGTACCTCACTCAGGCGGATGTCGGCCTACCCGGCCCATCCCGGCAACAAACTGACGTTGCCGGGGATCACAGCGCTCTCAACGGCCTCCTGATTCCCGTTCTGGCCAAAAAGTTGACTGGAGTACGCTCAACTTCATGGTCACACCCGCTGCGTCGTCGGAGCCCACCGGATCCCTGACCCCAGCGTTCCAGGAGCCGGGCGCGCAGGCGCCGATATCCGCGTCTTCTGTCCCGCTCGTCGTCGTCGACGGCGCGAATGTCGTGGGATCCGTCCCGGACGGCTGGTGGCGTGACCGTGCCGGCGCGGCGATCCGTCTCCGTGACGCCCTCGCGGCGACGCCCACGTCGGGCCTGCCGGATCTGGACCCGCCGGTCGAGGTGGTCCTGGTGGTGGAGGGGAAGGCGCGCGACATCCCGCAGAGCCCCGGCGGCGTCACCATCTCCCGCGCGCGAGCTTCCGGTGACGATCAGATCGTCGACGTCGTGCGTTCCCAGCCGCCGGGCCGCCGCGTGGTCGTCGTCACGGCCGACCGCGGCCTGCGGGAGCGGGTGGTCGCGCTGGGCGCGGAGGTGCGAGGTCCGTCGTCGGTCCCGCGCTGACGAGATCGTCAGGGGAGTGCACTCCGAGGTCCGCCGGCAGCGGGCTGTGACTCATCGCTCGCGCGCGGCCTTTCCGACAGCGATGTGTCACAGCCGGTCGGTGCCGGCTGTGGCTCATGGGCGTGACATCGGGGGTGAGACGGCCGTGGGACAGCGGCCAGGGCACTGCCGGATTCCGGCCGGTGGCGCGGATGCGGGTGACGGCACGCCGGGGAAGGCGGCGGCGTGAGCCGGCGGAAGGGGCCGTCAGGTGCCGGCCGGTGCGGGACCCGGCTGGGGCTCCCGGGGGGCGGACGCTCACCCCGTACAAGAAATCAAGCCGCTGCCAATTGTGTGGGGACCGCTCCGATGCCGGACAGGTCCGGATGGTCGGCCATCCAGTTGACGTAGTTCTCGTTGCGGGTGATGACGTCCTGGTAGGCCTCGTGCGCGAGCTGCATCAGGAGGGGCGCGCTGCGGGCGGCGGGGGAGTCGGGGTGCCAGCCGACGGCGGTGCGCCAGCGCAGGGGGGCGCCCCTCAGCGGGCGGGAGGTCAGGCCGACCGGCGGTCGGAAGGTGGGCTGGCAGAGGCCGACCGCGAGACCGAGTTCGACCATGTCGACGCAGGCGCGGGGGTCGGTCTCGAGAACCTTCTTCGGGGCGAAGCCGGAGCGGGCGCAGGCCGCGGCGAAACAGTCGGCGAAGCAGCCGTCGCCGGCGCCGGCCACCCACTGCTCCTCGGCGAGGTCGGCCAGGTCGGCGTCGTCCTCCTTGGCCTGCGGGTGGTCGTCGGGGAGCAGGACGCAGACCGCGTCGACGGCGATCGTCTGCCAGACCAGGCCGTATTCGGCGGAGGGCAGGGCATCGCCGCAGACGCCGACCTGGGCGTAGTCGAGCTTGCCGGCGAGGACCATGGTGGCCAGTTCGTCCACGTAGTACGACGCGTGGGTGGAGATCTGCGCCTCGGGCTGGGTCGCGGAGAGCCGGTGCAGCAGGTGGGCGACGACCGGTCCGCCGATCGCGCCGATGCGGTAGCGGCTCATCGTGTCCTGGGTGCCGCCGGCCGCCAGGCGCGCGGCCTCGTCCTGCAGGCCCTTCATGGCGGGCAGCAGCACCCGGGCGCGGGAGAGGACGAGCTCGCCCAGCGCGGTGGGGCGTGCGCCGCGGCGGTCCCGGTCGAACAGCGGGCCACCCAGCGTCCGCTCGATCCGCTGTAGTTGCGCGGTGAGCGCCGGCTGGGCGAGGCCCAGCTGCGACGCGGCCTTGGTGACGCTGCCGGTCTCCGCGATGGCGCAGACCACCTTCAGATGCCGCAGCTCCAGGTTCATAGCGTGACGTTAGGACCAAGACGCGATCCAACGCTAGTCCTGTGAGCGGCGGAAAGATCGGCAACCCGTGACAAACATATTAACGAACAGGATAAGATGGGCGAATCGCCCTCTAGTCAGGTTTAGTTACAGATCGCGTACATATGTTTTACGTCCGGTGACCGCGTCGCGAGCCTTGTCGACGACCCCGAGAAGCGGATCCACGACCTTGTTCCACGGGGGCGTGGACGGGCTGGACGGGTGCGGGCGGGTCGGCGCGGCCTCCTGAGCCGTCTCCATGCGGTTGCCGAGCCGGACCAGGTCCTCGGACGGGACCATCTGCTCCAGCATCGGGAGCAGCTCCTCGGCGTCGGCCGCGACGTGCCGGCGGATCGCAGCGGTGGCCGCGCCCATGTCGTCGCCGCTGAGCAGCAGCAACAACGCCTGGTCCTCGGCCAGCTCGCGGTCGGCCAGCTCGTCGCCGCCGGGCACCGCGGTGCGGATCGCCGGGTAGAGGTACTGCTCCTCGGCGCAGAGGTGCCGGGACGCGACAGCGACCAGGACGCTCTTCACCTTGGGGTCGTCGGGCTCGGTCTCGAGCTTCGTGAGGAGGGAGAGGAGCTCCCGGTGCTGGGCGTTCACCACATCGACGATGCTGCGCCCGGGAGTCTCGCCGCCGGTCGGCGGCAACGGGGGGAGATTCACTTCAGACACGGCGGTCCAGTTCCCCATCGGCTCCGTCGTTACACCTTGCTGGTAAGAAAGGCGGATGGACACCACCGCCGTGGACGAGGTCGTCGACCTCTGCCGTGACCTGCTGCGTATCGACACCACCAACACCGGTGACCCGCGGACGACCGTCGGCGAACGCGTCGCCGCCGAATACGTCGCGGAGAAGCTGGGCGAGGCCGGGATCGAGTCGAAGCTTCTCGAGTCCGCGCCGAAACGGGCGAACCTGGTCGCCCGGATCCCCGGCGCCGACCGGTCGCGGGGCGCGCTGCTCGTGCACGGCCACCTCGACGTCGTGCCGGCCGACGCCGCCGAGTGGTCGGTGCACCCGTTCGCCGGCGAGGTCAAGGACGGCTACCTGTGGGGCCGCGGCGCGATCGACATGAAGGACTTCGACGCCATGGTCCTGGCCGTCGTCCGCGAGTGGCAGCGGATCGGCTACACGCCGCCGCGGGACATCGTCCTGGCGTACACGGCCGACGAGGAAGCCGGCATGGAGTACGGGTCGCAGTGGCTCGTGCGCAACCACGCCGCCGAGTTCGAGGGTGTCACCGAGGCGATCGGCGAGGTCGGCGGCTACTCCTACACCGTCAACGACGACCTGCGTCTCTACCTGGTGCAGACCGCCGAGAAGGGCCTCGACTGGCTGCGCCTGCACGCCCACGGGCGGCCCGGCCACGGGTCGTTCATCCACGACGACAACGCGGTCACCGCGCTCGCCGAGGCCGTCGCCCGGGTCGGCCGGCACCGCTTCCCGACCGTCGTGACGCCGACCGTGCGGCAGTTCCTGGAGCAGGTCAGCGAAGCTCTCCAGATCGACCTGGACCCGGATCAGCCGGAGCTGGCGATCTCCAAGCTGGGCCCGATCGCCAACCTGATCGGCGCGACCATCCGCAACACCGCGAACCCGACCCGCCTCGAAGCGGGATACAAGGACAACGTCATCCCCGGCAAGGCGTCCGCCACGATCGACTGCCGGACGCTGCCCGGCCACGCCGACGCGTTCCTCGCCGAGCTGCGCGACATCATCGGGCCGGACGTCGAGATCGAGCACCTGCACCAGCAGTCGGCCGTGGAGACCAGCTTCGACGGTGACCTGGTCGACGCCATGGGGGCGGCGCTGCGCGCCGAGGACCCGGGTGCGCGTACGGTGCCGTACCTGATGTCCGGGGGCACCGATGCGAAGGCCTTCGCCACCCTCGGCATCCGCTGCTTCGGTTTCGCCCCGCTGCGGCTGCCGCCGGACCTCAACTTCAGTGCACTGTTCCACGGCATCGACGAGCGGGTACCGACCGAGGGGCTAAAGTTCGGCGTGCGTGTGCTCGACCGACTGCTTCGAAACAGCTGATATTTCCGGAAGGACACTGATTTTCCATGACCGACCAGAATGCGGAGCTCGACGCCGCCCTCGAGTCCGTGATCGAGGCGGCCCGGGCGCACCTCGCGGCCGTCAAGGCAGCCGCCGGCCGCATTGACGACGACGACGTCTGGCAGGCGTACGTCACCCTGAACAACGCTTCGTACGCGTACGACGAGAAGCTGCTCGACGCGTTCGGCGAAGTCACGCCGTGGGACGTCGAGTCGATCGACCCGGACGAGGCGGACCACCGGTTCGGGCTGGTCGGCGCGGGTGCGGACGGCGCGGGCGACGACCCGTACGACCAGGTCGTCTCGGTGCGGCAGCGCCGCGACTACCGGGTGCCGAGCGTGGCCGCGCTGCTGAAGGTGGCCGAGACCGCCCGCCGCGGATCGGTCCCCGAGGACGAGGACGCCGGGCCGGTCGAGTCGGTCGGTGAGGCCGTGCTGGAGCTGCTGCAGGCCGGCGACGGATCACTCGCGTCGCTGGACGTGCCCGAGCTGGAGCCGCTCGACGGCCTGCTCACGGTCACCGAGGTGGCGGCGCCGCTGGACCTCGAGGCGTTCGACGACGCCGACGGGTCGGGCCCGTTCGCCCCGGTCGACGGCGACCAGCTGGTGGGCCGGCTGGACGAGCACCCGTTCCTCCCGGACGACGAGGACGACCACGCCGGGCACAACCACTGAGCTGCTGAAACAGCCCGGCCTCAGCTTTTTCAGTAGCTGAGACCGGGCTGCGGTGTCTGCTGGAGCCGCCGGCGGAGCATCACCTTGCGGGAGCCGTCGGCGAAGAGCTGGACCCGTGCCAGCTCCCATCCGGAGAACTCCGCCTGAATGGCGAGCTGCGCCGCCGCGGTCAACCTGTCGACGTTCGAGGGCAGCCGCAGCGGCGCGTATTCGTAGTCCATGCGGTCTAATATGCGCCAGCCGTCAGGCCGTCCTCAAGCTTCTGGATAGCCTGTTCCCTCACGTTCCGGGTACCCCACGTCGATCGCCGATACGTCGTCGAGCGCGATGGCTATCTCGGCCGGCAGCACCAGGTGCTCGCTGCGGAGCGCGCCCTGTAGTTGCGCCGTCGTCCGGGCCCCGAGCAGCACCGACGCCACCCCGGGCCGGTCCCGGATCCAGGCCAGCGCGACTTCGAGCGGGGAGACGCCGAGGCCGCCGGCCGCTATCACCACCGCCTCCACGATGCTGGAGCTGCGCGGTTCGAGGTAGGTCTGCACGAACGCGGCCATGTGCTCGGACGCGCCCCGCGAGTCCAGCGGGCGGCCGTTGCGGTACTTGCCGGTGAGCACGCCCCGGCCCAGCGGCGACCACGCGAGGATGCCGAAGCCGAGCGCCGCGGCGGCCGGCAGCATCTCCCGTTCGATGCCGCGTTCGAGCAGCGAGTACTCCATCTGGGCGGCGACGATCGGGGCGCGGCCCGGATAGGCGGACTGCCACACCGCGGCCCGGGCGGTCTGCCAGGCGGCGAAGTTGGAGACGCCGACGTAGCGCACCTTGCCGCTGGTCACGGCGTGGTCCAGGGCGGCCAGGGTCTCCTCGAACGGGGTCTGGCCGTCGTACCCGTGGATCTGCCAGAGGTCGACGTAGTCGGTGCCGAGCCGCCGCAGCGACGCGTCGAGCGACCGCAGCAGGTTGCCCCGGGAGGCGTCCCGCGGCCGGTAGCCGCGCGGCGTGAGGCCGGCCTTGGTCGCGATCACCACCTCGTCGCGGGGGATGAGGCTGTCGAGCAGTGAGCCGATCACCGACTCGGCGTCGCCGTCGCCGTAGACGTCGGCGGTGTCGATGAGCGTGCCGCCGGACTCGAGGAAGAGTTTCAGCTGAGCGGCCGCGTCGTCGGGGTCGGTGTCGCGTCCCCAGGTCATGGTGCCGAGCGCGAGCCGCGAGACCGCTAGCCCGCTTCGGCCGAGCGGTCGCTGATGCATGAGTGAACCTTATTCAGAGCATGCACTTCGTGGAATGGCCAAGTACCCGCGCGGCGCGTCGGTTACCGGACGGAAATATGCTTTACGGAACCATCATGATCTCGGGAGGGTACGTGCGGCTCGGACTCAGCCTCGGATACCAGACGGCGTGGAGCACGCCCGCTGATCATCTCGCGATGGCGCAGGAGGCGGATCGGCTCGGCTATGCCGTGGTGTGGGCCGCCGAGGCGTACGGCTCGGACACGGTGAGCATGCTCGCCTGGATGGCCGGGCAGACCACGAACATCGATCTCGGCGCCGCCGTCATGCAGATCCCGGCGCGGACGCCGGCGATGACCGCGATGACGGCCGCCACCCTCGACACGCTCTCCGGCGGCCGGTTCCGGCTCGGTCTCGGGGTGAGCGGCCCGCAGGTCTCCGAGGGGTGGCACGGGGTGCGGTTCGCCAAGCCGCTCGCCCGCACCCGGGAGTACGTCGACATCGTGAGGATGGCGCTGGCCCGGGAGAAGGTCTCGTACCAGGGCGAGCACTACACGCTGCCGCTTGCGGACGGCGCCGGCAAGGCGATCAAGCTGGGCTTCCACCCGCTGCGCTCGGAGATCCCGCTCTACCTCGCGGCGGTCGGCCCGAAGAACCTGCAGCTGGCCGGGGAGATCGCGGACGGCTGGCTGGCGATCTTCTTCGCTCCGGACATGGCCGGCGAATACATCGGCCACATCCCGAAGGACAAGGCCTTCGACATCGCGCCGACCGTTCCCGTCGTCATCGGTGACGATCTGAGCGCCTGCGCCGACGTGGTCCGCTGGTACGCCGCCCTCTACATCGGTGGCATGGGCAGCCGCGAGCAGAACTTCTACAACCAGCTCGCGATCCGGATGGGCTACGAGAAGGAGGCGAAGCTCGTCCAGGACCTCTACCTCAGCCGCCAGGTCGCCGAGGCTGCCGCGGCCGTCCCGCAGGAGTTCATCGAGCGCACCTCCATGATCGGGACCAAGGACCAGATCAAGGACCGGATCAGGGCGTACGCCGAAGCCGGCGTGGGAACGCTCTCGATCAGCCCCTATGTCGGTGACCTGGAATCGGGGATCGCGACCCTCCGTACCGTGGCCGAGGCGTTCGAAGAAGCGGGCGTCTGATGGCGACCGTCCTGCTGCTCCGGCACGGCCGGACCACGGCGAACGCGGCGGGCGGGCTGGCCGGCCGCCAGCCCGTCGAACTCGACGACACCGGCCGCGAGCAGGCCGCCCGGGTCGGCGAGCGGCTGCGCAAGCTGCCGATCGCCGCGGTCGTGACGAGCCCGCTGATCCGGTGCCGCCAGACGCTGGAGATCGCGCTGCCGGACGTCGTCCCGCAGACCGACGAGGGTCTGATCGAGTGCGGCTACGGCGACTGGGAGGGTCAGCCCCTCAAGGAGCTGGCGAAGGATCCGCTCTGGCCGGTGGTCCAGCAGCACCCGAGCGCCGTGGTCTTCCCGAACGGTGAGGCCATGTCGGACATGTCCGCCAGGGCCATCAAAGCGGTGAAGAAGTGGGACGCGGCGATCACCGCGGAACACGGCCCCGAAGCCGTCTGGATCGCCTGCTCCCACGGCGATGTGATCAAGGCCATCGCGGCCGACGCGCTCGGCCTGCACCTCGACCAGTTCCAGCGGATCGTGGCCGATCCGGCATCGATCACCGCGATCCGATACACCCCGACACGCCCGTTCCTGGTGCGGCTCAACGAGACCGGCGACCTGTCGTCAGTGGTGCCACCCCAGCGTGTGGAGAGCGACGCGGCGGTGGGCGGGGGAGCCGGCGGCGGAGCGGTCTGACCACACTGTGTGACCGCGGATTAGTCGCAGCGTAGGGTGCGTTGCGCCCTCGGCGAACCGGGCGCGACGACCCGCGCGGTTGCCGTCGCGGATGGCTAGGGTTGTCGGTATGACCCACCAAGTACATGCCTTCGAGCCGCCCGAGCGGTTCGTCGCCGGGACGGTGGGCGAGCCGGGGGACCGCACTTTCTATCTCCAGGCCCGCGGTGGCGGCCGGGTGATCAGCGTTGCGCTGGAGAAGGTCCAGGTGTCGCTCCTCGCCGAAAAGCTCGAGGAGCTGCTCCTCGAGGCGAACAAACGGTTCGGGGTGGACCTGCCCGAGGGCGTCATCCCGACCTCGCACGACAACGAGCCGCTCGACTCGCCGGTCGACGAGGAGTTCCGCGTCGGCACGCTGGGCCTGGCCTTCGACGTCGACACGAGCACCGTGGTGATCGAGGCGATCGAAGCCGGCGAGCCCGACGCCGACCTGTCCGGCAGCCCGCTCGACGACGAGGACGATGACGACGACGTCGAGGTGGACGACGACGAGGACGAGCCCGACGACGACCTCGACCGGCTGCGTGTCCGGCTCACCCCGGAGGCGACCCGGGCGTTCATCGACCGCGCCCGCCGCGTGGTCGCCGCCGGCCGGCCGCCGTGCCCGCTCTGCGGCCAGCCGCTCGACCCGGCCGGCCACCTCTGTCCCCGGCACAACGGTTACCACCGGTGACGGCCGAGCCCACGGCGGTGCTGGCTGAGTCGGACGCCCTCGAGCTGCTGGGCCGGGGCGCGATCGAGATCGAGGGGCGTCTCGTCGACGCCTCGAACACCACGCTGCGCGCGGAGATCAGCCTGAACGGGCTGACCCGCCGCTGCGTCTACAAACCGGTCCGCGGCGAGCGCCCGCTCTGGGACTTCCCGGACGGCACGCTCGCCGGCCGCGAGGTCTCCGCCTACCTCGTCTCCCGTGCGACCGGCTGGGACCTGGTCCCGCCGACGATCCTGCGCGACGGTCCGCTCGGCCCGGGCGCCCTGCAGCTCTGGATCGACGAGCCCGAGGATGCTTCCGGACTCATCGGATTCGTCCCCGCATATGACGTGCCTGCCGGATGGTTTCCGGTCGCCGCGGCCCGCGACGACGACGGCGACGCCTACGCCCTGGCCCACGCCGACGACCCCCGCCTGGCCCGCCTCGCCGTCTTCGACGCGGTGATCAACAACGCCGACCGCAAGGGCGGCCACGTCCTCTACCCGCCCACCGGCGGCATCCACGGCGTCGACCACGGTGTCAGCTTCCACGTGGAGAACAAACTGCGCACCGTCCTCTGGGGCTGGACCGGCCGCCGTTTCCCCGCCGACGCGGTCGAGGTCCTCACCAAACTCTCGACCGACCTGACCGGCCCCCTCGGCGAAGCCCTCGAAGAACACCTCACCATCTCCGAGGTCCAGCACGTAGCCCTCCGCGTGAAGCGCCTCCTCCGCGCCGGCAAGTTCCCGGAGCCCCCCACCGACTGGCCGGCCATCCCCTGGCCCCCCATCTGACCCACCCACCTGAAACCAGCGACCGCCTGAACCCGCCGCGCGCCCGTGCGACCGTGCCGTTCCGTGTTGCCGCCGGCTCACCGTGTGCCCGGTCGGTCATGCAGTGTCGTCGCCGGCACACCGGTGCCCGTGCGGTCGTGGCACCCCTGGCTCACCGCGTACCCGCGTTGTCGTCGTGCTGCCGGTCCACCGTGTGCCCGGCTTGCCGTCCCGCAGCCGGCCGCACATCAGCGCCGCCTTGCCGCCTGATCTGCCGCTCTCCCGTGCGGCCGTCCGAGTCGGCCGCACGCGAGCGCTGCCGTGGTGCCCGATCTGCCGCCCTTCTGTGCGGCCAGTCGAACCGGCTGCACGCCGGCGCCGGCCTGACGCCCGGATTGTCGCTCTCCTGTGCGGCCAGTCGAACCGGCTGCACGCCGGCGCCGGCCAGACGCCCGGATCGTCGCTCTCCTGTGCGGCCGACTGAACCGGCTGCACAGCAGCGCTGGCCTGGCGCCCGGATTGTCGCTCTCCTGTGCGGCTGATTGAACCGGCTGCGCGCCAGCGCTGGCCTGGCGCCCGGATTGTCGCTCTCCTGTGCGGCTGATTGAACCGGCTGCGCGCCGGCGCCGGCCTGACGTCCGAATTGTCGCTCTCCTGTGCGGGTGGTCGCCGGGACGGGCTTGGGCTGCGAGGGCCGGCACAGCAAGCGGGCGGCCGGGAGGGGTGTGAGGGTGAGGGGCCGCCGGGGGTGGCGGCGGCGGGCGCCGGGCGGGCGGACCGTCAGGTGGCGAGGGAGGCGGGACTCGGCTGGTGCTGGTGCGGGCGGGCGGGCACCTCGTACCGGAAAGGGAGAGGGTGAGGGGAACGCCTGGGCCGCGGCAGAGGTTTAGGTCACGCGGCGGGCAATGTCGGTCATGGGCTGGTTAGGCTCCGGACTATGGATGCTTGGACCGGCCATGACGTGCCCCGCCTGCCGGAGACGGACGGGCGACCGGTGCTGCGGCTCTACGACACCGCGCGTGCCTCTGTCGAGCCGAGCACGCCCGAGGGCACGGCGACCATGTACGTCTGCGGGATCACGCCCTACGACGCCACGCACCTCGGTCACGCCGCCACGATGATCGCGTTCGACCTGGTGAATCGGATGTGGCGGGACGCCGGGCTGGATGTCGGCTACGTGCAGAACGTGACCGACATCGACGATCCGCTGCTGGAGCGGGCGGCGCGGGACGGCGAGGACTGGATCGTCCTGGCGATGCGGGAGACCGCGCTGTTCCGGGAGGACATGGAGGCGCTGCGGATCATCCCGCCGGCGCACTACGTGGGTGCGGTCGAGTCGATTCCGAAGATCGTCGAGCACGTGCTGGAGCTGGTCGGCAAGGGTGCCGCGTACCGGCTCGAGGACGGCACCGGCGACGTGTACTTCGACATCAGCGCGGCCCCGGACTGGGGCTACGAGTCGCATCTGTCCCGCGAGGAGATGACCACCCTCTCAGCGGAGCGCGGCGGCGACCCGGACCGCGCGGGCAAGCGTGACCCCCTGGACCCGCTGCTGTGGCGCGGCGCCCGCGAAGGGGAACCGGTCTGGGACGGCGGCGATCTCGGACCGGGGCGGCCGGGCTGGCACATCGAGTGCGCCACGATCGCGCTCGGGCTGCTCGGCGACACCATCGACGTGCAGGGCGGCGGCAGCGATCTTCTCTACCCGCACCACGAGTGCTCGGCCGCGCACGCCGAGGTGCTGACCGGCGCCGCGCCGTTCGCCCGGCACTACGCGCACGCCGGCATGATCGGCCTCGAGGGCGAGAAGATGTCGAAGTCCAAGGGCAACCTGGTCTTCGTGTCCCGGCTGCGCGGCGACGGCGTGGACCCGATGGCGGTGCGGCTCGGGCTGCTCGCCGGGCACTACCGCAGCGACCGGGAGTGGACCGACGAGGTGCTCAAGGCCGGCCTGGAGCGGCTGGCCCGCTGGCGGGAGGCGGCCGCGCTGCCGCACGGGCCGTCCGGCGCGGGGCTGCTCGGCGCGGTGCGGGAGGCGCTCGCCGACGATCTCGACGCTCCGGCCGCGCTCGCGGTCGTCGACGCCTGGGCGGAGGCCGCGCTGGCCGGGGCCGGGGACGACACCGAGGCGCCGGCTCTGGTGGCGCGGACGGTGGACGGGCTGCTCGGCATCCGCCTGTAGACCGGCACGGGTACGCGGCGGTCCCGGGACGACCCTAGACGCCTGCCGACAGCCGCGTACCTAAAATCGGGAAAAAATGCACCATTGTTCCTTTATCCCGGAAAATCGGCGCAATGCAACTTCGGAGAAGACAGACTTGGTCCCGGTCAAATCATCTCCGAAAGGAAAAATCATGCGTCGCACGGCTCTGTTCCTCGGGGGCGTTTTGCTGGCCACCGGCGCGAGCCTCGCGCTGGCCGGACCGGCCCAGGCTTCCGACGTCAAGTGCAACAAGGACCACGGCGGCTACGCCGCTTCCGTCGCTGACATCGACTCGGGTGACCACCCCGACGTTGTCATCATCAACAACGACGACCGCTACTACCCGGGTCGCTACTACGGCGGCTACAACTCGTCGTACTGGCTCGGCCTCGGCTTCAACTTCTACGGTGGCGTCGGTGGCAGCTACTACCCGGGCTACGGCTACGGCTCCTGGGGCTTCGGCTTCAACGCCGGTGTCGGTGGCGGCGGGTACTACCGCTGACATCGCCGGGATTCGCCGGTGAAGGCTACTGACGTCGGCTGATCAGCCGCTTGCAAGCCCGGGATGCCGCCGCATCTCGGGCTTGTCGTCTTTTCGCATTCATCCGGATTCACCAGCACGGACCAAGCCTGATTCGTACGCGTAGACCACCGCCTGAACCCGGTCCCGCAGACTCAGTTTCATCAGCACACGTGCCACATGCGATTTCACCGTCGCCTCGCCCACGGTGAGGGCCGCCGCGATCTCCGCGTTCGACATGCCCCGGGCCATCAGGCGCAGTACGTCGGCCTCCCGGGGCGTCAGTTCGCCGAACTCGGGCGGCGGCACCGGCCCGGGCCGGCCCGCGAAGGCCGCGATCACCCGGGTGGTGACCGCCGGGTCGAGCAGCGAGTCGCCGGCCGCCACCACCCGGATCGCTGTGATCAGGTGCTCCGGCGAGGAGACCTTCAGCAGGAAGCCGCCGGCGCCGGCTCGTAGCGCTCGATAGAGGTTGTCGTCGGTGTCGAACGTGGTGAGCACGATGATCCGCGGCGGGCTCGCGGTCCTGAGCAGGGCGCCGGTGGCCGTGAGACCGTCCTGGCGGGGCATCGCTATGTCCATCAGCACGACGTCCGGGCGCAGCCGCCGCGCCACGGCCACCGCCTCGGCGCCGTCACCGGCCTCGCCGACGACCGTCATGTCCGGCTCGGTCTCGATCACCATGCGCAGCCCGGCGCGGACCATGCGCTGGTCATCGGCGATGACGACGGTGATGCTCACCGGGGAAGTCTCGCTCGCACCTCGAAGCCGCCGCCGTCCCGGGGGCCGGCCGTCAGCTCGCCGCCGAAGAGGGCGGCCCGCTCCCGCATCCCGATCAGCCCCTGCCCGCCGGTTCTCATCGCCGTCACCGGGCCGTCGTTCACCACGGAGATCCGCAGGCTGCCCGGGTGATGGCCGATCTCCACGGTGGTCCGGGCCGGTCCGGCGTGTTTCAGCACGTTGGTCAGCGCCTCCTGGACGATCCGGTACGCGGACAGGTCCGCCGCCGGCGACAGCGGGGACGGTTCGCCCTCCCGGCGCAGGGTGACGGTCAGGCCGGCCTCGCGGACCTGGGCGATCAGCTCGTCGAGGCGGTCCAGCCCGGCCGGGGGCTGCGCCGTCTCGCTCTCGTCGCCGCGCAGCAGGCCGAGCGTCCGGCGCAGCTCACCGACCGCCTCCCGGCCGCCCGACTCGATGCCGCGCAGCAGCTCGTGGTCGACGTCGAGGCCCGCCTCCATCCGGCGGCGCACCACACCGGCCTGGATCACCATGACGGTCACGCTGTGCGCCACCATGTCGTGCAGCTCGCGGGCGATGCGGACGCGTTCCTCGGTCACCGCCTCCCGGGCCTGCCGCTCCCGCAGGTCGGCGATGGTCCGCGCGGACGCCGCGGTGCGCCGGGCCTGCGTCGCCACGGCCAGGCCGAGCACGTACGGCGCGATCGGGAAGAAGAGGTCGGCCATCGGATCGCCGGGGTTGAAACTCCAGTACATGACGAAGGTGAACGCGATGACCGGGATGCCCCGCGCGCCGCGTTCCCGGCCCACCGTGTACGCGATGATCATCATCGACACGACCTGCCAGAGGCGGAAGTTCACCGTGTTCTCGCCGGCGATCGTCGCCTCGACGTAGAACAGGCTCGTCGCCGCGAGCGCGTTCGGGATCATCGCGAGCATCGGGATCCGCCGCCGGAACAGGATCAGCGTGGTGAACCCGGCGAGTGCGAACGGCCACCAGCCGCCCGGCATCGCGATCGTGAACTCCTCGACCAGCGCGAACACGGCGAACGCCGCGGCCACCGCGATGTCCGTCCGATGCAGAGCCACGCCTTGACCGTAGGGGCCGGGCCCCGGGCAGCGGATCCCCCACGAGGAGGAGACCGGTTCGTCCTCCGTGGGGACGACCGCGCGGCAGCCGCTTCCTACCGTCCGATCCATGTCGTTCTCTCGCATCTTCCCGGCCGGCTGCCTCGTGGTGGCGCCGATCCTGCTGGCGGTCGCGACCGGAATCGATCCGGCTCTCGGCGACGACCAGGGCTACGGGATCTACCGGCAGCATCCCGGCGCGGTACAGGCGCACTCGATCCTGCTGCACTGGGCGTGGGTCCTCTTCGTCCCCGGCCTGCTCGGCCTGCTCGCCCCGATCCGGCAGCGCGGCGCGGTCCCGGCCCGGATCGCCTGGATCGCGGTGATCGTCGGGCTGACCACCTTCTCCGCGCTGATGGCCGCCGACTTCGTCCTGCTGGCGCTCGAACAGACCCTCCCGGACACCCAGGTCGCGGCGGTCGACGACCGTTTCCTCTCCTTCACCGTCACGGCCGCCGGCTGGCAGTGGCCGGGATTGATCGGCTGGGCCCTCTCGCTGATCCTCACCCCGATCGCAGCGGCGCGCGGCCGCGTCATCGGCTGGCCGACCGCCGTGGCCGCCCTCCTCGGCACCGCCCTCTACCTGGCCTTCGCCATCTCCCCGGTGCCCCTCTGCCTGACCGGCCCGGTCGTGCTGATCGGCGCCTACTGCTTCGCGGCCCGGCGTCTGCTGCATCCGCACCAGCCACCGGCCGAGCCCGCCGTCTTCCCGGCCTTCGTGCGCCGGTTCGGCCTCTTCTCCCTGTACGCGGCGCCGCTCGCCTTCGCCGCCGGCATGGCGACGGTCCCGGACTGGAGTGGCGACATCGTCGATGCCGTCGCCAAGCCGGTGCAGACGCAGGTGAGCGCGCTGCTCCTGCACCTGGGCTGGGTCCTCTTCATCCCGGCCGTCATGCTCATCGCCTCCCGTGCCGGCCGCTTCACCCGGGTGGCAGCGGCGGTGACGGTGGTGGCCCTGGCCAACTTCAGCGGCCTGATGATCGGTGACAGCGCCGACCTGGCGGCCCGTCAGGTGCTCGACGAGGCGACGGCCACCCGCGTGAGCGACACCCTCGGCGGGTTCGTGCCGTTCACGGTCGGCTGGGCGTTGCCCGGCATGGTCTTCAGCCTGCTGGGCCTGATCGCGGTAGCGGCCGGCGCCGCAGCGAACGGCCTGACCCGCTGGTGGCACGCGGCTCTCGTGGCGGCCGGCATCGTCGCCTTCCTCACCCTCGGCCTGGGCCCGGCCGGCGTGATCGGCCCGCTCCTGCTGCTGGCGGGGTTCGCGCTGACGGCCCGGTCGCTCACCCGCTCAGCCGAACCCCGGCCGTCGTCACCGCCGGTCCTGGCCTGAGCCGCCTCAGAGCAGCTCGGCGTCGTGGACGAGCAGGGCGATCTGCACGCGGTTGTTCAGGTCCAGCTTGGTCAGCAGCCGGGACACGTGCCCCTTCACCGTCGGCACACCCATGGACAGCTCCGCCGCGATCTCGGCGTTGGACCTGCCCCGGCCGACGAGCACCGCCACCTCCGTCTCGCGGCCGGTGAGCTCGGCCAGGCGGCTGCGGGCCCGGGCGCGCCGGGTGCCGGCCGCCGGGTCGGCCACATGGTCGATCAGGCGGCGGATCGCGGTGGGGGAGAGGATCGCCGCTCCCGAGGCCACCGCGCGGACGGCCTGCAGGATCTCCCGGGGCGGCGTGTCCTTGAGCAGGAACCCGCTGGCGCCGCCCCGGAGCGCCTCCAGCACGTAGTCGTCGACGTCGAACGTGGTCAGCACGATGACGTGCGGCGCGTTCGCCCGGCCGCGGATCCGCCGGGTCGCGGCCAGCCCGTCGACCCGGGGCATGCGGACGTCCATGAGCACGACGTCGGGCCAGTGCGCCTCGGCCGCGGTGACCGCCTCCGCGCCGTCGCCCGCCTCACCCACCACCTCGATGTCACCGGAACCGCCCACGAGGATCCGCAGCCCGGCCCGCACGAGCGGATCGTCGTCGACGAGCAGCAGCCGGATGGGCCGCCCGCCCGCGACGACCCCGGCCGCGCTCACCGCGAGACCCCGCTGCGCACCGCCGCCCCGCCGAGGCCGCGAAGAGGCGCGGTCACCGCCGCGCCGCGAGGGCCGTGAAGAGGCGTGGTCACCGCCGCGCCGCGAGGGCCGTGAAGAGACGCGGTCACCGCCGCGCCGCCGGGGCCGGGCGGCGGCGTGGTCACCGCCGCGGTGGTGTCGGGGGAGAAGGGCGGGTTCAGGCCGGCCACGGCAGCTCGGCCTCCAGTTCGAAAGCGCCGCGGACGGGGCCGAAGCGGACGGTGCCGCCGGCCAGCTCGACGCGTTCGGTGATGCCGACCAGGCCGCGGCCGGAGGAGGCGGCGGAGGGTGCGGGCGGCCGGTGCGGAAGGGGGTTGGTGACGGTGATCCGCAGGGTCTGGCCGGCGGTGCCCAGGAGGCGGACCGAGGCGGCCGGGCCCGAACCGTGCCGGCGGGCGTTGGTGAGACCTTCCTGGATGATCCGGTAGGCGGCCCGGCCCAGCACCACCGGCGGCCCGTCGGCCGGGACGGCGCTCCTGAAGTCGATCGTCATGCCGGCCTCGCGCACGCCCGCCACCAGGACCGGAACGTCGGCCAGGCCGGGTTGCGGCGGCTCCGGCTGCGACGATCGGGGCACGCCCACGACCGAGCGCAGCTCCTCCAGCGCCTCGTGGGCGCCGGTCCGGATCGCGCCGGCCGCGAGGGACAGCTCTTCGGGCGAGACCGTCCCGCGCACCTCCAGGGCGCCGGCGTGCAGGCTGATCAGTGACATCCGGTGGGCGAGCACGTCGTGCATCTCGCGGGCGATGCGCGCCCGCTCGGTGAGTTTCGCCTGCTCGGCGCGGAGTTGCTGCTCGGCCGTGAGCCGGGCCGCCTGCTCCCGCAGCGACGCGGTGAGCCGCCGGTAGGCCTGGGTGAACAGCCCCCAGCCGATCGCCGCGGCGGTGACCAGCCCGCGCATCGCGAAGTCGACCCAGACGTCGAACGCCGGATCGCCGTGCAGGACGAAGTAGACGCCCGCGGCGGCCACGTTCACCGCGCCGAGCGCCAGCACCAGCGGGGGCCGGCACCGGATCGCCGCGGAGAAGAGGGCGATCAGAATCGGACCCGTCGCCATCACCGAGATCGCGCCGAACGGCAGCAGCGCCGCCGTCACGGCCACCGGGTGCCGTCGGCGGAGCAGGAGGGCGGCCGTGCACGCGGCGCCCACCGCGACATCGACCGGCCAGGACAGCAGCGCCCCCGGGCGGGTCGCGTCGCCGAGCACGATCATGACCGAGCCGTAGAGCAGGGCCAGCACGATCGCGATGCCGTCGGCGACCCGGTCGCGGACGGTCGCGTCGCCGGGATCCGGCACCAGCAGGGCGAAGAACATGCCTGAAGCCTAGGAGCGCCGCGCACCGTGCGACCAGCTACCAAAGTATGGTCTCCGGGGCGTCCTCCGTCGGCTGTGGAGCGCGCGGTGTCACCGGCATCGTCGCTGCCATGCGATGGTTGATTCCGGTAATGATCTGGGGCGCGCTCTCCGCCTGGTGGACCCCGCGCGGCCCGCTCACCACCCTCGAGGCGATCACGACGATCGCCGCGAGCTTCGTCGTGGGCGCGCTTGCGGCCCGCTCACGCTGGGCTTTCCTCACCGCCCCTCTGCTGTACGCCGTGACGGTCGAGCTCGTCCGGATCCGCACCACAGGACCGTCCGTCGATCTGCCGCACCTCAGCCCGTTCGGGGCGATCTCCCTGGTCACCGGCCGTGGGGTGCACGGCGTCCTCGCCCTGCTGCCGATGATCCTGGGCGTCTGGTGCGGGCGGGGGCGGCGCCGCATCACCCGGGGTGTGCCGCTCGTCCTGCTCACGGCGCTGATCACGGCGTTCGCGATCCCGGCCCGCACCGCGCCGATAGCCGGCGGGATAGCCGAGCTGACGAAGGTGGACGGCCTGCCTCTGATGATCCGCGGCGCCGATCCGGCGAAGCCGGTGCTGCTCTTCGTCCCCGGGGCCCCGGGCAGTTCGGAGCGGGCCGCGATGCGCACCGCGCTGCCCGGCTTGGAGCGGCACTTCGTGGTCGCCACGATGGACCGGCGCGCGTTCCCGTCGCCGGACGTCACGGTCGACGACGAGACGGCCGACGTCCTGACCGTCACCGCGTACTTGAGCAGGCGGTTCCAGCAGCCGAAGATCTACCTGCTCGCGTACTCCGGCGGTTCCATACCGGGGGCGCTGGCGGCCTTCCGGGAACCGTGGCGCTACGCGGCCTACATCGGGACCGGGCAGGCCGTCGACCTGCTGGCCAGTGACCGGATCTTCTACGCCGACATCCTGAGCTGGGCCCGGGCCGACGGCCGGGCGGGCGTGGTCGAGCAGCTGGAAGAGCAGGGCTTTCCCCCGTACGAGAAATTCTGGGGTTATGAGCCGTTCCTGCTCCACGAGAACGCCGCCTATGACCAGCGTGCGACCGATCTCGGGCTCGGCGCCCCGGAATACTCGCTGCTGGACAAGGCGCACGCGCTGACCGCGATGGTCGACACCTGGGACACCCTCTACCCGCGCCTGCAGGACGTCGACCTGCGCCGGGACGTCCCGCGGCTGGAGGTCCCGGCCTACTTCCTGCAGGGCGGTGACGAGATGCGCGGGCTGGCCGAGCTGTTCGATCCCTGGTACCGCGCGCTGCGAGCGCCGTCGAAACAGCTGTACGTCATCCCGGGCGCCGGGCACCGGGCGATCTTCGAGGAGCCGGGCGCCGCGGTGTCCGTGCTCGCCCGCATCTCAGGCCAGTGACAGTCCCGGATCTCAGGCCAGTGACAGTCCCGGATCTCAGGCCAGTGACAGTCCCGGATCTCAGGCCAGTGACAGCCCCGGATCCGGGTCGGGGTCGGCGGCCGGCTCCGGGATCCGGTACTCCTCGGTCAGCGTCGTCATCGGCCCGGGCCAGGTCGCCTGGGCCACCTCGATCGGCTTGCGGCTCTCGTCGAACGCGACGTGCAGCAGATGCAGCACCGGGGTGTCCGGCCGGATCTGGAGGATCTCCGCCTCCTCCCGGCTGGGCTGCCGGGCGCTGATCGTGTCGGTGGCCTGCGCGTACCGCCGCCCGATCGCCTCCTCCGCCTCCTGGTAGAGGGGCCGGCCGAACGCCTCGAGCCGTTCCAGCGAGGTGCCGCTCGCGTCGGTGACCCGGAACCAGGACGCGCCCAGCTCCACCGTCGCCTCGTCGGTGCGGACCACGTGCCTGCGGACGAGCAGCTCGGTGCCGTCCCGCACGCCGAACGCGTCGGCCACCTCCGGCGGCGCGGGCTCCCGGCCGACGCGGACGAGCTGCTGGCGGTATCGCGCGGCGAGGTCGGCGTGGTAGCCGCGGTGGAGTCCGTAACGGCCGCGGGAGAGGCGGTTCAGCCGCCGCCGGGTGCCCCGCACGTACGTGCCGGATCCGGGTTTGGTGATCAGGATGCCCTCGACCCGGAGCTGGTCGACGGCGCGCTGGACGGTCTGCTTGGCGACGCCGAACATCTCGGCCATCGCGGGGATCGAGGGCAGGCGCTCGCCGGGCTGCCAGTCGCCGCGCCGCACGCGTTCCTTGAGCTGGTTGGAGATCTGCCGGTGGGGGAACTCCGGGCTGCCCGGATTGATCGTCATCTGCCCGCCCTCTCTGATCCGCCGGCTTCCGGGGTCGGATTTCAGCATCGGATTTCCGGCTAGGTTCCTAGGATGCCTCAGGCGGGGTGAGGGCGGCTTCGCGACACGCCGAGGGGCGTAACAGCTATACAGCAAATAGACGTATAGCGATCATGTCGTCCGGGCGACATACTTCTGTTACAGAGAGTGGACTGACCGGTACTCACGGAAAAGGCGGCACCCAGTTGCAGCTGGATGCCGCCGGAGGTCCCGTCTCTCGGAGGGGACTCACTCGCTTTTCATCGTACGCACCTCCCCTCCGTCGGCAAGCCCCGGCGAGGGGGAGGAGACGCAATTGTCAGTTTTCTATCGAGGTCCGCGAGTCCTCATCACCGACGAGTTCTTCGAGGTGGCGGGCTTGCGGCGGTTCCCGGTCCGCGCGCTGCGGGACGTCCACATCGTCCGCTACCAAGCACCCGGCGCCGGCGCGCATCAGGTGATGGGGCTCTCCGCGCTGGCCGGTGCGGTCGTGGCGATTCCCCTGGTCGGCAGGGAGTCGGCGGTGCTCGGTGCGGTGATCGTCATCGTGCTGCTGGTGCACGCCGCCTTCTCGCTGAGCCGGCGGCCGCCGCCCCGGTGGGATCTGGTCGCCGTCTGCGGCCAGGAGTACGCGCGGCTGTTCAGCTCCTCCGACCAGCGGGAGTTCGAGCAGGTGTGCCGTGGTCTGCAGCGGAGCCTGGAGCGGCTGGCGAGGGAGGCGGGCTGATTCCCGGGTGCGGTACGGCGGAGGGGACGGGCTCGTCGCGATCATCGCGGCGGGCCCGTCTGTTCACCATTCGGCCAGATGGCTCCGGGGCGAGGTCTTTCGGTTACGCACAGTGCTAGGTTTCTATCTGACATGTAGCAGATTGAGGTACGGCTGATCCAGTCGTTCCAGTCGGGACGGGATGGCATGGCTGCCATGCAGGGAGAACCCCCGGCCGTCGCCCGGCGGCGGGTCCGCTTCGCCCTTCGTCGCTACCGGGCGGCGACGGGCATGAATCAGTCCGAGGTGGCCAAGCGCCTGAGCTGGTCACTGTCGAAGATTCAGAGGATCGAGGGGGGAGAGGTCGCGGTGTCGGTCACCGACCTGCGGGCTCTGCTCGACCTCTTCCAGGTCGACGACGACGCCGAGGTCGAGAAGCTGGTCGAGGACGCCGAGGCCTCCCGCCGGCAGCGGTGGTACGAGGGGCCGGAATACCGGGCCCACCTGACCAAGGGCCTGCGCCAGCTCCTGCAGTTCGAGTCGGAGGCCGCCGAGATCCGGCTGTACCAGCCCGCGCTCGTGCCCGGCTTCCTGCAGACCCCGGCCCTGGCCGACGCGGTGCTGCGATGGTGGCGGACCGACCTGCTCTCCGAAGAGGCCCGCCGGGTTCGTTACGACGTGCGGATGCTGAGGAAAAGCCAGATCCTGGACCGTCCGGACGGGCCCGAGTGCTACCTGATCCTCGACGAGTCGGTGCTGATGCGGAAGGTCGGCGGGGCGAAGGTGATGGGCGAGCAGCTGGAGTCGCTGCTCGAGGTCTCCAGGCTGCCGGCCGTGCACGTGCGGATCGTGCCGCTGGACAAGGGCGCCCACGCCAACCTGCTCGGGCCGTTCCAGATCATCAACCTGGTCGACGGTGATGATCAGGACGCGGTCCTCTACCGGGAGTTCTACAACCGGGACAGCGTCACCCACGACCCCGCCGAGCTCGAGTTCCACCGGGAGGTCTTCGAGGCGCTCTGGGCGATGGCGCGCGACGAGCGGGACACCCAGGACGCGATCCTGAAGAACTCACTGGAGCTGCGGCTCTCCCTGGAGGAGTGACGGGCACCCTCCAGGGAGCGGCCGTCAATTCCGTACCGGGGAAAGAAGCTTGTCCAGCTTGGTGAAGCTGCTGCCCCAGCCCTCCTGAGCGCCCTCGTGCATGGGCTCGGGGAAGGGGGACTGGATGAGGACCAGGCGGGTGCGGTCGCCGGGCTCGTCGTGGAATTCGATGCGCAGCCGGAGCACGTCGGCGCCGAAGTCGGGGATGTGGGAGACGTTCTC
Source organism: Actinoplanes sp. OR16 (assembly GCF_004001265.1). Classification (GTDB taxonomy): domain Bacteria; phylum Actinomycetota; class Actinomycetes; order Mycobacteriales; family Micromonosporaceae; genus Actinoplanes. The sequence continues at coordinate 8,542,512 of NZ_AP019371.1, read as the reverse complement.
CTCGCCCACCAGGAGTTCGTTCTCGATGACCTCGGTGAAGCCGGCGTTGACCGGGGAGGACATCGACGGGTCGTCGTCGTTGACCATCATGAAGCGCTGGTGGCCGCCGGGGCGGACGTCCATGTCGACGGTGTCGCGGGGGACGGACCAGCCGACCGGGCCGAACCAGGCGGCGATCTGGTCGGGGTCGGTGAAGGCGCGGAAGACGAGGTGGCGGGGCGCATCGAAGATGCGGGTGATGGCGAGATCGGTCACGGTTCCTCCTGGATCCGCTTGAGGTGCGCGTCGAGGCGCGCGAGGTTGTCGTCCCAGAACCTGCGGTAGCGGTCCATCCACGCGGTGGCCTCGCGCAGCGGCTCGGCCTCCAGGCGGCTGGTCCGCCACTGCGCCGAGCGGCTGCGCGAGATCAAGCCCGCGTGCTCGAGGACCTTCAGGTGCCGGGAGATCGCCGGGAGGCTGATGTCGAACGGCTGGGCGATCTCGGTCACGGTGGCCTCGCCCTCGGCGAGCCGGGCCAGGATGGCGCGGCGCGTCGGGTCGGCGAGGGCCGCGAAGATCACGCTGAGCCGGTCCTCCATTTAACCTCCTCGTTAATTAACGAGGAGGTTATCAGACTTTGCTCGGCACGCGCCGGTGCAGTTCCGCCAGCAGCACCTCGGGACCGGGCGACATCAGGCCGACGTCGACGACGTAGGAGACCTCGGCCCCCCGGCGCCGGATCCGCGGATGGCCGCCCTTGCCCGACAGTTCGGTCGCGTAGTCGTCGGCCACCGGTGTGACGATCAACTCGGTGAACGGCCCGCGGCCGTGCAGGCTCACCGAGGCGATTCCGGACCAGGGGATGTGTACGGGATGACGGCCCGTCGCCGCGAAGTCCAGGCCGTGCACCGAGGTGTGCAGCCAGCCCAGCCGCCGCCAGACGATCAGCATGATCGCCGCGGCCGAGACCGCCGGCACGATCAGCGCCGCCTCCACGTAGATCACGATGTCGGCCGGCTCAGGTCGGTGCCCTGCGGCGATCTTGAGGGCCAGATACACGGCGAGCATCGGCACCCAGGCCGCGGCGAGGACCCAGAGTGTCGTCACGAAGAACATGCCACGGGCCTGGATGAAGCTCACCGTGTCGTCGGTGGGCCCGAGCACCTGATCGACATGGCCTGAATCATGTTCTGGCATGTGGCCATTATGCTGGGATTTCACCCTATTAATGCGATAGATGACGGACTCGGGGTGGCCGGACCCACGGCGCGGCCACCCGGTGCGCTCGCGACGCCGCACGTAGGCTGTCTCCATGACTGAGTTCGACGGCCTCCCGCTGCTCCGCTCCCCCGTGGCCATCGCCGCCTTCGAGGGCTGGAACGACGCTGCGGACGCTTCGACCGCGGCCGTGGAACACCTCGAACAGGTGTGGCAGGCCAAGGAGATCACCAGCATCGACCCGGAGGACTTCTACGACTTCCAGGTCAGCCGTCCCACCGTGACCATGGCCGAGGGTGAAACCCGCAAGATCGAGTGGCCGACCACGCGGTTCACCGTGGCGAGCCCGCCCGGCAGCGACCGCGACGTCGTGCTGATCCGTGGCATCGAGCCGAGCATGCGGTGGCGGACGTTCTGCGAATCCGTGCTGGAGATCTGCCACAGCCTCGAGGTGAACCGGATCGTGCTGCTCGGCGCCCTGCTGGCGGACGTCCCGTACACCCGGCCGCTCCCGATCAGCGGCAGCGCCTCCAACCGCGACGTGGCGGAGAAGTACAACGTGGTGCCGACCCGCTACGACGGCCCCACCGGGATCGTCGGGATCCTGCAGGAGGCGTCCACCCGCGCCGAGCTCGACTCGCTGTCGTTCTGGGTGCACGTGCCGCACTACGCGAACAACCCGCCCTGCCCGAAGGCGACGCTCGCCCTGCTGAGCCGGATCGAGGACGTCCTCGATCTGCCGGTGCCGCTGTCCGATCTCGCCGAGCAGGCGGACGAGTGGGAGAAGCGGGTCCGGGCGGCCGCCGAGCAGGACTCGGAACTGGGCGAATACGTCAGGGAGCTGGAGGAGCGCGTCGGGGACGCGGGCATCCAGCCGCTGACGGGGGATGAGATCGCCAGCGAGTTCGAGAAATACCTCCGCCGCCGGGGTGGTTCGGCCGGTCCCACTGCCGGCTCCTGGTGATCGCCGGCTCTCGATGAAAAGTCGGGCCCGTCCTCGTGACGGGCCCGACGCCTCATCACGGGGCGAACCAGCCTGCCTCCAGGTCCGCCACGAAAGCCTCCCAGCCGCCGGCCGAGAACCGCAGGTACGGGCCGGCCGGCTGTTCGGAGTTGCGCAGGTAGCGGTCGCCGTCGTCATCGACGGCGACCTCCACACAGGCGTTGTCGGCGCAGTAGCTGCTGCGCTGCCAGTCGAGGATCCGGTCGTTGCGGGAAGCGGTCATCACGACCCCTTTCTCGGCCCTAACTCATCCGAGAGTACGTGGGGGCCGCAGTGCCGAGGAGTCCCGCCGATCCCGCCGTCTGCGCCGTCTCCAGCAAAAACAGTGATGGCGCACGTCCGGGTGGATGTGCGCCATCGGGCCTTGCGTATCGAAAATTTCAGATGTCGCGGTACTGTCCGGAGGCTATGCCGTCGAGGAAGGTCGACCACTCGTCACGGCTGAAACGGAGGTAGGGCTGCTCAGGGCTCTTGGAGTCCCGAACGGCTACGTGCTCCCCGCCGACCGGCGCTGCTTCGACGCAGGCACTGTCGGCGCAGAAGGAGCTCCGAGTCCACATCAGTGTGGGCTCTGTCATCCCACATCCTTTCGAGTAGCGGCAGTCCGGACATAGGGTGTCCGGTCGTTCGGAGAACGACCCAGGCGGGTCACGGTAGTGGTTACCGCCAGGTATCCGGGGATTCGTTTCGAACCTGATATCGACGCTACGGGAGTGGACTTTTCATCGCAGGAATACGGCTCCCTTTCCTCAGTCGTGAGCGATCGCGTTCAGGATGTTCAAGCGGGCCGCCCGGATCGCCGGCGCCACCGCTGCGATCACGCCCACCAGCGCGGCCAGGGCGAGGTAGGTCCCCATCCGGGCCCACGGGACGACGATCTCGGTGATGCCGTCGTTCTCCAGGGCCCGGGCCACCGCGCTGCCCATGCCGGCGCCGACCGCGACGCCGAGCAGGGCGCCGAACACCGAGATGACGACGGCCTCGACGGTCACCATCCGCATGGTCTGGGCACGGCCGAGGCCGACCGCGCGGAGCAGGCCGAGCTCGCGGGTGCGTTCCAGGACGGACAGGGCCAGGGTGTTCACCACGCCGAGGACGGCGATCAGGATGGCCAGCCCGAGCAGGATCTGGATCATCGTGATGATCTGGTCGAACGTGGCCGCCTGAGCGTTCACGAACGTCTCCTGGTCGGTGGCCGACACCTCGGGGCTGTCCGCCACGAGTTGCTTGACCTGCGGCAGAACGGTGGAGACCGCTACGCCGTCGTCGAGCCGGACGAACCCGAAGACCGGCTGGGTGATGCCGAAGTCCGGGATGGCGGCGGCCGGCAGGATGATGCTGCCCGGCAGGCCGTTCTCCGGGAAGACGCTGGCGACCGTGTAGGTGTGCGGCTCGCCTCGGGATGCCTGGACCGTCACCGCCGAACCGACCTGCCAGCCCTTGTCCGCGGCCTCCGGAGCGCTCACCGCGATCTGGTCGTCCCGCAGATCCGCCGCGGTCGAGCCGTAGGACTCGGCCAGCCGGGAGAGGTCCTCGGTCGCGGTCACGTACTCGCGGTCGGCGCCGATCTGGACGAGATCGTTGTAGAGGCCGGCGGCCGCCCGTACGCCCGGGATCCGCTCCGCCTCGGTGATCACCGCAGGGTCGAAGGTCGGCGGGCGCGGCCCGTTCTGATCGCCGCTGATCATGATCTGGGCCTTGAGGATCCGCGCGGCCTCGGCCTTGAGGCTGCTCTTCGCCGAGTCCATGACCACGGTGACGCCGGTGACCAGGGCGATGCCGACCATCAGCGCGGCCGCGGTGATCGCGGTGCGGCGCGGGTTGCGGCCCGAGTTGAGGCGGCCGAGGCGTCCCGGCAGCGACCAGGAGAAGAGCCGGCCGAGCAGGGACACCACCGGCTTGCTGATCAGCGGGGTGAGCAGCGCGACGCCGACGAACGTGACCAGCACGCCGCCGAGGATCAGCCACAGGTCGGCGTCGCCGGCGTCGGCGAACAGACCCACGCCGAGGGCCGCCGCGCCGGCCGCGGTGACCAGGCCGCCGAACACGCTGATCCTGGTGAGGGGCCGGTCCGGGGTGGCGACGTCCTGCATCGCGGCGACCGGGGCGATCCGGGACGCGCGCAGCGCCGGCATCACCGCGGCGACCACCGTCACGATCAGGCCGACCAGGAACGCGCTGATGATCGCGGCGGGCGGCACGCCGACCGGGGCGAGGTCGAGCCCGCCGCCGCCCATGCTGGAGAACAGGTAGCCGAGGCCCGCGCCCGCGCCGACCCCGGCGGCCAGGCCGAGCACCGACGCGATCAGCCCGACCACCACGGCCTCCACCAGCACCGAGTTGATCACCTGGCGGCGGCTCGCGCCGATCGCCCGCAGCAGCGCGAGCTCACGGGTGCGCTGCGCCACCACGATCGAGAACGTGTTGAGGATCAGGAAGACGCCGACGAACAGGGCGATGCCGGCGAAGCCCAGCAGGATGTTGTTGAAGAAGCCGAGACCCTCCTTGATGCTCTCCGAGCTCTCCTTCGCCAGGTCGTCGCCGGTCTTCACGACGTAGTCGGCGCCGAGCGCCGGAGCCAGCGAGTCGCGCAGCTCGGCGGGGGTCACGCCGTCGGCGGCGGTGACCGTCACCGAGGTGAAGACGTCCTTCTCGCCGAGCATCAGCTCCTGCGCCACCGGCGTGGTGAACGCGACCTCCTGGGTGCCGCCGATGCTGTCCCGGTCGCCGGTGTAACCCCAGATGCCGACGAGGGTGAACTCACGCTTCGGCTGCTGGGTGAGAACGGGGACGGTGTCGCCGAGGTGGTAGCCGGACAGCTCGGCCGTCGTGGCGTTCATCGCGATCTCGCCGGCCGCCTCCGGGCCACGACCCTCGCGCAGCTCCATCACGTCGTCGGTGCCGGTCCAGTTGGAGCCGAGCCGGGGCGGGCCCATCGAGGTGAGGACCTTGCCGTCCGCGCCGATGACCCGGGCGCCGTCGGCGTCCACGCGACCGACGGCGGACCGTACGCCCTCCTGGCCTTTGATCTTGTCGACCGCCGCTGCCGGAAGCGGCGCGGCGACCTGTTCCCCCTCGAACTCACCGACCTCGACCTTGGGCTTCGCGCTGACCGAGACGTCGGTCGCGGCGTAGGCGTCCGCGAAGATCGAGTCGAAGGTGCGGTTGAGCGTGTCGGTCAGCACGAAGGCGCCGGACACGAACATCACGCCGAGCAGCACGGCCAGGCCGGACAGGACCAGCCGCAGCTTGCGGGCGAGCAGGCTCTTCAGCGTCGCGCGCAGCATCAGAGCATCACCGGGTCGCCGTGCTTGTCGAGGCGCTTCATGGTGTCCAGGACCGTCTCGGCGGTCGGGTTCGCCAGCTCGTCGACGATCGCGCCGTCGGCCAGGAACACCACCCGGTCGGCGTAGCTCGCCGCCACCGGGTCGTGGGTGACCATCACGATGGTCTGGCCGTGCTCGCGGACGCTGTCCCGCAGGAAGCCGAGCACCTCGGCGCCGGACCGCGAGTCGAGGTTGCCGGTCGGCTCGTCCGCGAAGATCACGTCGGGGCGGGCGACCAGGGCCCGCGCGCACGCGACACGCTGCTGCTGGCCGCCGGAGAGCTGGCTCGGGCGGTGGCTGAGCCGATCGCGCAGGCCGACCGTGTCGATCACGGTGTCCCACCAGGCCGGGTCGGCCTTGCGGCCGGCGATGTCCAGCGGCAGCTTGATGTTCTCCGCGGCGCTCAGCGTCGGCAGCAGGTTGAACTGCTGGAAGATGAAGCCGATCCGGTCCCGGCGCAGACGCGTCAGCGCCTTGTCGCCGAGTTTGCTGATCTCGGTGCCGCCGACGTGGACGGTGCCCTCGTCGACCGTGTCCAGACCGGCGAGGCAGTGCATCAGCGTCGACTTGCCGCTGCCCGACGGGCCCATGATCGCGGTGAAGCGACCCCGGCCGAACTCGACGCTGACCCCCCGCAGTGCCGCCACCCGGGCCTCGCCCGAGCCGTAGACCTTCCAGATCTCGTCCGCCCGCGCCGCCACCGGCCCACCGGCATTCGTCGCTGCCACTGTCGTCCCCCTGAAGTCTGTGGTCCGTCCGGGGCACACTGCCCCGGACGGCCTGCTCAGTCTTGCGGCGGAATCGGCGGCGGGCGTCCGTCGCGGGGCGTAGCACGACGCGGAGATTTGGCTGGGGGAGCCACTTAGGTAACTCTCAGGGTGGTCCCTGACTGCTATCGTGCCGAGCGGTCTTGGCGGGCCGCGTCTACCGTGGACGCCATGCGCGCTCGTGCGGTCCTCGTACCCGTCGTTGTGTGTCTTCTTCTCGCCGGTTGTGTCCCGTCCGCTTCGCCGGACCCCCAGGATCAGGGTCCCGCGCCGGCCGTCTCCGCCGATCAGGACGGCACCGACACCCCGGAGGAGTTCAGCCGCGACATCCAGGCGGCCGAGGAGATCGCCGCGGAGTACTGGGCGGAGCGGATCGGCTCCGGCTTCTCGCCGATCCGGCAATTGATTCCGTACGAGCAGGAAGGCGACGTGGACTGCGCCGGCGAGCCGCTGCCGCGCAACAACGCCGTCTACTGCTCCGCCGGGGACTTCATCGCCTACGACGTCAACTGGGCCTTCGCGGCTTTCCAGCAGGTCGGCGACGCGTTCCTGTTCTACCTGCTCGGCCACGAGTACGCGCACGGCATCCAGGCCCGGCTCGGCATCAGCAAGGAGTTCACCATCGAGCAGGAGCTGCAGGCCGACTGCATGGCCGGCGCGTTCATCGGCGACAAGGCCCGCGAAGGCCGCCTGGAGATGCAGGACGGCGACACCCGGGAACTCGCCGACGGTCTCGAAGCAGTCGGTGACGACCCGGGCCAGCCGTGGTTCGCCGAAGGCGCGCACGGCACCGCCGAGCAGCGGATGGGGTCGTTCTCCGACGGCTACACCGACTCCCTGCGGGCGTGCGGGCTGTAGGGGTCGTCACGTTCCCTGGGACCGGGCGGCCCCGACCCGGAGAATCACCGCGATGGACGCCGTACTTTTCGACATGGACGGGACCCTCGTCGACAGCGAGCGGGTCTGGGGTCTCGCGCTGACCGAACTCGCCGCGCACGCCGGGGGCACCCTCTCCGAGAGCGCCCGGCTCGCCATGGTCGGCAGCAGCATGAGCCGCAGCATGCAGCTCTTCCGCGACGACCTGGGCCAGCCGGACCGGCCCGAGGCGCCGGACGTGCGATGGCTCACGGACCGGGTCTACTCGCTCTTCGCCGGCGGGCTCGTCTGGCGCCCCGGCGCCATGGAGTTGCTCCTCGCGGTCCGGGACGCCGGGATTCGTACGGCCCTGGTCACGTCGACCGGCCGCCGGCTCGTCGACGTGGCCCTCAAGACGCTCGGCGCGGAGAACTTCGACGTCGTCGTCTGCGGTGACGAGGTGACCATGCCGAAGCCGGATCCGGAGCCGTACCTCACCGCCGCGTCCCTGCTCGGCGTGCCGATCGCCCGGTGCGTCGCGATCGAGGACTCGCCCAGTGGCGTGGCGAGCGCCCTCGCCGCCGGCGCGGCCGTCCTCGCGGTACCCGCCGAACTGGAACTGCCGCCGGTCGACGGCGTGCATTTGCGGTCCTCGCTGGCCGGGGTCGATCCGGCTTTCCTGGCCGCTCTCCTCCGTCCCTGAGGCACGATGGGTGACGTGGACGCCTCGTCATCCGTCACCGCCGTGCCGGACCTGCCCCCGCCCGACGGGGAACTCGCCGAGCTGCTGCTGCGGATGCCCGAATCGCTGCGCATGCACGTCGAGCAGATCGCGGCCGTCGAGGGCATCTCGGTGAACACCTGGCTGGTCCGGGCGGTGACGGTGGCGGTCAAGCAGCAGCACGGGCCGCCGCCGGCCGCGCACGGGTCGTGGTCCGGCAAGCGGGTGACCGGCTATCTGCCCTCCTGACCGGGTTTGACCAGGCCTGTCTCATAGGCGAGGACCACCGCCTGGGTACGGTCGCGCAGCCGCATCTTCGTCAGTACATGTCCGACATGCGTCTTCACCGTCGTTTCGCTGACCTGCAGCAGCTCGGCGATCTCGGTATTGGTCATGCCGCGGGCCACGTGGACGAGCACCTCCCGTTCCCGCCCGGTCAGCGCGCCGAGCCGCGCCACCCCGTCACCGGCCGGCGCGGGCAGCGCCTCGGCGAGCCGCCCGAGGATCCGCGCCAGCAGCCGCGGGGCGATCACCGCGCCGCCGCCCGCGACGGTCCGCACCGCGGCCACGAGATCATCGTGCGGCGCGTCCTTGCCGAGGTAGCCGGTCACCCCCGCCCCGGCGGCCGCCACGATCCGGTCGTCGGCCTCCTCGTCGGTGACGACCAGGATCCGTACCGGCAGCCGCCCCTCGGTGATCGCCCGCGCCACGCTGAGCCCGTCGAGGCGCGGCAGAACCAGCTCGGTGACGAGGACGTCGGGCAGCAGCCGCCGAGCCAGATCCAGAGCCTCCACCCCGTCCGACGCCTCCCCGACGACGACGATCTCCTGCTCCGCCCGGCCCGAGGCCGTCCCCGCCGAGGCGGGCGGCAGGCCACCCACAGCGCCGGCCCGATGGTCGCCGGCCTCATGGTCGACGGCCTGATGACTGGCTGCCTGATGACTGCCTGCCTGATGACTGCCTGCCTGATGATCGCCGCGAAGCCGCACATCCGGCCTCACGCCAGTCGGAAATGTCATCTCATTCCCGATTTGTTCCGCGCGGAGGGACGTAGCTGAGCCTGAAACCGCAGCCGAGCCTGAAACCGCAGCCGAGCCTGAGGGCGAGGTTAAGGCTGAGGGCGAGGGCGAGGAGGTTGAGGGCGACGGAGAGCTTGAGGGCAGGGAGGGTGAGGGCGAGGCGATTCGAGGAAGGTCTGCTGAAGTTGCGTCAGCAGCGCTGATGAAGTCCTCTTCGTTCGCCTCATCCTCCGCAGGTTCGGGCGGTTCGTGTGAAGCCATGGCCGGGTCATACGGAGCGCCGGCCCGGCGGGGGACGGGCAGGACGGGAGTCTGCAGCAACGCTCGCAGGCCCGCGCGCTGCAACGGCGCCGGATCGGCCAGGAGAACGCGCAACGGCGGCCGGCGTCCGGCACGAGGCTCGGCCGGAGGGGGCGCGGTCTCGCCGTCCGCCCCGGAGGCGAAGTCATGCTGCGACGAACCGCCGGGCCGTGACGGCTCGCCCGGCATCCCAGGAAGCGGGCCTCCGGACATCGCGGCTCGCGGCGAGTGGCCGGAGCCGGGTGTGGCGGGTTGCGGCGAGCTGCCCGGCGTGGCGGCTCGTGGCGACCGGCCGTGGCCGGGTGTGGATGCAGCTGCTGCGGGCGCGGGCGCTGGCGGAGGCGGGCCGCCCCGGCTGGGAAGGGGGTCAGCCAAGGGGATCGTCTCGCAGGCGGGGGCCGACGCGGTCGGGTTCGGTGTCGGGGAGGACGGTCAGGGTGGTGGCGGGGACGTCCGGGAAGGGTGGTGGCGTGCCGCCGAACTCGGGGCAGAGGTCCTGGTGGCGGCACCAGCCGCAGAGGCGGCTCGGTTTGGGGCGGAAGTCCTGGTCGCGCTTGGCGCGCTCGATCGCGGCGGAGAGGGCGGTCAGGGTGCGCTCGAAGCGCTCCAGCTCGCCGGCCTCGGGGCTGTAGTCGAGGGCCTCGGCGTCCTTCAGGTAGAGCAGGCGCAGGACCCGGGGCACCACGCCGCGGGTGCGCCAGAGGACCAGGGCGTAGAACTTCAGCTGGAACAGGGCACGGCCCTCGAAGGCCTCGCGCGGGGCGCCGCCGGTCTTGTAGTCGACCACCCGCAGGTCGCCGGCTGGGGAGACGTCGAGACGGTCGATGTAGCCCCGGAGCAGCAGCTCGTCGCCGATCACGGTGGAGATCAGGGTCTCCCGCTCGGCGGGCTGCAGGCGCTGCGGGTCCTCCACCGCGAAGTAGCCGTCGAGCAGGGCCGTGGCGCTGCCGAGGAAGGCCGCGAGCCGGGCGGTCTCGGCCTCGGCCGGCGGGATGTCGATCAGCGTCTCCTGGCCGGTGGCGTCGGCCTCGGCCTCGGCGGCGGCCGGGTCGGCGGCGACCGGCAGCGGGGTGGTGAAGATCTCGGCGAGGGAGGGCTCCTGCTCGAGCAGCCTCGCCCACTCGGGGGCGACCAGCGCGGCGGCGGCGGCCGGGGTGCGGCCGGCGGCGGGCAGGTCGAAGAGGCGCTCCAGGACGGCGTGCACCAGCGTGCCGCGGACCTGGTCGGCGGTGGGCAGCTCGGGCAGCTTGTCGATGGTGCGGAAGCGGAACAGCAGCGGGCAGGTCTTGAAGTCGGCGGCCCGGGACGGCGACAGCGACGGCCCGCGCGGCGCCTCGGGCCGGCGGCCACGACCGGCGGGCACCGGGTCGGTGCCGAGCGGGCCGGCATCGGGTGCGGTGGCGGCGTCGAGGGAGCCGGGGCCGCCGGGCTGGGAGGTGGCCGCTGCCGCCGGTGCCGTGGTGGAGGGGTGCGCCGTCATAGTCCAAGAGGCTAGGCCAGAGGTACGACGAAAACGCCGGGGTGGGTCGTGCGGCGGCGTGTCCGTAGCATCGGCTGCGTGGGCGAACAGGGGCGCGGAGAGCGCGATCAGGCGCCGGCCGGGCGGCCGGTCGGGCACGTGCTCGGCATCCCGGTGTTCGCGAATGCGTCGATGCTGCTGCTCGCCGGCCTGGTCACCGTCGTCTACGGCAATTACGCGAATGCGGAACTCGGTCTCACGGCGCCGTGGTCGTACGCGGTGGGCCTGGGTTTCGTGATCTGCCTTCTCGGATCGGTGCTGCTGCACGAGCTGGGGCACGCTCTCACCGCGCGGCGGCACGGCATCGGCGTGCGGCGGATCACCCTGGAGCTGCTCAGCGGCTGGACCGAGTTGGAGCGGGACGCGCCGACGCCGCGGATCGACGCGCTGGTGTCGCTGGCCGGGCCGGCCGTGTCGCTGCTGCTCGGCGGGATCGCCAGCGGGGCGGCGGCGCTGCTGCCCTCGGACACGGTTCCCGGGCAGATCGCGTTCCAGCTGGCGCTCAGCAACGTGCTGGTGGCCGTCTTCAACGTGCTTCCCGGCCTGCCGCTGGACGGTGGCCGGGCGCTGCGGGCCGGGATGTGGGCGCTGCTGAAGGACCGGAACCGGGCGACGGTGGTGGCCGGCTGGGCGGGCCGGTTCCTGGCGCTGCTGACCGTGGTCGTGGTGGTGGGGCTCTACCGGTTCGGGCTGCTGACCGTCTTCGGCCTGGTGTTCGTGCTGCTGGTGGTGCTGACCCTGTGGCAGGGCGCCGGGCAGTCGATCCGGCTCGGCCGGATGACCGGGCGGTTCCCGCTGATCGACCTGAGCGCGCTGGCCCGCCCGGTGCTGGCCGTCCCGGCCGGGACGCCGCTCGGCGAGGCGCAGCGCCGCCGGGCCGAGGACCCGCGGCCGGACGTGGTGCTCGCGGTCGCCGACTCGGCGGGCAGCCTGACCGCCGTGGTGGACCCGGTCGCCGCCGAGCGGATCCCGGTGGACCGGCGGCCCTGGGTGAGCGTGGAGAGCGTCGCCCGGTCCCGGGACGCGCTCACCACGCTGCCGCTCGGGCTGACCGGTGAGCAGGTGGTCCGGGCGCTGCAGGCTCACCCGGGTGCGCAGTACCTGGTGACGGCAGGGGAGGATGTCGTCGGCGTCCTGCGCGTCGCCGACGTGGCCGCGGTCCTGGAACCGCGGCGGACCGTGCCGAACCCGAGAAAAGACGGCTGAGAGAAGACCTGTGACCACGACCCCGACCACCGCCGCCGACGCCGAGCAGGTGCCCGCGCACCGCGGCCCGTTCCGGGTGGGTGACCGCGTGCAGCTCACCGACCCCAAGGGCCGGATGCACACCATCGTGCTGGAGCCCGGCAAGGAGTTCCACACCCACCGCGGCGCGCTGGCCCACGACGCCCTGATCGGCCTCCCCGACGGCAGCGTCGTCACCTCGGCGGGCAACACCGCGTACCTGGCGCTGCGGCCGCTGCTCAGCGACTACGTGCTCTCCATGCCGCGCGGCGCGCAGGTGATCTACCCGAAGGACGCGGCGCAGATCGTCGCGATGGGCGACGTCTTCCCCGGCGCGAAGGTCCTCGAGGCCGGCGCCGGCTCCGGCGCGCTGACCTGCTCGCTGCTGAGGGCCGTCGGCAGCCACGGCGAGGTGCACAGCTACGAGCTGCGCGAGGACTTCGCGGCGATCGCCCGCAAGAACGTCGAGGCGTTCTTCGGCGGCCCGCACCCGGCGTGGCATCTGCACCACGGGGACGTCGCGGACAACGGCATCGAGGGCTTCGACCGGATCATCCTGGACATGCTGACCCCGTGGGAGGCGCTCGACATGGTCGAGAAGGCGCTCATCCCGGGCGGTGTCTTCATCGGGTACGTGGCGACCACCCCGCAGCTCTCCGAGCTCGTCGAGGCGCTGCGCGAGCGCGGCGGCTGGACCGAGCCGCGGGCCTGGGAGTCGCTGATCCGCGACTGGCACGCCGAGGGCCTGGCGGTCCGGCCGGACCACCGGATGATCGCGCACACCGCGTTCCTGGTCTCGGCCCGCAAGCTGGCGCCCGGGGTGCTGGCGCCGCCGCGCCGCCGCAAGCCGAGCAAGGGCGCCGAGGCGTACGCGCTGCGCAAGGCGACCCAGGCCGCCCTGCACGCCCAGCAGGCCCAGGAGGCCCCCACCGGGGAGTGACCGCTGTCAAGGCGTCCGGTAGGTTTTCCGCGTGCGTCTAGGGGAAGGGGCACCATGAGCTCACCGCCGTTCGGGGGCAGCAACGAGATGCCGGCGGTCTTCCCGGACTGGTCGCCCTATCCGGACCTGGACTCGGCGGCGCGGGCCTACCTGCGCGACCCGGACGTGGCCCTGGAGGCGCTCTTCGGTGTGCTGCGCGGGGCCTCGGTGCTCTGCTTCACCCTGGAGCGCTTCGTCAACGAGGTGAACGGGGTCTGGCAGGAGGTCGTCGTCTGCGACGGCAGCCGGCTGGTGCTCTGGCACGGCGAGGACGTGGCGCCCGGCGACGGCCCGGCCGGCTCGATGACGTCGTCCCTGCGGGTGGTGCCGCTCTCCACGGTGACCGAGGTCGGTTGCCGGCGGCGGCTCACCCGCACCCCGAACGGGCAGGCCCGGGTCGACAGCATCGACGTCTACCTGCTGCTCAGCTCGGTCGACGACGCGGTGCCGCCGCCCGGTGTCGGCGAGGAGGAGGGCCGGGCGCCGCTGCGGCACGACGCGCTGCGCTTCGGCAAGACGATCGACGACGGCGGGCCGGGACAGATCGCCCGCCTGGAGGAATTCTCCCGGGTCGTGGCGTCGCTGGTCGGCCGGCCGACCCTCTGATCGGCCTCGGCGTTCGTCTCGGCGGACGGATACATCGACTGCCACGAGTCGGCCGCGCGGCCGGGGAGTGAACCGGGGAGCGTCGCCTCGGCGGCGCAAGAGAACGGGCCTTGAGAGGTGCAACTCTCAAGGCCCATCAGAAGTCCCACCAGGCTGGTCTAGAGCTTTTGGAGGGAGGTGTTACATGTCTACCGTATCTCCGCGTGACGGATCCAAGCAAGATCGCGGACGAGTCGCAGCCGCCAAGGCGATCGCTGCGGTGTCCGCCAGGTTCGGCGTCCCGATCAACACGATGATCGCGTACGGGGCCGGCGCGGGTGCTGCGCCCCTGGTCATCGTGGGAGTCGTCGCCTACGTCGTGCTCGTGACGGTCGCGATCGTCGCGCTCCGCTGACCCGAGCGGGCTGACGAAGCGGGCTGAGACAGTGGGATGGCCGTGTTCAGCGCGCGGCACACGGCCCCTCAGGATCAACGCACGCCCGATTTCGCGAAAGGCGACCACGAATGTGGTGTACCTAGCATCAAACAGGGCGAAACGTCGATACCCGCGACCTCAATCGGCGAAAGATCACCCGTGGTGTTTCCCACGTGACGTCAGACCGGCCTCGATCGATCTCGGCGCACACCTGTCCGGCAGTCTGCGTCAGCGGCCTCACCTCCCACAACAGGGGCGCGCGGACGATACCCGAAGATCCGATACACCCATCGGCCACGGGTTGATCAATCCGTCAAGACTCGGTGACAGGGGTGTTGCAAGGGTCGAAAACCGCTTCGCAACAGCTAGTGTTATCCCAAGACGTTCGAGCCCCCCGGGGAGGTGGGACGTGGCACGTAGCGACGAAGCGGACTCCCGCGCCGCACGATGGGAGAAAGAGGCCAACGATCTCTCCAGCCAGGTCGCGTTCCTGCAAGAGGAACTCGCCCTGGTCAGGCGGAAGTTGACCGAAAGCCCCCGACACGTCCGGCAGCTTGAGGAACGGCTCGCGGCAACGCAGGCGCAGCTGGCCCGAGTGACCGAGAACAACGAGCGGCTCGTGGCGACCCTCAAGGAAGCCCGGACCCAGATCGTCACTCTCAAGGAAGAGATTGACCGGCTAGCCCAGCCGCCCAGCGGCTACGGCGTTTTCCTGTCGGCACACGAGGACGGCACGGTGGACGTGTTCACCGGCGGCCGCAAGCTGCGGGTGGCGGTCTCGCCGTCGCTCGCCGTCGAGGAGTTGCAGCGGGGCCAGGAGGTCCTGCTCAACGACGCCCTCAACGTGGTGGACGCGTTCGGCTTCGAGCGCACCGGTGAAGTGGTCCTGCTCAAGGAGGTGCTGGACAACCCGTCCGGCGGCCCCCGCGACCGGGCCCTGGTGGTCTCGCACGCCGACGAGGAGCGCATCGTCTTCCTCGCCGACTCGCTCGAGATCGGCAAGCTCCGCGCGGGTGACTCGCTCATGATCGAGCCCCGTTCGGCGTACGCCTACGAGCGGATCCCGAAGAGCGAGGTCGAGGAGCTGGTCCTCGAGGAGGTCCCCGACGTCGACTACACCGACATCGGTGGCCTGCACTCGCAGATCGAGCAGATCCGCGACGCCGTGGAGCTGCCGTTCCTGCACGCGGATCTCTTCCGCGAGCACCAGCTGCGCCCGCCGAAGGGCATCCTGCTGTACGGCCCGCCCGGCTGTGGCAAGACCCTGATCGCCAAGGCGGTCGCCAACTCGCTGGCGAAGAAGATCGCCGAGCGGCGTGGCGAGGAGAAGCACACCAGCTACTTCCTCAACATCAAGGGTCCCGAGCTGCTCAACAAGTACGTGGGTGAGACCGAGCGGCACATCCGCCTGGTCTTCCAGCGGGCGCGGGAGAAGGCCGGCGAGGGCACGCCGGTGATCGTGTTCTTCGACGAGATGGACTCGATCTTCCGGACCCGTGGCTCCGGTGTCTCCTCCGACGTGGAGAACACCATCGTTCCCCAGCTGCTCTCCGAGATCGACGGTGTCGAGGGCCTGGAGAACGTGATCGTCATCGGCGCGTCGAACCGGGAAGACATGATCGACCCGGCGATCCTGCGCCCCGGCCGTCTCGACGTGAAGATCAAGATCGAGCGTCCGGACGCCGAGGCCGCCAAGGACATCTTCGCCAAGTACATCCTCTCGGACCTGCCGCTCAGCTCGGACGACCTGACCGAGCACGGCGGCAACCGGGACGCCACGGTCGCCGCGATGATCGAGGCGGTCGTGCTCCGGATGTACACGGAGACCGAGGAGAACCGCTTCCTCGAGGTCACCTACGCCAACGGTGACAAGGAAGTCCTGTACTTCAAGGACTTCAACTCCGGCGCCATGATCCAGAACATCGTGGACCGCGGCAAGAAGATGGCGATCAAGGAGTTCCTCACCTCCGGCAAGAAGGGACTGCGTCTTCAGCACCTGCTCGACAGCTGCGTCGACGAGTTCCGGGAGAACGAGGACCTGCCGAACACCACCAACCCCGACGACTGGGCCCGCATCTCCGGCAAGAAGGGCGAGCGGATCGTCTACATCCGCACGCTCGTCTCCGGTGGCAAGGGCGCCGAGGCCGGCCGTTCGATCGAGACGGCGAACAACACCGGTCAGTACCTGTAACACCGAGCGCTAACCGGGACCGGAGGGGGAACCCTCCGGTCCCGGCCTCGTTGCACCCCGTGTGACGAGACTGGCCTGGCTCGACGCCCTCCGGGGCTATGCGGCAGTGGTGGTGGCGCTCTTCCACCTCAGCCCGGTGATCATCGGGTCGGCGGCGCATCTGGAGATCTACCGCGCCTTCGACGCCGGCAAGTACGCGGTCCTGCTGTTCTTCCTGGTCAGCGGCTATGTCATCCCGATGTCGCTGGAGCGGCACGGGTCGCTGCGCCGGTTCTGGGCGGGCCGGCTCGCGCGGATCTACCCGGCGTACCTCGCCACGATCGCCCTGGCCGCCCTGCTCGCCGCCGCCGGGCTTCACCGGATGCCCGATCAGCTGCGCACCGAGACCACCGCGAGCGTGCTGGCCCACGCCACGATGATGCAGGACCTTCTGGGGGTACGGGGGATCGTCCGCCCGTTCTGGACCCTCAGTTTCGAGATGCTCTTCTACCTGCTGGTCGCGGGCCTGTTCGCGTGGCGCCTGCATCGTCTGAGCGCCTGGTGGGCGGCCGGTCTCGCGGCGCTCGCCCTGGTGGCGGGCGGCGGCCTGCCGGACGGCCTGTTCAGCGGTGACGGCCCCGTCCGTCGGTGGAGCGCGGTCGTGGTGCTCGTCATCGTGGCGACCGTCGTCAGCGCGTACCTCATCGATCGCCGAGGTCTCGCCCTCGGAGCCGGCGCCGTCTCGCTCAGCGTGATCGTCCTCGCGGTGGCCAACGGCCATGCGAGCCGCTGGGTGACCAGTGGATCATCGGAGCAGGCGCTGACGATGCTGGCCGTGATGTTCGCCGGGACCGTGATCTATCGGGTGCAGCATCGCCAGATCGGGCGAATCGCCGCGAGTCCGGCTCTCGCCGTGGTGCTGCTGAGCGCCCTCGATCAATTCGGTACGCCGGTCGCGCTCGCGGTCGCCGGAACTTTCGGGATCGCTTTCGCACTGCGTCACCGTGCCGTGCCCGGCGTGCTCACCTGGCTCGGCACCGTCAGCTACTCGCTCTACCTGCTGCACCTGCTGGTTCTCGGTGTCCTGGTGCGATTCACGGAGAATCGGGCGCTGATCGTTATCGGTTTCGTGGCCGGAAGTCTCCTCGCCGCCCACGTCGGTAATCGGCTCGTCGAACGGCCCGGGCAGCGGCTCGCGGCGATCTTTCTCACCACGGAAGGTGAAACGACGCGCACGGGCAGCTTCGGCAAGCAACGTGAGAGCGTCTAGGCTCGATGCATGAGCACGCTTGGCTTCGTGGCGGACAGGGTGGTCGCATGAGCGTTCGACGGATTATGGGGACCGAAGTCGAATACGGCATTTCGGTGCCCGGGCAGCCCGGAGCCAACCCGATGGTGACCTCCTCTCAGGTCGTCAACGCCTACGGCGCCCGCCCCGAGCTCAACCGTGGCGGCCGGGCCCGCTGGGACTACGAGGAGGAGTCGCCGCTGCGCGACGCCCGCGGCTTCACGTACTCCGGCGCCGCCTACGACCCGGCCGAAGCCCTCGCCGACGAGGACCTCGGCCTGGCCAACGTGATACTGACCAACGGAGCACGCCTCTACGTCGACCACGCGCACCCGGAGTACTCCACACCCGAGTGCACGAACCCGCTCGACGTCGTGAAGTGGGACAAGGCCGGCGAGCGGGTGATGGCCGAGGCGTCCCGCCGTGCCGCCACGATCCCCGGCACCCACCGGATTCAGCTCTACAAGAACAACACCGACAACAAGGGCGCGTCGTACGGGTCCCACGAGAACTACCTGATGCGCCGGCAGACTCCGTTCGCCGACATCGTGGCGCACCTGACGCCGTTCTTCGTGACCCGGCAGATCTTCACCGGGGTCGGCCGCGTCGGCATCGGCCAGGACGGCACCGGCTCCGGCTTCCAGATCTCCTCGCGCGCCGACTTCTTCGAGGTCGAGGTCGGGCTGGAGACGACCCTCAAACGACCCATCATCAACACCCGGGACGAGCCGCACGCCGACGCCGACAAGTACCGGCGCCTGCACGTCATCATCGGCGACGCCAACCTGTCCGAGATCGCTTCGTACCTGAAGATGGGCACCACCTCGCTGGTGCTCAACATGATCGAGGAGAAGGTGTTCACCGGGGAGCTCGGCATCGCCGACCCGGTCAGCGAGCTGAAGGCCGTCAGTCACGATCCGACCTTGAAGCACCTGATGCGGCTGCGGGACGGGCGGCGGCTGACCGCGCTCGACCTCCAGTGGGCGTACTACGAGCGGGCCCGGGCGTTCGTCGACGAGCGCTACGGCCCGGACGCCGACGAGCAGACCACCGATGTGCTGGCTCGCTGGGAGGACGTGCTGACGAAGCTCGGCGGCTCGGACCTCCTGGACTTGTCGGACACGCTGGACTGGGTCGCCAAGCTGCGCCTGCTGGAGGGCTACCGGGAACGCGAGAACCTCGGCTGGAACTCGCCGAAGCTCCAGCTCGTCGACCTGCAGTACTCCGACGTGCGCCCGGAGAAGGGCCTCTATCACCGCCTGGTCGCCCGCGGGTCGATGAAGACCCTGCTCGACCCGGACGAGACGCAGCGCGCGATGTACGAGCCCCCGGAGGACACCCGGGCGTACTTCCGCGGCCGCTGCCTCGCCCAGTACGCCTCCGAGGTGGTCGCCGCCAGCTGGGACTCGGTCATCTTCGACGTCGGCCGGGAATCGCTGGTCCGGGTGCCGATGATGGAACCCGAGCGCGGGACCAGGAAGCATGTGGGCGCGCTCTTCGACACCTGCGAGAGCGCCAAGGACCTGCTCGAGGTGATCACCAGCCGGTGATGCGTTTTGTCACAGGGCCGAGGTAGGTTTTTCCCAACCCGATGTTGCAGGACTTCGGGTGGCTGAGAAGGGGGACATCCATGGCATCCCGAGATTCAGGTGGTCAGTCGCAGTCCGAGCGCGGGCGCAGCGGCGAAGAGGTCGAGGACGTCACCGTCGAGGCCAACCCTGAGGTAGCCGAGCGGCACGCGGAGATCACCGAGGACGTCGACGATCTGCTGGACGAAATCGACTCCGTCCTCGAAGAGAACGCCGAGGAATTCGTGAGGGGGTACGTCCAGAAGGGCGGCCAGTGAGTTAGCTGTCCGTTTCCGGCGGGGCGGTCGGGTCGGCTGGGAAACCTCCTGCGGTCGTTCCCGCAGGTCCCCAGTGGTGCCCTGATCGCGACGCGCTGAAGCCCTTGGCGGAGTTCGCGCGCACGAAAGCGCGCGACGACGGTTACCACACCTACGGCTTGGTCTGTCATAACGCTCGCGGCAAGGAGACCAAGGAACGGCTTCACGGCGGCTCCCGGGCGTACCACCTGCGGCGCCGGTACGGCATCGACGGGGCGTCCGCGCCATCTGTGGCGCGGACGACCCGCAACACGTAGATCACGATCATCGCACCGGACGGGTGCGCGGGATATCGTGCTTCAACTGCAACGGCGGTCTGGGGCAGTTCCGGGACGACCCGGTTCTCCTCGCCAATGCGATCACGTACCTGAAAGGAACCACGTGGCGACGGGCTTTGATCCATCCGGGCGTCTACCGGATTTCTTCACCAGCACGGGGACGTCCTCCTTCACGCAGTTCCTGAGTCAGGCCGCTCCGGAGATGTTGCCGGGGCGGCGGCCGCTTCCGCCCGGGCTCTCCGGTGACGTCGCGCCGCACGGCACCACGATCGTCGCGATCGCGACGGCCGACGGTGTGGTGATGGCGGGTGACCGGCGCGCCACGATGGGGAACCTGATCGCGAGCCGCGACATCAGGAAGGTCCACCCCGCTGACGCGTACTCGCTGATCGGCATCGCGGGCACGGCCGGCATCGGCATCGAGCTGATCCGGCTGTTCCAGGTGGAGCTGGAGCACTACGAGAAGATCGAGGGAGCGATGCTCTCCCTCGACGGTAAGGCGAACCGGCTGGCCGCGATGGTCCGCGGCAACCTGGGCGCGGCGATGCAGGGCCTCGCGGTCGTGCCGCTGTTCGCCGGGTTCGACCTGACGCCGGGCGACCCGAACCGGGCCGGGCGGATCTTCAGCTTCGATGTGGCCGGTGGTCTCTACGAGGAGACCGGCTACGAGGCGATCGGCTCCGGTTCGCTGTTCGCCAAGTCGGCGCTGAAGAAGCGGTACCGGGCGGGTGTCAGCACCGCGGACGCGATCGTCCTCGCGGTCGAGGCGCTCTACGACGCGGCCGACGACGACACCGCGACCGGCGGGCCGGACGTGACCCGCAAGATCTACCCGGTCGTGATGACGGCGACCGCGAACGGCACGCAGCGGCTGAGCGACGAAGAGATCACCACGGTGGCCGAGCGAGTCGTCCAGGGACGTATGGAGAACCCGGGCGGCTGATCCGCTCTTTTCGCGAAGTTAGGAGAAGCCAACCGTGGCCATG
The DNA here is from genome assembly GCF_004001265.1 of Actinoplanes sp. OR16. Classification (GTDB taxonomy): domain Bacteria; phylum Actinomycetota; class Actinomycetes; order Mycobacteriales; family Micromonosporaceae; genus Actinoplanes. The sequence continues at coordinate 8,521,974 of NZ_AP019371.1, read as the reverse complement.
CAGTTCTACGCATCGCCCGAGCAGGTCCAGCGGGACCGCTCGGAGTACGCCCGCAAGGGCATCGCCCGCGGCCGGTCGGCCGTGGTGCTCACCTACGAGGGCGGCATCCTGCTGGTCGCCGAGAACATCACCACCCTGCGGAAGATCAGCGAGATCTACGACAAGATCGCGTTCGCTGCCGTCGGGCGGTACAACGAGTTCGAGAGCCTGCGCCGGGCCGGCGTGCGGATGGCCGACATGCTGGGCCTCAGCTACGACCGGCGGGACGTGACCGGCCGGGCGCTCGCGAACGCGTACACACAGACGCTCGGTGCGATCTTCTCGGAGACGCAGAAGCCCTACGAGGTGGAGATCTGTGTGGCGCAGGTCGGCGCCTCGCCCGAGGCCGACGAGCTGTACCGGGTGACGTACGACGGCTCGGTCATGGACGAGCCCGGTTTCATGGCGATGGGCGGCCAGGCCGAAGCCATCTCCAATGTGCTGCGTGAGCGGCACGACACCGCCGCCGACCTGCCGACCGCTCTGGCGCTCGCCGCCGAGGCGCTGGGCAGCGTGGGCGGGGAGAACGGCCAGACCCGCACCCTCGAGGCGAAGCAGCTGGAGGTGGCGGTCCTGGACCGCCGCCGCCAGGGCCGGGCGTTCCGCCGCATCGCGGACACGGCGCTGACGTCGCTGCTCGGCCACGAGACGGTCGCCGAGGCGGAGCTGGGTGACGTCGACGCGGCGCCGCCGGCCCCGGCCGAGGGCAAGCCGACCATCTCGGCGGCTTCGGCGGACACCGAGGTCACGCCGGAGGAGACGCCGGAGAGCTGACCTCTTCCAACGGCCGGGCGGGCCGCCCCCACGTGTGATCCGGTTCAGCGCCGGATCACTGGGGGCTGCCCGCCCGGCCGTTTTCGCGCGGCGGGGACTTCGCGGCACGGGAGCTTCCCGCGTACAAGGAAAGCGGGGTGTGCGCGGGAAAGAGCGAGTTGTGACTGCCGCTGAACCGTTTCTTGCGGCTAGTGTTCTGTCATGGAACGGCGAATTTTCGGCCTCGAGACCGAGTACGGAGTCACGTGCACCTATCGGGGGCAGCGGCGGCTGTCTCCGGACGAGGTGGCCCGCTACCTGTTCCGCCGAGTTGTCTCCTGGGGACGCAGCAGCAACGTGTTCCTCCGTAACGGCGCCCGCCTCTACCTCGATGTCGGTTCCCACCCTGAGTACGCGACCCCCGAGTGCGACTCCGTCACCGACCTGGTCGCGCACGACCGGGCCGGCGAGCGGATCCTCGAAGGCCTGCTCGTCGACGCGGAGAAGCGTCTGCACGACGAGGGCATCGCGGGGGAGATCTACCTCTTCAAGAACAACACCGACTCGGCCGGCAACTCCTACGGCTGCCACGAGAACTACCTGGTGTCCCGGCACGGCGAGTTCGGCCGGCTCGCCGACGTCCTGATCCCGTTCCTGGTCACCCGCCAGCTGATCTGCGGGGCGGGCAAGGTGCTGCAGACGCCGCGCGGTGCGGTCTTCTGCCTGTCGCAGCGTGCCGAGCACATCTGGGAGGGCGTCTCCAGCGCGACCACGCGCAGCCGCCCGATCATCAACACGCGCGACGAGCCGCACGCGGACGCCGAGCGGTACCGCCGCCTCCACGTGATCGTCGGCGACTCGAACATGAACGAGGTCACCACGCTGCTGAAAGTCGGCAGCGCGGACATCGTCCTGCGCATGATCGAGGCGGGCGTGGTGATGCGTGACCTGACCCTGGAGAACCCGATCCGGGCGATCCGCGAGGTCAGCCACGACGTCACCGGCCGCCGCAAGATCCGCCTGGCGAACAACAAGGAGGTGTCCGCGCTGGAGATCCAGCAGGAATACCTCGCCAAGGCCACCGAGTTCGTCGAGCGCCGCGGCGGCGACCCGGTCGCGAAGCGGGTCGTGGAGCTGTGGGGCCGCGTCCTGAACGCGATCGAGAGCGAGAACCTCGACCCGGTCGCCCGCGAGATCGACTGGGTCTCGAAGTACAAGCTGATCGAGCGCTACCAGGCGAAGCACGAGATCCCGATGTCGCACCCGCGGATCGCGCAGCTCGACCTGGCGTACCACGACGTGCGCCGGGGCCGCGGCCTCTACGCGCTCATGGAGAAGCGCAAGCAGGTCGACCGCATCGCCAACGACCTGCAGATCTACGAGGCGAAGGAGACGCCGCCGCAGACCACGCGGGCCCGGCTGCGCGGCGAGTTCATCAAGCACGCCCAGGAGAAGCGCCGCGACTTCACCGTCGACTGGGTGCATCTGAAGCTCAACGACCAGGCGCAGCGGACAGTGCTCTGCAAGGACCCGTTCCGCGCCTACGACGAGCGGGTGGAGCGCCTGATCGCCAGCATGTGATCGCGCCGGGATAGGCTGGTCGGGTTATGCCTGACCAGCCTTCCCCCGAAAAGCCCCAGCAGCCCGAGCGCAATGAGCACGAGGTGCGCTGGAACCGGATCGAGCGCCGCCGCGAGCGGATCTACCGCCAGATCCAGAAGGACCGCGCCGGCAATCACAAGATCCCGACATGGCTCTATACGACGGTCCTCGGCCTGTTGATCATCGGCTGGATCTATCTGATCGTCACGTCATAAGAGCTTCTCTCGCAGCGGGGTGGTGGGTGCTGACCGCCGCTCACGCCGAGGGCCCGGCACGGTTCGCTGCGCTCCCGCGCCGCGCGACCTGAGTGAGTGGTAGCGCCCCTTTTCTCTCAGTCCCGGATCGGGTTGGGTGGGGGTATGCCTGACATCATCGACGCTTCCATCTCGGACTATCTGCTCTCCCACTGCACGCCGGCGGACGACGTTCTGCGGGACCTGGCGGAGGAGACGTATGCGAAATATCCGGATGGCGACGCCGGAATGCAGATATCCCATGACGAAGGCGCTTTCCTGACGCTGCTGGTGCAGCTGACCGGAGTAGCGAACGCCGTCGAGATCGGGACGTTCACCGGTTATTCGTCGATCTGCATCGCCCGCGGGCTCCGGCCCGGCGGCCGCCTGCTGGCCTGCGACGTGTCCGACGAGTGGACGAGCATCGCCCGCACCTACTGGAAGCGGGCCGGCCTCGACGACCGGATCGAGTTGCGCCTGGCCCCGGCCCTCGACACGGTCCGCGCCCTGCCGCCCGACCCGGTGATCGACTTCGTGTTCCTGGACGCCGACAAGACGGGCTACCCCGCGTACTACGAGGAGATCGTCCCCCGTCTCCGCCCCGGCGGCCTCCTGGTGATCGACAACGTCCTCCGAGGCGGCGGCGTCCTCACACCACGCGACCCGTCGTCGCAGGCGGTGGCGACCCTCAACGACCGCATCGTCACCGACGACCGCGTCGACTCCGTGATGCTCCCGGTCCGCGACGGCGTGACCCTGGCCCGCCGCCGCTGACCCGGGCGACGGCCGCGAATGCGTCACCGCTGGTCACGGAGGGTGCCAGCGAATCGTGGATTCCCGAGGGTTCGTGGAGAGTCACGGGTGTTCCGGGCCCCACGGGTTTCCACCGATCGGTCGCTCCGTGACCGGACGTGACGCGGGCCGGCAAGTCGTTGGCATCCGCGGAAGGCCGCGCGATCGCCGGTGGCGCGGGCATGCGACGGCGGCAGGTGAGCGGCAGGAACAGCGAGGCGGCCAGGGGACGGCCGTCAGGGGACGGTGGTCAGGGGACGGCCGTCAGGGGAAGGCGGTCAGGGGAAGGCGGTAAGGGGACGGCGGTCAGGGGAGCAGGGATGCCGCGTGCCGGCCGGCCGCGGCTGCCGCCAGGAAGTAGGCGTGGTCCTGGTCCAGCTTGCGGCCCATCGTCGACAGCGGCACCGGCGACTCGCGCAGCGCGGCGTCCAGGCCGTCCACCGGCACGTGGATCACGGTGTGCCGGGAGGCGAGCGGTTCCAGCGTGGCCGCGACCACCTCGGCCAGGTGGGGGTCCAGGCCGTCGGGGACGATCAGGTCGGCTCGGGTCAGGGCGACTCTTCCGTACGCCGTGACGCTGTGGTGCGAGATCCCCCGATGCCGGTCCCGGCCGTCGGCGTCGGAGATGCGGAGGGAGCCGACGGCGTGGCCACCGAGGGCCGCGACTGCGTTGATCGCCTCGCCGAGCGCCACTCCGGAGAAGCCCCACGGGGTGCCGGTGCCGAGGTTGCCGGGTCCCTGGGCGACGATCGTGACGTCGGCGCGCAGCACGTGACGGGCCGCGAGCAGGCCGGTGTGCACGGTGCTCGCCTCCAGGTCGCCGCCGAAGGACTGGCCGGTGGTGACGGTGCCGGCCAGGTGGCCGCGGAGGCCGTCGAGGGTGCGGGAGAACCAGGCCGGGAGCGCGCCGCCGTCGGTCATCACGTAGGCCACCCGGGCCTGCGGGCGGTCGGCGTGGACGCCGGCCAGGATCGCCGGGAGGGCCGAGTGCAGGTCGGCGGTGACGACCGGCATGCCGTCCAGGGAGCCGGCGGCCTCCATGATCGCGCGGTGCGGGGAGGCTTCCTCGTCGACGCCGAGCAGGATCGGCTGCAGCGGGGTGTAGCGGGCTTTCACCAAGTGGCCGCTGTCGCGGGTGCTGCCGTCGGCGGGCGGGTCGGCGGGCAGCCGGTCGGGCAGGGCGACGACCAGGGCGTAGCCGCCGGTGCCGAGGCCCATCACCAGCGCGCCGACGTTGAGCAGGACACGGTCGCCGACGCCGGGGTCGCCGACCAGGGCCGGGTAGGCGAGCGCGCGCAGCGGGGCGCCGTCCACCTCGACGTCCAGTTCGAGCGCGCCCTGCCAGCTGCGCCGCACCGCAAGGACCGTCCCGGACCGCCACCGCACCATGACCGGAGACCCTACCGAGACGGCCGGACGTCGTTGCGTCCCGGCTCACCCCGGGTCGGGTCGAGAAAAACGTACGATATGCCGGGAAATCTCCCCCGCAGGCGCTTCTCCGCCTCGTCGGAGGCCGCCTCGATGACCGCGCCGGTGACCTCGTCGGCGAAGTCGACCTTGGCGGCGACCAGGATCTCGCCGGGGCCGAGCTGCATGGTGAACAGCATCGGGACGGCGGTGACCACCGGGATGCCGGCCAGGTCGGCGGCGATCTGGTTGTGCACCCGGCGCGGGACGGCCCGGCCGACCAGCAGGGTCACGTTGCTCTTCGCCAGCACGGTGGCGACCGCGAGCAGCAGCAGGCCGATCAGGATCGAGGCGGCGCCGTCCCAGAACGGCGAGCCGGTGATCTCGGCGAGGCCCAGCCCGGCGGCCGCGAGGACCAGGCCGATCAGGGCCGCCGAGTCCTCGAAGTAGACGGCCTTCACCGTGGTGTCCGGGGTGAGGCGCAGGAACCGGCGGGTGCTGACGTTCCAGCGGCTGGACTCGTTGCGTACCTGGCGGCGGGCTTTGAGGAAGGACGCGCCCTCGGCCAGGAAGGAGACGGCGAGGACGATGTACGACGCCAGGTACGGCCCGGCCTCCTCACCCTCGATGATCGTGTCGATGCCGTGGTAGATCGAGAACCCGGCGCCGCCGACGAACGTGAACAGGGCCGCGATGAACGCCCAGACCCAGCTCTCCTTGCCGTACCCGAACGGGTGTTCTTCGTCGGCGGGTTTGCTGCCGCGGCGCAGCGCCACGTAAAGGAAGACCTCGGTGACCGTGTCGGCCATCGAGTGCGCGGCCTCGGAGAGCATCGCGGCGGAGCCGGAGGTGAGGCCGGCCACCAGTTTCGCGGCGGCGATCGCCAGGTTGGCGGCGCCCGCCACGACGACGGTGCCGACACTCTCCGATTCTGATGATCCTGAGGGGTTTGCCACGATCGCCATCTTCCCCCGGCCGATGCGCGGATAACCGTCCGTGTGACGAGGCTGCTAGCGTTGCCTCTCGTGTCGCGCACTCGCACCGAGCGCCTGGTGAATCTGGTGATCTGTCTGCTGTCCACGCGCCGGTTCCTGACCGCCGCGCAGATCGCCGCGACCGTGCCCGGTTACGAGCACGACCCGGAGGATCCCCGCGACCACGAGGCGTTCCAGCGCAAGTTCGAGCGGGACAAGGCGGAGCTGCGGGAGCTGGGCGTCCCGCTGGAGACCGGCACGGCGAGCATCTTCGACCAGGAGCCCGGCTACCGCATCGCCCAGCGCGAATACGCTCTCCCCGACATCCTGCTGGCACCCGACGAGGCCGCCGCCGTCGGCATCGCCGCGCGGCTCTGGCAGCACGCCGGGCTGGCCGCCGCCGCGTCGTCCGGCCTGGCGAAACTGAGAGCCGCCGGCGTCGAGGTGGACCCGCAGGCCACCCTGGGCGTGGAGCCGGTGGTCACCGTCGACCCGGCGTTCGGCCCGCTCACCGCGGCGGCCCGGCAGCGCCGCGCGGTCACCTTCAAATATCGGGTGCCGGAGGGCGACGAGCCGGTGACCCGCCGCCTGGAGCCGTGGGGCGTGGTCTGCTGGCGCGGCCGGTGGTACGTGGTGGGTCACGACCGGGACCGGGACGCCGCCCGCTGCTTCCGGCTGTCCCGCATCGTCGGCGACGTGAAGCCGGCCGGCCGGCCCGACGCGTTCACCCCGCCCGAGGACCGCGACCTGATCAGCCACGTGGCCCGCTCGACCGGCCCGATCGCGCGCAACGGCCGGGCCATCGTCACCGTGAAACCGGGGAAGGCGGCGGGTCTGCGGCGGATGGCCAGCGAGTCGGTCGCGCTTCCCGAGGGGGACCGGCTCACCATCGCGTACGGCGACGTCGAGTGGCTGGCCGCGCGCCTCGCCGGCTACGGACCGGACGTGAAGGCCGAGGGCCCGCCGGAGCTCCGGGACGCCGTGATCCAGAACCTGAAGGAGCTGGCGGCGCCGTGAGCCTGAAGGGCACCAGCAACGCCTCGGCCGACCGGCTGGGCCGGCTGCTCAACCTCGTGCCGTACCTCCTGGCCCGGCCCGGGATCCGGGTCGCCGAGGCGGCCGGCGACCTGGGCGTCACCGAGAAGCAGCTGCGCGAGGACCTGGAGTTGCTCTGGGTCTGCGGCCTGCCCGGGTACGGCCCCGGCGACCTCATCGACATGGCGTTCGACGGCGACCGGGTGACGATCAGCCACGACGCCGGCATCGACAAGCCGCTGCGCCTCAACCAGGACGAGGCGCTCGCCCTGGTGGTGGCGCTGCGGATGCTCGCCGAGACGCCCGGCATCGGCACCCGGGACGCCATCGAGCGGGCCCTCGCCAAGATCGAGAGCGCGGCCGGCGACCTGGCCGACGCGCCGGTCACGGTCCGGCTGCCGGCGAACCAGAAGAAGCTGGAGGCGGTGCGCGCCGCCGTCGACTCGGGGCACGCGCTGCGGCTCACCTACTACACGGCGGCCCGGGACGAGACGACCGAGCGGACCGTCGACCCGATGCGGATGCTGATGGTGGGCGGCACGGCGTACCTGGAGGCGTGGTGCCGCCGGGCCGAGGGCACCCGGATGTTCCGGGTGGACCGGATCGACGCGTTCACCGAGCTGGCCGAGCCGGCCGCGCCGCCGGTCGAGGCGGTGCCGCAGGACGTGAGCGGCGGTGTCTTCAAACCCGGCCCGGACCTTCCGCTGATCACGCTGCGGGTCGGCCGGGGCAGCCGGTGGATCACCGAGTACTACCCGGTCGAGCAGGTCCAGAAGGACGGCGCCGAGTGGCTGGTCACCATGCGGGTCACCGATCTGGGCTGGGCGCAGCGGCTGCTCGCCGGCCTGGGCCGCGACGTCACGGTGCTCGGCCCACCCGAACTGATCGAGCGAATCCGCGCACAGGCCGGCACCGCCCTGGACCAATATGCCTGAGCTGGCCGGCTCCGCTGCGCTCCGCGGCGATTGCCTGGTAACCGGTGAGATGGCAGGCGGTTTTCCGCCACCGCAAACCCCGCGGCGTCGAAAAACCGCGTGCCATCTCACCGGCGGCAATCGCGGCATGGGTAGGGTTGCCCCGTGCTGATGTGGGTCTGGATCGCCGTGGGTGCGATCGCGCTGATCGTCCTGGGAACGGCTGCCGCGCGCCTGCTGGGCCGGCTGCCCGAGTTGCGCCGGGCGGTGGTGAAGCTGCAGCGCCGGCAGCAGGAGGCGATGGCCCTGCAGGCCGCCGCCGAGGAGTTGCAGCAGACGGTGCTCGCCACCCAGCAGCGCGCCGAGCGTGCCAATGAGTCGATCACGCAGATCAAGGCGAACCTGGGACGCTGATCAGGGGCAGTTCCGTCCCCGTTGTCCGAGACTTAGCAGAATCTTGGGAATCCCAGGGCATCCGGAAAGCGATATCCCTGGAATCCACACGTACGATGGACCCCGCAACCTGATCCGACCGACTGGAGTCATTCCATGGGCGCCCTCAAGCCATGGCACATCATCGTTCTCGTCGTCGTGCTCGTGCTGCTCTTCGGCGCGAAGCGACTGCCGGACGCCGCGCGTTCCCTCGGGCGCTCGCTGCGGATCATCAAGGCCGAGACCAAGGGCCTCGTCGATGACGACAACACCGTCGCGGAGAAGGCGGAGCCGCAGCACAGCCGCACCCCGCTGCAGGGCGAGGTTCAGCAGCCCTACCAGCAGCAGCCCGGCTACCAGCAGGCGCCGCCGCCGCAGGGTTACCAGCAGCCGCAGCCGCAGCCGCAGCCGGGTTACCAGCCCCCGCAGGGCTACACCGACCCGGTGCAGCGCACCAACGACCGCTGATCCGGACCGATGGCACTGAGCCTGCGCCGGAAGCCGAAGAAGCCGACTAAGTTCCAGCAGGCCGCCGAAGGCTCGATGACGCTCATCGAGCACGTCCGGGAGCTGCGCAACCGGTTGTTCATCGCCTCGCTGGGACTCGTCGTCGGCCTGATCGTCGGCTTCATCATCTCCCAGTGGGTCTTCGACATCCTCGAGGGTCCCTACTGCGCCCTCCCGTCGTCGTGGATCGACGGGCAGTGCCGCTTCCTGGTGCTGGGCGCGACCGACCAGCTGGTCCTGCGCCTGAAGATCGCGCTGTGGGTCGGCATCATCATCGGTTCGCCGGTCTGGCTCTACCAGCTCTGGGCGTTCGTCGCGCCCGGGCTGCACCGCCACGAGCGCAAGTGGGCGTACGTCTTCGTCGCCATCGCCGCGCCGCTGTTCATGCTCGGCGCCGTGCTGGCCTACTTCGTGGTCAAGCACAGCCTGTCGTTCATCATGGAAGCCGGTGTCATCGGCGAGTCCACCCAACTCGAGGTGACGGCGTACGTCGGCTTCGTGATGAACATGATCCTGCTCTTCGGGGCGGCGTTCGAGTTCCCGTTGCTGCTGCTCATGCTCAACTTCACCGGCGTGGTCTCGGCCCGGCGGCTGCTGAGCTGGTGGCGGGCAGTGGTGTTCCTGTCGTTCGCGTTCGCCGCGATCGCCACCCCCGACCCGGGGCCGTTCGGGATGACACTGCTGGCGGCGTGCATCTCGCTGCTCTACTTCATCGCGGTCGGTGTCGCGTTCATCAACGACAGGCGCAAGGGCCGGGGCAAGGAGCTCTACGAGGGCCTCGACGACGACGCGATCTCGCCGCTCGCCGAGGAGAGGGTGCCGGTCGGCGCCTCCGACCCGGTCGAGGCGCCCACGGCGATCGGATCGCCGGCGCCGGTCGAGAAGCCGGCGCCGCTGGAGCGCCGTTTCGACGACATGACCTAGTCATATAGCGTCTGCCGCCATGAGTGCGGACTTCATCGCGGTGCTGGCCAACCCCTCTGCGGGGCGCGGCCGGCACCGCGGTCTGCTTCCGGGGGTCGTCGAGGCCTTGGGCGTCGCGGGACGGCCAGTGCGGATCTTGGAGGCGGGCAGCGGCGCGGAGGCCGAGCTCGCCTGCCATCGGGCCGTCGGTGAGGGCGCTGCGGCGCTGGTCGCGGTCGGCGGCGACGGGACCGTGCACCGGGCGTTGCAGGCGATCGCGGGCACCGAGGTGGGCTTCGGGGTCGTCCCGGCCGGAACGGGGAACGACTTCGCCAGTGCTTCCGGCGTACCCCTGCACGCTCTGAAGGCCGCGGAGGCGATCGGGCTGGCGCTGCGCGACCAGCGTGCCCAGCACCTGGATCTGGCCCTGACCCGGACCGATCGGGGCGACCGGCGATGGTTCTGCGCGGTGCTCGCCGCCGGATTCGACGCCCTCGTCAACGAGCGCGCCAACCGGATGCGCCGGCCGCGCGGACCCCGCCGGTACGACCTGGCGATCGTCCTGGAGCTGGCCCGGCTGCGGGCCCGGGAGTACGTGCTGCACGCCGACGGGATCGAGCACCGATTCCCCGCGGAGATCGTCGCGGTCGGCAACTGCGCGAGCTACGGCGGCGGCATGCGGATCCTGCCGGACGCCGACCCCGCCGACGGACTGCTCGACGTGATCTACGCGGCGCCGCTCGGCCGGACCGGCCTCACCCGGCTCAAACCCCGGCTGCGGCACGGCACGCACGTCACCGATCCCCGGGTGACGGTGCTGCGGGCCCGGCGGGTGCGGATCGAGGCAGAGGGCATCATCGGGTACGCCGACGGCGAGCGGCTGGGACCGTTACCGCTGGAGATCGACTGTGTTCCGGGTGCGGTCCGGTTGCTGCGCTGAAGTTTTCCGGTATCCGGCCGAAGGGTGAGGGCATGACGAACCCGATCGGCAGCAAGGCGGCGTCGGTCCTCGGCAGCGCCCGGCAGACCCTCAAGCAGATGGCGGAGGCCGCGGCCAAGCCGCCCGAGGAGAAGGCCGCTTCCCCGGAGACCCCGCCTCACGTGAAGAGCCGGCAGGGCCGGACCTTGGATCGGTACGCCTAGACGCAGCCGGCCAGCGCCAGCGTGGCGCCGAGGCCGTTGGAGCGGCCGGCGTCGGCGGACGGCAGCACCAGCACGGCACAGCCCGCGTTCACCGCGCCCGCGTCGGCCGGGGTGTCGCCGACCATCAGCGTGCGCTCCGGATCGGCGCCGAGCATCCCGCAGGCGCGCAGGAAGATCGCCGGGTCGGGTTTGGTCCGGCCGACCTCGTAGCTGAGCACGAACGCGTCGACGAGCGTGTCGAGGCCCCAGGACGCGAAGTGCGGGCGGATGTCGAAGCCGACGTTGCTCACCACGCCGATCTTGATGCCGGCGTCGTGCAGCTTGCGCAGCGTCGGCTCGGTGTCGGGGTAGGGCAGCCAGCCGTCCGGCCGCAGCAGACGGTCGTAGAGGGCGTCGGCGAGGCCCTCGACATCGGTGTTCACCGTGGACGCCAGGCCGGTGTACGCGGCCCGGTGACTGTGCTCGTAGAGATCACGGTCGGCCCAGTGCTCGGCCAGCTGCGGTGGAACCCGATGTGGCAGCGGCCCACCGGCGCGCCCGGCGGTCGTCAGCCGGTCGGCCAGGATCGTCGCCTTGCCGCGGTCGAGCTCGCGCCCGCAGGCGGCCGCCGCCGCGATCACCCAGGTCAGAGGGTCTTCGACCTGGGCCAGCGTGCCGTGGAAGTCGAAGAGGACGGCTTCGACCTGCCGCACGGTATGAGGAGGGTGAGTGGCATCCGGCACGTGGTGCACGATACCGATGCCCCGGAACCGGCCTCCGGGGGCCACTACCGGCACGCGAATACCGTGCTGCGTTTTGTCATACGAACGAACTAGCCTTGTGGTCATGACTAGTCCCGCCGAGCGGTATGCGGCTTCCCAGAGGCGGGCGGCGCGGGTCGCCGAGTTCCCGGCGCTCGAGGATTTCATGGTCGACGTCGGCTTCGACCTGGACGACTTCCAGCGTGCGGCCTGCGAGGTCCTGGAGCGGGGCAACGGTGTGCTGGTCTGCGCCCCGACCGGCGCCGGCAAGACCGTCGTCGGCGAGTTCGCGGTGCACCTCGCCCTGCGCTCGGGGGAGCGCAAGTGCTTCTACACGACACCGATCAAGGCGCTCTCCAACCAGAAGTACAACGACCTCGTCCAGCGTTACGGCGCCGACAAGGTCGGCCTGCTCACCGGCGACAACGCGATCAACGGCGACGCTCCCGTGGTGGTGATGACCACCGAGGTGCTGCGCAACATGCTCTACTCCGGCGCCGCCGCCCTGCGCAACCTGGCCTACGTGGTGATGGACGAGGTGCACTACCTCGCCGACCGGTTCCGCGGCGCGGTCTGGGAAGAGGTGATCATCCACCTGCCGTCGTCGGTCACCCTGGTCTCGCTCTCCGCGACGGTCAGCAACTACGAGGAGTTCGCCGACTGGCTGGTCACCGTCCGGGGCGAGACCGAGGTGGTGGTGAGCGAGCACCGGCCGGTGCCGCTCTGGCAGCACATGCTCGTCGGCCGCCGGATGTTCGACCTGTTCCACGACGCCGACGCGGCGAAGAAGCACGACGTCCACCCCGAGCTGCTGCGCTACACCCGCGAGATGGACCGCCGCCTGGAGATGACCGACCGCGGCACCTCCGGCTTCAACGGGCGCGGCGGGCGGTCCCGGCGCTGGCAGCCGCCACCCCGCGCCGAGGTGATCGACCGGCTGGAGCGGTCCGGGCTGCTGCCGGCGATCCTGTTCATCTTCAGCCGCGCGGCCTGCGACGCGGCGGTGCAGCAGTGCCTGGCGGCCGGGCTGCGGCTCACCGACCCCGAGGAGCGCGCCGCGATCCGCGCCATCGCCCAGGCGAAGGTGGCGAGCATCCCCGCCGAGGACCTGTCGGTCCTGGGCTACTGGGAGTGGCTCGACGGCCTGGAGCGCGGTGTGGCGGCCCACCACGCCGGCATGCTCCCCGCCTTCAAGGAGGCGGTCGAGGAGTGCTTCGTCCGTGGCCTGGTCAAGGCGGTCTTCGCGACCGAGACGCTGGCGCTCGGCATCAACATGCCGGCCCGCTGCGTCGTCCTGGAGCGGCTCGTCAAGTTCAACGGCGAGGCGCACGTCGACCTCACCCCCGGGGAGTACACACAGCTCACCGGCCGGGCCGGCCGCCGTGGCATCGACGTCGAGGGCCACGCCGTGGTGCTCTGGAGCCCCGACGTCGACCCCCGGCACGTGGCCGGGCTGGCCAGCACGCGGACCTACCCGCTGCGCTCGTCCTTCCGCCCGTCCTACAACATGGCCGTCAACCTGGTCGGCTCGGTCGGCGCCGAGCGGTCCCGCGCGCTGCTCGAGTCGTCGTTCGCGCAGTTCCAGGCCGACCGGTCGGTGGTCGGGCTGGCCCGGCAGGTGCAGCGCAACGAGGAGACCATGCAGACGTACTCGGAGGACGCCGCCTGCCACCACGGCGACTTCGAGGAATACTTCGGCCTGCGGGTCGCCATCGCGGACCGGGAGAAATCGCTCTCCCGGCAGGGCGTGCAGCAGCGCCGCTCGGCCGCCGTCGCCTCGCTGGAGAAACTGCGGATCGGCGAGGTGATCCGGGTGCCGCAGGGCCGGCGGGCCGGTCTCGCGGTGGTGCTGGAGCCGGCGACCAGCGGGTTCGGCGAGCCGCGGCCGCTGGTGCTCACGCAGGACCGGTGGGCGGGCCGGGTGAGCCCCGGTGACTTCGGGGGCGAGGTCGAGGTCCTGGCGCGGGTCCGCGTACCGAAGAATTTCAATCACCGCTCCCCGGCGGCGCGCCGCGACCTGGCCGCGCAGGTGAGCGCGACCGGTCTCGACCGGCATCCGGACCGGCGCCGGCGCGGCCGTCAGGCGCCCGGCGAGGACGCCGAGATCGCCCTGCTCAAGGTGCGGATGCGCCAGCACCCGTGCCACGCCTGCCCGGAGCGGGAGGACCACGCCCGCTGGGCCGAGCGGCGGCACCGGCTGCAGCGCGACACCCAGACGCTGCGCGACAAGGTGGCCGGGCGCACCGGTTCGCTGGCGCGCACGTTCGACCAGGTCTGCGCGGTGCTGACGACCCGCGGCTACCTCAGCGCCGACGGCGAGGTCTCCGACGCCGGCCGGATGCTGGGGCGGATCTGGTCCGAGGCCGATCTGCTGGTCGCCGAGTGCCTGCGCCAGGGCGTCTGGGACGGCCTGGCGCCGGATGAGCTGGCCGCCGCGGTGTCGATGGTGCTCTACGAGTCCCGCCGCGAGGGCGAGGACCGCGCGTCGGTGCCGAAGGGCGCGATCACCGCGGCCGTGGACGCCTGCGCCAAGCTGTGGGGCGAGATCGCCGCCGACGAGGCGGAGTTCGGCCTGTCGCTGACCCGCGAGCCCGACCCCGGCTTCGTCTGGCCGATGTTCCGCTGGGCCCGCGGCGAGCCGCTCGCCAAGGTGCTGGCGAGCGGCCATCAGTACGACGCGGACATGCCCGCCGGCGACTTCGTGCGCTGGGCGCGGCAGGTGCTCGACCTGCTCGGCCAGATCAAGGAGGCCGAGTCGGCGTCGCCCAGCGTCAAGGCGACCGCGCGCAAGGCGATCACGGCCGTGAACAGGGGAGTTCTGGCCATGCAGCGAGGGATTTGATCGCGATCCTGCGGGTAAGACTCGATCAAGGCCGTTGTCGGCCGGATCGGTCAGGCAGCCGGTGTCCCCGTCTCCGGGGCCCGGCTGCTGCCCGTCGGTGTCGCGGATGGTGAATCCCCGTTGACGCTGTCTTCCGGATAAACCAAGAATTGCGGCGGCGGTATTGACATAGCTGATTGCAATTTGCCGGGAGAGAGGCATATGGGGGCGGGCTCTCCGCATCTGATCGGTTGGTCGGGCGACGCCCTGCCCGACTCGGTCCTGGCCGTGATCGACGCCGACAGTGCGGTCATCGAGTTCTCGGTGTGGGGCCAGTGGGACCGGGCACTGTCCACGCAGGCCCGCCTGGTGCTGGACAAGTGCCTCGCCGAGCACCCCACCGGGATGATCGTGGATCTGCACGAGCTGAGCGACCCGCACGCCGTGAGCGCCCCGCTCTGGCTGACGGCCTGCGCGCAGGGCGCCGCGATGCAGCCGCCGGTCGCCGTGGCGGTCTGCGCGAAGGCGAGCACGCCACTGGCCCGCCGGCTGCGGCGGCTGGGCGCGCGGGACTGGCTGGTGCTCTACGCGACGGTGGCCCAGGCCCGGGCCGCGCTGGCCGGCCGCCGTCCTCTCGCCGACCGGATGCACCTGGCGCTGCCCCCGGACCCGGCCGCCGCGATGCTGGCCCGGGCGCTGGTCAACGACGCCTGCCGGCAGTGGGACGTCCAGCACCTCTGCCAGCGGGCCCGGTTGATCATCTCGGAGCTGGTGGTGAACGCGGCCGAGCACGCCGCCGGTGACATCGAGGTGATCGTGTCGATGCGCGGTGAGGGCGCCGGGGCGGCCCTGCACCTGGCCGTCTACGACGGCGACGTGATCCTGCCCCAGGTGCGCGATCCGATCCCCGGGCCGCTCGGGCCGTCGCTGACCGACCGCGGACTCGGCCTGCGGATCGTCAGCGCCGCCGCGTCGGCGTGGGGCGCGCTGCCGGCCCGCAGCGGCAAACTGGTCTGGGCGATCGTCCGGGGCCGGCCCGAGGAGCCGTCGTGACGCCCGGCGTTCTTCTCTTCGCGGTGTCCGGTGTTCGTCTGCCGGGAGTGTCGTCGTGACGCCCGGCACGCGGATCGCCGGCTCGCGGGACGGCGACCGGCTGCTGATCACGTTGCAGGGCAGCCTGGACGCGATGTCGGCGACCGCCCTGCAGACCCAGCTCTACGACCTCACGCAGGTGCACGACCTGCTCGGACTGGGGATGCCGGTGCGGCACATCCACATCGACCTGGCAGGGGTGGACTTCTGCGACGCTGCCGGGCTGCGGATGCTGGTGGCGGCCCGCCGGGTGGCGGAGGCCCGGCAGGCGACGTGCCATCTGCACGACTGCCAGCCGCACCTGCGGTGGTTGCTGCGTGCGACGCGGGCCGCCGATCTCTTCCACCTGCACTGATCCGCTACTGCCAGGTGCGCGCCTCACGCTCGAACAGGTCACCCTGCGACTGGATCGGCACCACGCAGAACAGGTGGCCGCCCGGCGCCCGCAACGTCTGGTGGCCGCCGTTGTCGACGACCACCGTCGCGCCGAGCCCGATCAGCCGGGCCGCCTCGGCCGCGACGTCGTCGGTCTCGATGTCCACGTGGTAGCGGGGAGAGTCGTCGACGGCCTGCACGTCCACGGCGAGCCCGGGGAACGCGCCGATCAGGGCGGTGAACTCCTCCTCGCCCGGCACGGGTTTGGCGGTCGAGCCGAGCGCCTCCGACCAGAACGTGGCGGCGGCGCCGGCGTCGGCGAGCGGGGTGTCGATGAAGATGCCGAAGAGGCGGCTGCGATGCATTCGGTGATTTTATGCGTACAGACCGTCCAATTGCGACTGATAGCGCTTCTCCACGACGCGGCGGCGCAGTTTGAGCGACGGGGTGAGATCACCGCCCTCGACGTCGAGGTTCTCCTCCAGGATGGCGAACTTCTTGATCGTCTCCCAGGAGTTGAGGCCCTTGTTGAGTTCCTCGACGCAGCGGGCGATCTCCTCGCGCATCTGATCCGACCGCGCGATCTCGGCGTGCGACGCTTTCTCCAGGCCATGAGCCGGCGCCCACTTGCGGGCCTCGTCCGGATCCAGGTCGATCAGGGCGGTGATGAACTTGCGGTTCTCGCCGTGCACCACGACCTGGCCGGCCAGCGGGCACAACCCCTTGAACCGGGCCTCGATCGCCTGCGGCGCCACGTACTTGCCGTTCGACGTCTTGATCAGGTCCTTCTTGCGGTCGGTGATCCGCAGCGATCCGCGCTCGGTGATCTCGCCGATGTCACCGGTGTGCAGCCAGCCGTCGATCAGGGTCTCCGCCGTCGCCTCCGGCATGCCGTGGTAGCCCTGCATCAGGCCCGGCCCCTTGAGCAGGATCTCGCCGTCGTCGGCGATCCGGACCCGGGTGCCGGGCAGCGGTACGCCCACCGTCCCGTACTCCGGGTCCGCAGGCCGGTTGAAGATCGTGGTGGCGCACGACTCGGTGAGGCCGTAGCCCTCGGCGATCGGCAGCCGGATCGCGTCGAACCAGGCGGCGATCTCGGGGGAGAGGGACGACGCGCCGGAGATGAAGAACCGCATCCGGCCGCCGAACCGGTCCCGCACCTTCGACAGCACCAGCCGGTCGGCGATCGGCCGCAGGGCGCCGCGGCGCAGCGCCACACCGATCGCCCAGCGGTAGAGACGCGCCTTGAGGCCGCCCTCGCGTTCCATCGTCGCGGCGACGCCGGCGTACACCTTCTCGAAGATCCGCGGGACGGCCGGCATGATCGTCGGGCGGACCTCGGCGAGCCGCTGCACGATGGCGCTGACGTCGCCGTCGACGGCGAACTCGAAGCCGACCGACAGCTGGCAGGAGAGCAGTGCCTTGCCGAACGCGTGGGAGAGCGGCAGCCAGAGATAACCCAGGTCGCCGGGGTGGACGATGCCCATGGCCTGGATGGCGAGACCTTGGTAGATCCAGGCGTCGTGTCCTACGCGGACGCCCTTGGGCAGGCCGGTCGTTCCCGAGGTGTAGATCAGGGTGGCGAGGTCGTCGGGGCCGATCTTGGCGGTCTCCTGCTGGACCAGATCCGGATTCGTCGCTAACTTCTCCCGGCCGAGCGCCTTCAGCGCTCCAAGATCCAGGGTGCGGGAGTCGCTGTCCGTGCCGGCGGGCGAGTCGCCGGCCGCGGTGCGGGAGTCGCCGGCCGCGGTACGGGAGTCGCCGGACGGGGCGGGGCCGTCGATCAGGATCGCGCGCTCGACGGTTCCGGCCGCCAGGATCTTGGAGAGCTGGGCGGCGTTCTCCACGAACACGAAGCGGCTGCCCGAGTCGGTGAGGATGTGCCGTACCTCTTCCGGCGACGAGCTCGGGTAGACCGTCGTCGTCGCGCCGCCCGCGCACATCACCCCGAAGTCCGCCTCGATCCACTCCACCCGGGTGGCCGAGCAGATCGCCACCCGGTCCTGCGGCCGCAGTCCGAGCGCCAGGAGTCCCGCCGCGATCTCGGTGACCGCCTGCGCGGTCTCCGCCCAGGTGCGCGAGATCCAGCCGCCGCCGGGGCCGGGGGTGCGATAGGCGGGAGCATCGGGGGTACGCGTGGAGCGCTCCAGGAACATCGCCCCGAACGACCGGGGACCGTCGGCCCGCAGACGGGCGACGAGCGCCTCCTCGGCGGCGGGCGCGACGCACTCGTGGGTCATGGATTCTCCTTACGCCTCGACCATGCGGCACAGCCACGTGGACAGCTCGTCGACCAGCGACGGCAAGTCGGGTTCGGGTGAAGCGTCCAGCGCGTCGCAGGCGCTCTGACGCAACGCGTGGATGGCGCCGAGGTAGGCGCTGAAAGGCACACGGTCCGCCGTACCGGGAAAGCGCTCTGACCGCAACCGTCGCACGAAGCCTGCCAACGCGGTGAGCGCGGCGCGGCGGCGCTCGCGGGCGGCGCGGCCGAGAGCGTCCATCTCCACCTGGAAGGCGCGGGCCGCGACGAGATCGCGCTGGAGTGTGCCGAGGTAGGAGGCGACGAAGCCGCGGACACAGCCCGGCCAGTCGGCGCCGGTCGTGCCGCTCTCGGCGAGATGCTCCAGGAATACCGCGATGAAACGGTCGTAGGCCGCGTAGATGCAGGCGTCCTTGTCGGCGAAGCACTCGTAGAAGGCGGCCCGCGACACCGCCGCCGAAGAGCAGATCTCCCGCACGCCGAACCCGCGGTAGCCCTCGCCGGCCAGCAGTTCGGTCGCGGCGATCAGCATCCGCTCGCGCTGCGTGGCGGTCACCTCGTCGCGGCTGAGCACATGCCGGCCGCGGGGCAGCGTCGGCGGCGTGGTGAAGACGACGCCGCTGGTGATACGCATGGGCCCCTATCTGAGTACGCCGTGTTACTTCAATCCTCCCACGCAGTTTCCGCGTCACTCGACAAGCCCTCCGGCCCGGCCCGGCAGGATGGAACCGTGACAGACGATCTCAACATCGCCCTGACCGCCGCCCTGGCCGGATCCGCCGAAGGCCTCCGCCACTTCGCCGGGGTGGCCGCCCTGCCCCGCGAGCTCAAAGCCGACGGCAGCGTGGTCACCGCCGCCGACCGGGCCGTCGAGACGGTCATCCGCGAGGTGCTGTCCTCCCTCGTCCCCGGCGACGCCGTCCTCGGCGAGGAACACGGCGCCACCGGCTCGGACACCGGCCGCCGCTGGATCATCGACCCGATCGACGGCACGGCGTTGTTCGTCGAGGGCGACGACCGCTGGCTCGTGCTCGTCGCCCTCGAGGACCAGGGCGCGATCACCGCGGCGGTCGCGGTGGTGCCCGCGCAGGCACGCTTGTGGTGGGCCGGTCTCGGAGCAGGGGCGTACGAGGGAAGCATCGTGGCGGGCGACATCACCGAACAGCGACGGATCCACGTGGCGCCGTCCTCGGTGTCCTCGCCGTCACCCGGCACCTCATTGCTGGGCGCCAGCACCCTCGGCGTCGTGCCGGACTGGGGCCGAGCACCGGCCGAACCCCTGATCGCCCTCGCCGACGAGCGCCCCTGGCCGGTGCACCCACCCCTGCTGGTGGCCCGCGGCGACCTCGACCTGGCAGCCCAGACGAGCGGCCAGATCTGGGACTTCGCCGCGACGTCCCTGATCGTGACCGAGGCGGGCGGCAGTTACGCCCGTTTCGACGGCAGCCCCCGCCCGGGTCCCGGTGCCTCGGTCTACGCCCGAAGTCCCGAACTGCGTGACGCCGCCCTGGAGGCACTCCGCCCCGCCGCCTGAACCGACGCCCGTCCGTGCCCACTGCGGGCGTTCGGTGCGGCCGCCGCGTGCTCACCGCGAATCATGAGCGCTCCTGCACACCGGGACGGCGAGGATCGTCCAAGATCCGTAGGGCGCCGCGCCCGGGTTCGACCCGCGGTGAGTGTGGCGGCCTCGTGTGGTGAGCCGAGGTGCGTTCCGCGCCCGGATCCGGTACGCCTTCAGCGAGGCGACCTCGTGGGCGTGTGACGCGGGGCGTGTGATCGGCTGGGCTGGGGCTCCCTGATGCGGTTCGGGACCACTCGCTGTGGTGGAGATCTTGGAAGGTGCGCGGTTTGCGGAGTGTCGGCGGTGCTCCAGGCCCCACGAGATTCCATCACGTGGCCGTCTCCGGAGCGCAGCGTGATGCGCCGGCGAAGATGCTCACCCCGTCCGCGGATCGTGGACGATTGCGGGCCGCCGCATCGTCCACGATCCGCCAGGGCGGGTCGGGTGGGGGTCAGGGCGTAACGGTGGCTGCGGCCAGGGGACGCCACGTCACGGCCAGGATGGTGGTCATCTCTGCTGCCGCTATCCAGAACGGCGTGGTCAGGCCCCATGTCGCGGCCATCGCGCCGCCCAGCAGGGTGCCCAACGCCGCGCCGCCGGTCTCCAGGAGGGCGTAGACGCTTCCGACGCGGCCGAGCAACTCGTTCGGGACCAGGCGCTGGCGCAGCGTTGACGTGATGACACCCCAGACGACGGTCTGGACGCCGAAGAGGATCAGGACGGCGCCGGCCAGCCACGGTCGCGTCGTCGCGGCGAGGGTCACATGGGTGACGGCTTCGGCGAGGAGGCCGGCGCGGAGGACGGCGGTATTGCCGAAGCGCGCGGTCAGCCGGGTTGCGACCCCCGCGCCGGCCAGGCCTCCTACGGCGAACGTCGTCAGCAGGAAGCCGTAGCCGACCTCTGAAACACCCAGCCGCTGACGGGCGTAGAGCACGAAGACCGCGAAGGCCGTACAAAAAGCGATATTTCCGAAGCCCATCGCCATGGCCAGCGTCCGCAACAACGGATGCCCGAGCAGGAAGCGCAACCCTTCCCCGATGTCCGCGCGCAAGGAGGCGCGCGAAGGACGGCGGGCGACAGGAGGAGAAAGCGGACCGGCCGGCAGGGAGGCGATCAGCAGCGCCGACACCACGAACGTCAGCGCGTCGAATCCGAACGGCGCGGCGGCGGCTATACCGAAGAGCCAGGCGCCGAACGGCTTGGCCGCGAACTGGTTGGCGATCGTGAAGGTGGCGGCGAGCCGTGCGTTCGCCCGAGGCAGCAGGTCCGGCGCGACCAGCCGGGGCAGCAGCGCGCCGCTCGCCGTGTCGGCGAGGGTCTCGCCGGCGCCGAGGGTGAAGAGCACGAGGTAGACGAGGGCGACGGAGACGTGACCGGTCGCGACGGCCGCGGTCAGGACGGTCAGTGCGAGGGCGCGGCCCAGGTTGACCAGGGTGATCAGGCGGCGGCGGTCCAGGCGGTCCGCGGCGGCGCCGCTGAGCAGTGCGAAGAGCAGCCAGGGCAGCTGCTGGCAGAGGACGCCGCCGGCGATCAGGGCCGGATCGGTGGTGATCGAGGCGAGCAGCAGCGGGCCGGCCACCATGGTGATGCCGTCGCCGAGGTTGGAGATCGCGGACGCGGTCCAGAGACGGTTGAAGCCCGCGCCGAGGCGCGGGATGAGGGTACGCAAAAGGAGCTCCTCGAACCAGGAGGGAAACGGTCGTCGAGAACCGCCCCGCCACGACGAGGTGTCAGTGGCAGGCGGTGACCGTGACCAGGCTGAGGCGCATACCGAGATCCTTCCGCGAAAAGACCGGGCCGCCGGAAGGCGGCCCGGTCAGGATATCAAGCGTTGTAACTGTTCAGGAACGCCAGCAGGTCCGCGTTGAGCTGGTCCTTGTGCGTGTCGGTGATGCCGTGCGGGCCACCGGCGTAGACGCGCAGCGAAGCGTCCTTGATCAGCGCCGCCGACGCCTTGCCGCCGACCTCGAACGGCACGACCTGGTCGTCGTCACCGTGGATCACCAGGGTGGGTACGTCGAAGGCGGCGAGGTCACCACGGAAGTCGGTGGCCGAGAACGCGGCGATCGACTCGTACGCGTTGCGGTGCCCGGACGCCATGCCCTGCAGCCAGAAGGAGTCCCGCGGGCCGCGCGGCACGTTCGCGCCCGGCCGGTTGTTGCCGAAGAACGGGCCGTCGGCGAGGTCCTTGTAGAGCTGTGAGCGGTCGGCGAGGGAACCGGCGCGCAGGCCGTCGAAGACCTCGATCGGCACGCCGCCCGGGTTGTCGTCGGTCTTCAGCATGAGCGGCGGGACCGCGGAGACCAGCACGGCCTGGGCGATCCGGGCGGTGCCGTGGTTGCCGATGTACCGGCTGATCTCGCCGCCGCCGGTGGAGAAGCCGACGAGCGTGACGTCGCGAAGATCGAGGCTCTCCAGAAGGAATGCCAGGTCGGAGGCGTACGTGTTCATCTCGTTGCCGTGCCAGGTCTGGGTGGACTTGCCGTGGCCGCGCCGGTCGTGGGCGATGACCCGGTACCCGTTCTCGGCGAGGAAGAGCTGCTGTGCCTCCCAGCTGTCCGAGTTGAGCGGCCAGCCGTGGCTGAGCACGACCGGACGTCCCGTGCCCCAGTCCTTGTAGAAGATCTGGGTGCCGTCGGAGGTCGTGACGAAACTCATGAAGTGGTTCCTTCCAGCGGAAAATGGGTCTACGGGAATCCCATCAGCTCACCGGCCCCGGAGCCACGCAGGAAATTACGCAGAACTGATCGCGGCCAGCTGCATGCGGGCCAGCTCGATGCCCTTGGCGAACTGTGTCTCCTCGAGCAGTTCGAGCGCCCGGGTGAGGTCGGCCCGGGCGGCCTCCGCCTCGCCGAGCGCCACGCGGACCCGGCCGAGGGTGAGGTGCACCTGCCCGACCAGGCTGTTGTCGCCACCGTCCAGCACCAGGGGCAGCGCCAGCTCGGCCTGTTCCCGGGCTTCCTCCCAGCGGCCCAGGTCGGCGAGGATCTCCGCGGCGAAGGTGTGCGCTCCGGCTCGTGCGCTCTGGGCCGGACGCGGAGCCACCGGCCGCCGCTCGACCTCCCGGGTCGTCGCCGCGAACATCTCGAGCGCCTCCTGACGCCGGCCGAGCGCCGCCAGGAGCAGCCCCAGACCTTGGAAGTGCTGGACATAGGCGTCGTGGTCACCGGATTCATCGGACAATCTCTGAGCCTCGGTGTACGCCTCCAGCGCCGCGTCGAGCCTGCCCGCGAACCGCCAGGCCGTCCCCGCGTAGGTCAGCGCCCACGCCTGCTCCTTGACGTCGCCGAGTTCCGTGGCGAGGTCGTGGGCGGCCAGCGCGATCGACGCGCCCTCCTCCGGGCGCCGGGCCGCATGGGTGGCCGCCCAGGCGAAGTAGTTGAGGTGGGTGACCTCCTGATGCCGGTCCGGCAGCCGGGACGCGGCGGTCCGGGACAGCCCGTACACCTCGTACCAGCCCTGCCAGAACGCCATCGAGTCGGAGAACCAGTGCATCGCCTCGGCGACGTCGACGACCAGCTGGTCCAGGCCGGCCGCGGCGGCGGACCGCAGGGCGCCGAGCCAGTTGTCGACCTCGGCCCGCAGCCAGGCGCCGGCCTCCTCCTGGGTGGCCAGCGGGATCATTCCGGTGTAGCCGCCGGGCAGCGCGCCGTACCCCGGTTCGAACCAGCGGCCCGCTACGACGGCCGTCTCCAGCAGCCACGTGGTGAGCTGCCGATCGGTGGCGGCCCGGACTCCGGCGGGTTCCTCGATCTTCAGGCGCTGGGCGGCGTACAGGCGGATCAGGTCGTGGAAGCGATAACGCGCCGCGCCTTCCGGCTCGGGCTGCAGCAGGCCGAGTTCGACGAGCTCCTCCAGGCCGTCCAGGGCGTCGTCCGGGTCGGCGCCGGTGAGCACGGCGGCGATCTCGGGGGAGAAGCTGAAGCCGGGTACGTGGGCCAGCCGCCGGAACAGCTCCCGCGCCGGATCGGTCAGCTGAGCGTGCGAGAGGGCGAACGCGGTCGCCACCCCGGTGTCGCCGAGGGACAGGGCGGCGAGCCGCCGGTCCGCGTCGGTGAGGCGTTTGACCAGGTGCGCGACGGTCCAGGCGGGCCGGGTGGCGAGCCGGGTGCCGGCGATCCGCAGCGCGAGGGGCAGGTGGCCGCAGAGGTCGGCGACATCGGCGACGTCGGCGCCGGCCGCCTGCGCGGCGATCGCCCCGAGCAGCCGCGCCGACTCGTGGGGGGCGAGCGGTTCCAGGGGGAGCCGCAGCACCCCTTCCAGGCCGCCGAGCACCCGCCGGCTGGTCACCACGGCGAGGCTGGCGCCGTCACCGGGGAGCAGGGGGCGTACCTGGGCCTCGTTCGCCGCGTTGTCGAGCACCAGCAGGCAGCGCCGGGACGCGAGGGCGGCCCGCAGCTGGCTGGAGCGTTCCTCGTTGCTCTCGGCGATCCGGCGCGGGCTGACGTCGAGCGCGCGCAGCAGCCGGACCAGGGCTTCACCTGCCGCGAGCGGGGTCTCGTCGGTGCCGCGCAGGTCGAGGTAGAACTGCCCGTCCGGGTAGCGTTCGTCGAGCAGCCCGGCCAGGCGGACGGCGAACGCGGTCTTGCCGAGCCCGGCCTGCCCGTGGATGACGACGACCGGCGACGGCCCGGATAAAGCCGATATATGCCTATATATGCGCTCGATCTCATCGGTGCGGCCGACGAAGTCCGACACCGCCCGCGGCAGCTCGCACAACCGGGGGCCCTCCGAGGAAGCCCGGGAGCGCTGGTCCTCGGCGAGCGCCGACAGTTCGCCGAGCTGGTCCGGCGGCAGGCCGAGGCCCTCGGCGAGCGCGGCGAGCGTCCGCACCTGCGGGGCCCGGCTGTGCCCGCGTTCCATGTCGCTGATCGCCCGGCCGCTCACCCCGGAGGCGGCGGCGAGCTGATCGATGGTGAGGCCGGAGGCGCGGCGCAGGGAACGGAGACGGTTACCGAAGGACACGGCCCTACTCAACCAGAGGGCGCGTGCAGGGTGATCGTGGTCCAGATGCCGACGTGTACCTGGTCACCGTCCTTGAGCGTGCGGGACTGCCCGGCGGTGAGCGGGGCGTCCTCGTCGTTCAGATATGTCCCGTTCGTCGAGCCGAGATCGGAGACCAGCCACTGGCCGTCGATCGTCAGGGTGAGCAGCGCGTGGTTGTGCGACACCCCGGGGTCCTCGGTGAGGTCGAGGTCCGGCGTGGTGCCCTTGGACGAGCTGCTCCGGCCGATCCGCACCTGCGGGGCCGGCAGCGTCACGGTCTGCTCGGGCGCGCCGTCGGGGAAGGTGACCCCGTCCACCTCGTTGGCGTCGAAGTAGACCCGGTCGGCGAAGACGGTCGCGGTCCACTGCCCGGGCGGCGGGCCGGGCAGTGGCGAGTCGAGCTGCGGGACCCGGCCGGTGCTGTGGTCGTAACCGCAGTCCTCGCAGAAGCGGGCGCTGCCGCCGCGGGGCGCGCCACAATGCGGGCAGGGCGGCTCGGATGAGGACTTGGGTGATGAATCGGGGATGGTGACGGCCTCCGGGGACGGCGCGGCGCCGATCTTGGAGCCGCACGTGTCGCAGAAGTCGCTCTCCTCCGACGCGTGCCCCTTCGGGCACGTGTAGACCGTCACTGGGCACGCCCCACGCGAACGGTCTTCGTCGACCGGGTGTCCAGCGCCATCTCGTCCTCGGCGTTGACCTTGCGTCGCAGCCGGACCGTTCCGGTGACCGCGTCGTCTATCTCGACGACCTTGGCGAGCAGCTCGGACGTCGCCTCGTTGCCGCTGGCGTGAGCGAGCTGGGCGGCCCGGCCGAACTTGAGCGTCGCCGTACGGTCGTCGCCCGCCTTCTGCGCGGCCAGCCCCTCCTGGATCGCCGACGCGAGCTCGGCCTGCCCGGTGTAGTGCGCCACCTGCCGGTTGATCCGGGTGGAGAGCGTGGTGTCGTCGGTCCACACCGCCCGGACCAGCGACTGCGCGTGCACGGTGTCACCTTCGACGATCGACACCCGGGCCGCGAGCATCTCGTCACCGGCCGCGCCCGGGTTCACCTCGACGCAGACGTGGTAGTCCCGGCTCTCCTGCCCCCAGGCGCCGAGCGGGTAGCGGCCGGCCCGCGGGCCGTCCTCGACCCGCTTGCCGGTCAGGTCCACCACCTGCGGCTCGACCTGCTTGACGAACCGGACCGTGGTGTTCACCGGCGTCCAGACCTTGAGCTGCACATCGGCGCTGGTCTTGCCCATCGCGGCGGTCATCATCTGCTGGAAGGCGGCGGTCAGGTCGACCGGCCGGGCCACGATGTCCACGGTGCCGAGCATCGCCGTGGCGATCTTGCGGAGTTCGGAGACCTTCCAGTTCGTGCCGACGCCCCGGCAGTCCACGGTGAACCGGCCGGCGATCGATTCGAGGACCTGTTCGAGGTAGCCGTACCGCTCGCCGTTGTCGCCGTCGGTCAGCAGGATGGCGTGCGCGATGTCGCCGGGCCGCTGCGCGAACAGCTGGGCGGCGAGGAGCAGCCAGGCGCCCATCGCGGTGCCGCCGCTGGCCTGCAGCCGGTCGATCGAGCGCAGCGCGTCGGCGCGGGTCTGCGGCGACGCCACGGCGAGCTGCCCGGGGTGCGGGTAGAGCTGCTGGGCGGTGCTGACCCCGGCGATGATCGCGAAGTGCACGCCGTCGTCGATGCACTCGACGGCGGCCTTCGCGGCCTGCCGGGCCGCGCCGATCCGCCCCTCGGCCTGCATCGATCCGGACGCGTCCACGATGATGATCTCGGTGGCGCCGGCGGTGCGGACACCGCCCGCCGTGCCGGTCGACGTGACGGTGACGATCGCGTTGACCTCGCGTGCGCCCAGGGCGAGGTATTCGTTCTGGAACGCCTCAGCGGTGTACGACACTCGATCTCCCTCAGTTTTCCTCGTCGGCGGCGGCGGCCCGGACCGGGACCAGGGCGACGGTGATGTTGTCGGCGCCACCGGCCGTGTTGGCGAACTTGACCAGGGCGCGGGCGGCCTCCAGCAGGGTTCCGGACGTCTCGACGGCCTCGCGGACGGCCGCGGCGAAGGCCGCCGGGTCGGGCAGGTAGTTCCAGAGCCCGTCGCTGCAGAGCACCAGCAGCCCGTCCGCGTCAGCGGTGAACGCGCCGACCCTCGGCATGATCGGGCCCGCGTCGGCACCCAGCCAGGCGGTGATCGCGTGCGCGCGCGGGTCGTCCATCGCGTCGATCGGGTCGGCGCCCAGCTTGATCATGTGCGTGGCCCACGAGTCGTCCTCGGTGAGCTGCTCGGCCGGCCCGTCCCCGCCGATCCAGTAGATCCGGCTGTCGCCCACCCACCCGAATCCGACGTGCGGCCCGCGTACCGCCGCGGCCACGATGGTGCAGGCCGGGTTCGAGGCGGCCCGCCGGGGATCGCCGGTGTGCGCGAGCGAGACGACGGCTTCGGCGGCGCCCGCGATGGCAGCGGCGACGACACCGGCGATGGCGAGAGCATGACCCTTTCCCGGTACGCCGGAAGCCCCCGTGCCACCACCTCCCTCGCCGATCACCACGGTCGCGTCCGGGTCGTCACCGTGGAGCACGGCGGTCGCGTCGGGGTCGCCGCCGGGCAGGACCGCTGTCGCCTCGGGGTCGCCGCCGTGCAGGACCGCTGTCGCGTCGGGGTCGCCGCCCGGCAGGACGGTCGTCGCGTCCGGGTCGCCACCGGGCAGGACGGTCGTCGTCTCCGGACCGCCGCCGGGCAGGACGGTCGTCGCGTCGGCGTCCGCGCCGAATCTCAGGGTGTCCTCGTCCACGCTGTCGCCCGGGTGCTGGGCCGCCGCGAGCAGCTCCCCGGCCGTCTTCGCGGCGATCTCCGAGGCCGCGTCGGGATCGTAGGAGGCCGAGACGCCGTCGCAGACCACCACGTCGGCGGCCGCCTCGCCGACGGCCAGCCACATGGCGTCCTCGTTGCGGTGGTGCCGCCGCCCGCGGTCGCTCACCGCCGCCGCCACGGCGCCACCGTCCGCCTCGATGTGATCCCGGGGCCGACCGGCCAGCATCCCGCACTCCTCGCAGTAGCCGTCGGCGCCGACCGCCCGGGTCGCCCCGCAGTGCGGGCACGCCCGCCGGCGCCCGGACGACGGATCGGGATCGTCGCCCGTGTCCAGCCTGCCGCCCTGCCCCGCCCCACCGGTAGTGACCGATCCGGCAGACTCGTTCTCCACTGTGGAGTTCAGGTCGCGGCCGCAGGCCTCGCAGAACGCCGCGCCGGCGGCCTTCTCGTCCGCGCACGCCGCGCAATCCATCACGATCATCGGGCCATCATCGGGCCTTGTCCGCCTCTCTCACGTCCGCGTCCGGGGCCGCGCCGCGTTGGCCTGATCGACCAGGCGGATCTTCTCCGGTCCGTGCGCGGCCCGGGCCATCTCCCGGTACGCCGCTTCCAGCGCGAACCGTACGTCCCGCTCCCCGGCGTCGCCCGACCCGGTCTCCCCAGGACGGGATCCACCGGCACGGGATCCCCCGGCACTGGAACCTCCGGTGCTGGATGCCCCGAGTATGGCCCGCGGCACGCCGGTGCCCCGGCTCAGCGTCGTGAGGGCCTGCTCCAGCAGCTCCGCCCGCAACGCCGCCAGCTGGGCGCCCTCCACCTTGAGACGCTCGATCAGCTGGGCCGCGGCGGTGAGCGAGTCCACGTCGACGGCGCCGGACGGGTGCGCCCGGACCAGCGCGCGGATCGCTCCCACCTGCGAGCCGGCGTACGCCGAGGAGGTGCCGGGAACGCGGTTGTACGCCTCGACGGCCCCGGCCCGGTCACCGGCGGCGAGCCGGCAACGGGCGAGGCCGGCCGCCGCCGTGGTGTACGCCGGGTCGGTGCGGCTCACCACGTCGTAGTGGGCGCAGGCGGCTTCCCGGTCGTCCTTCAGCTCGGCGGTGAAGCCGAGGGCCAGCCGTGGCGCCAGCTCGCCGGGCAGCGCCGACCACACCGCGTCGAACCGGGCCCGGGCCTGCTCGGGGTCGCCGGTGGCGAGGGCGAGCAGGCCTTCATACCAGGCCACCCGCCAATCCTCGCCGGCCGACTCGGCGAGCAGCGTGCGGAACGTGCGGGCCTCGTCGAACCGGCCGGTCCGGGCGCCGAGGTCGATGTGCGCCCGCAGCTCCCGTAGCCGTACTTCGAGGGTGTAGTGCGGGGCCTTGCCGAGCAGGGTGAGCACCTCGGCCGGGTCGGTCACGGTGACCGAGGCGAGGAAGGCGGCGGCCGGGTCGGTCAGGTCGATGAGCGGGGTGGGCAGGTCCTGCCAGCGCACGCCGTCGGAGTGCGGATCCGTCCGCAGCTCGCCGGTGAACAGCTTCGACGGGGCCGGCCGGGGCTCGCCGTCGGCCGCGAGGACCTGACGCAGGACGCCCATCATCTGGTCGGCCATCTCACCGGCGTCGACGAACCGCTCCGCCGGGTCGGGACGCGTGGCCCGCTGGACCAATCGGTAGAACGCCTCGTGCCGGACGTACACCTCGAAGTCGTCCCGATCCGGAAGGCTCTCCTTGAACGTGCTCTGGTAGCCCCGGAAATCGGTGGTGAGCACCGCGAGCGTCCGGCCGATCGTGTAGAGGTCGGAGGCGATCGACGGCCCGGCGGTCGCCATCTCCGGCGCCTGGTATCCGATCGTGCCGTAGAGCGCGGCCTCCTGATCGTCGATGTGCACGACGCCGCCGAGGTCGATGAGCCGCATCTGGTCGCCGGACTGGATCACGTTGTCCGGCTTGAAGTCGCAGAAGATCAGGCCGCGGTCGTGCAGGTACGCGAAGGCCGGCATGATCTCCAGGACGTAGGCCAGGGCCTGGTAGACCGGCAGCGGCGCCCGGGCCGCCTTGAGCAGGTCCTTCAGCGACTTGCCGCCGACGTACTCCATGACGATGTAGCCGGCGCCGTCGTGCTCGACGAAGTTGTAGATCTTGACGATGTTCGGGTGCTCGACCTCGGCGAGGAACCGGCGCTCGGCCACCGCGGCGGCCAGGGCGTCCTCGTCGCCCGCGTTGAGCAGGCCCTTGAGGACCACCCAGCGGTCCGAGACGTTCTTGTCGACGGCCAGGTAGATCCAGCCGAGGCCGCCGTGCGCGAGCGGGCCGGCCACCTCGTACTGCCCGGCGACCAGGTCGCCCTTCTGCAGTTTCGGGGTGAAGTCGAACGGCTCGCCGCAGGACGCGCAGAACCCCGTCGTGCGGCCGGGCCGGTCACCCCGGCTGCGGCCGACCTGGCTGCCGCACTTGGCGCAGTACCGCCGCGACTCCGGCACCTCGCCGACGGCCATCACCGCGGTCGCCGGGTCGGCCTGCACGATCGGCGCGATCTCGACGAGCCCGCCGCCGAACCGCCGCCGCGACTGGGCACGGGAGCTGCTGCGGCCGCTGCCGCCGGTCCGGGTGGAGAGCGCCGACGAGCGGATCGACGAGGAGTCGTTGACCCGGGGCCGCGGCATGGTCGGCGCGGACAGACCGGCCGGCAGTGACGGTGGAGTGGCGACGGACGACGGGACGGGGGCCGGGACGGCCCGGGGGACCGCGGCCGGGGCCATCCCGCAGGTGTCGCAGTACCCGTCCTCGATCGTGCCGGGACAGTTCCGCAGGCAGGTGGTCACCGGGCATCCCTCGCAGCGATCGTGGTGGACAGAGCGTCCTGGTACGCGCCGAGCGCCGCTCGTGCCGCGTCCAGGTCGCACGGCGCCGTCCAGAGCGCCGCACGGGCCGCCTCGGCCAGCGGGGTCAGCGCGGTGTCCTCGCCGAGACCCCGCCGCAGGGCCTTGGCCCGGTACGCGTCGAACCTGCCGCGCAGCTCGTTGCGGTCGGCCAGCAGGGCCGTGTTGTGCGCGGCGGCGGACCGCAGGGCGGCGAGGCGCTCGGCTGCTTCCCGGTTCCACCTGGTCAGGCGCGGGGCGATCAGACTCCACTGCCCGGCGGTGGCGAGGGCCTCGATGGCGGTGAGCTCGACGGACGGGGCGGTTCCTCGTACGACGGCGATCCTCTGCTCGGGAAAACGCCCGGCCGCGGCCTGACGCGCGGCGTCCGCGGCCCGCTGAGCGACGGTGATCTCGGTGGTGAGCGCCCGGGCGTCGCGCAGCCGCTGCTCCAGCCAGGCACGCAGCTCGAACGCGGAGGTCCGCTCGGCGTCCGCCCGGGCGATCAGCGCACGCACCCGGTCCAGCACCGATTCCTCGGCGCTGAGCGGATCGGTGGCGAGCGTGCCGGTGAACGCGCCGAGCAGCCGGTCCGCGTCGTCCAGCAGCGGGTTGCCCTGCAGAGCCCGGGCATGCGCGAGCGCCGCGGCGGCGTCGGCGGCGCCCGGCAGCAGCGTGCGCCAGCGCTCACCGGCCCGGGTCACCACGTCGACGGCGGTGCCGAAGGCCGCCTCCATCGCGGCGAGCAGATCGGCGGGGGAGCAGACCGTGCTGACCTGCCCGGCGCCGGTGAGACCGCGCTGGGCCAGCGGAACCGTGCTGGTGGAGAGCGTGATCGAGCCACCCAGGACCAGCCGGGTGTAGGCGTCGGCGTCCACCCGCCGCTGGCCGCGTAGCGCCCGGGCGCGGGCGATCAGCTCACCGAGCTGCCGGTGACCCTGCCAGAGACGCGCGAGGGCGTCCTCGGCGTCGGCCCAGGCCGTCGCGGTCCGGCCGGTCAGAGCGGTGGCGCCCAGCTCCTTGCGGTCCGGGTTCTCGTCCAGCTCGACGAGGTTCGCCGCCATCGCGGAGACGGCGTCCTCCAGGCGCTCGAGCTCGGTGTCGGCGCGGGTCAGTGCGGGGTCGGTCATCGGTATCGCGCTGCCGGGGGTTGCGGGGCCGGACCGAGCAGGCTCAGCCACTTGACGTAGGTGTCCTTCCAGGATCCGTCGCGGCGGCTCTGCTCGAGGACCGCGTTGACGAACCTGGTGAAGTCGGGGTGTTCCTTCGAGATCGCGACAGCGTACGGCTCTTCGGTGAACGGCAGGCCGACGACTTGCGCGAAAGGGTCCTGTTTCGCCAGGCCGGCCAGGATCGTGTCGTCGGTGGAGATCGCGGCGACCTCGTTCTGCTGGAAGGCCACGAGGCACTCGCCCCAGCCGTTGCGGGCCACCGCCTCCGGCCCGGCCTTGGCGATGTTGGCGAGCGACGTCGAGCCGACGGCGGCGCAGACCTTCTCTCCGGCCAGGTCGTCCAGGCCGTCCACCTTCGAGCCCTTCGCGACCAGCAGGCGCTGACCGGCCTCCAGATAGGTGGTGGAGAAGTCGACCTCCGCCCAGCGGGCGCAGTTCGCGGTCATCGTGTTGATCACCAGGTCGACCTTGTCGCCCTCGTCGTCGAACTGCTTGGTCCGGTCGCCGTGCGGGATGACCTTGATCTGCAGCTTGTTCTCGTCGCCGAAGATGGCCTTGGCGATGAGCTTGCCCATGTCGATGTCGAAGCCCACGACCCGGCCGGTGAACGGGTCCCGCGAGCTGAACAGCGGGCTGTCCTGGCTGGTGCCGAGGATGAGCCGGCCGCTCTTCTGGATCTCGGCCATGTAGCTGCCGGCGGGCATCCTCCCCGGTGCCGGGAGTGCTCCCGTAGGACGGAAACTGGCGCGGGCGTCACACTTCTCGGGTGCCTTCGCCTGACTTTTCTGGATCTCGACTGGTTTGTCGGGGACGGCGGTGGTCGGCGGGGCCTCGGTGCACCCCGCCAGGAGCAGCGTCGTCGCCATCAGGGCGATCCGGGCACGCATCAGCGGTACTCCTCCAGACGCGCGCGAAGCCCCAGCGCGGCCAGCACGCACACCGCGATCGCCAGCAGCGGGGCCAGAACGGTCAGCGCGCCGAGACCCTTGCCGGCCGCCTCGATCCGCGCGTCGAACACGGCACGGCGGTCGTCGAGGGCCTCCTCGAGGGTGTCGGTGAGCGCCGTGAACGTGTCGTTCGCCTCCGGGCTGACCGCGAGCCGCACCGCGCCGTCGTAGTCGCCGCCGTCGTCCATGTCGCGCACCCGCTGGTGCAGGGCGACGTACGCCCTGTGCTGGTCGAAGGCCTCGGTCATCAGAGGCCAGACGCTCTCCAGCTCCGGCTCGTCGAAGGTCATCTTCGACCGGGCGTCGGAGAAGTCGATCTCGTGGGCGCCGCTGCCGGCCCGGGCCGCCAGGGTCAGCGCCTCCGAGGCCCGCTCGCGGAGGGCGAGGATGCGGCGCTCGGCCAGCGCGGTGATCGGGGCCGAGCCGTTCTCCCCGGCGTCCGCCAGATTGCCGCGTTGCAGCGTGAACAGCACGCCGGTGGCCGCGACCAGCAGCGCCAGGAGACCCGTCGCGGCGACCAGCGGGACGTTGAACGTGCGGCGCGTGGTGCGGCTCAGGTAGAGCTGGGTGCCGATCAGCGCCACGGTCAGGCCGACGACCAGGACCAGCAGCAGGATCAGCCACCAGGAGCTGCGGGCCTCCTCGTAGCCGGCGTCGACCTGGTCGGCGGCGAACTGGAACAGCGCCTGCGCCTGCGGCTGGAGCGTCTGCTGGTTGAGCTCGGAGGCGGCGGACAGATAGGAGGCGCCGACCGGGAGGCCCTGCCGGTTCGTGGCGCGCGCCGTCGCGACCAGTGCGGCGTACCGGGTGGTGCCGGCGGCGAGAGCGCGGACCTGCTCGCCGGCCTCACTGCCCTCGGGTGTGCGGCGGGACGCGCTCGTCAAGGCGGTGGTGGCATCGCGCAGGCGCGCCTCGTACCGATCGGTCAGCTCTTTGGGCTCCAGGCCGCCGGCCAGGAACGCCTGCGCCGCGATGGTGTCCGCCTCGGCGAGCGACGAATAGATGGTCTCGGCCTCGGCGAGCAGTGGCTGCGCCCGATCCCGCAGGTCGGCGGTGCCGCCGGCAGCGGACTGCGCGGTGATCCCGGCGACCAGGCCGGTGAGCGCGCCGAGGGTGAGCAGGACGGCGAGGAGCAGCTGC
The DNA here is from genome assembly GCF_004001265.1 of Actinoplanes sp. OR16. Classification (GTDB taxonomy): domain Bacteria; phylum Actinomycetota; class Actinomycetes; order Mycobacteriales; family Micromonosporaceae; genus Actinoplanes. The sequence continues at coordinate 8,488,498 of NZ_AP019371.1, read as the reverse complement.
AGGCGGCCCGGCGAGGTGCGGCGCAACTGACCGACCCGGCGCAGGACTCCGCGGCTGCCCACGGCGGGGCGTTGCGCCAGTGCTGTGGTCAAGCGGACCTCCGTAACATCCACACTCCACTGTGCGACACTGGCGCAACTACCCTCCGTCTACTTGAGCTCGCGCTTGAGCAGCTTGCCGGTCGCCGTCATCGGCAGCGCCTCGACGATGCTCACCACGCGCGGGTACTTGTAGCTGGCCATCTGCTCCTTGCCCCAGGCGACCAGCTCCTCCTCGGTGACGGTGGCGCCCGGCTTGAGGATCACGAACGCCTTGACCTCCTCGCCGTGGCTGGGGTGCGGAACGCCGATCACCGCGGCGAGCGAGACCGCCTCGTGGGTGATCAGGACCTCCTCGATCTCCCGCGGGTAGACGTTGAAGCCACCACGGATGATCATGTCCTTCGCCCGGTCGACGATGTAGTAGAAGCCGTCCTTGTCGCGGCGGGCCAGGTCCCCCGTACGGAACCAGCCGTTCTTCATGACCTCGGCGGTCGCCTCCGGCCGGTTGTAGTAGCCGCGCATGATGTTGTGGCCGCGCACCGCGATCTCGCCGATCTCGTCGGTGCCGTCGACGGTGTTCCACTCCGGGTCGATCAGCTTCACCTCTACACCCCAGATCGGGATGCCGATCGAGCCGGGCCGGGGCTCGCCGTGCGGATCGCTGAAGGTGGCGACCGGCGACGTCTCGGACAGCCCGTAGCCCTCCAGGATCGTGACGCCGAACCGCTCCTTGACCTCCTTGATGATCTCCACGGGGAGGCTGGAGCCGCCGGAGACCGCCACGCGCATGTTGGCGGCGATGCGCTCGACGTTCACGCCGTCCTTGAGGGCGTTCAGCAGGCCCCAGTACATGGTCGGCACACCCGCGAAGAACGTGACGTTCTCGCTCTGCAGCAGCTTGACCGCCGCATCGGCGTCGAAACGCGGCAGAAGCACCAGAGTCGAGGCGGTGGCGAAGCCCGCGTTCATGTTGACGGTGCTGCCGAACGAGTGGAACAGCGGCAGGACCAGCAGATGGACGTCGGTGCCCGGCTGGGTGCCGAAGAGCCGGTTGCAGGTCAGCGCGTTGAGCACCAGGTTCGAGTGGGAGAGCTCGGCGCCCTTGGCCTGCCCGGTGGTGCCGCTCGTGTAGAGGATCACCGCGGGGTCGGTCTCGTCCCTCTGAACCGTCTCGAACGCCGGCGTCACGCCGGCGAGCGCCTGCCCGAGCGTCTCGGCGCCGTCGACCGTCGAGGCGGCCGCCGGGTCGGCGGTGATCAGGAAGAAGTGCTCGCAGTCGTCGGCGTCGCCGAACCCGGCCCAGCCCTCGGCGCCCATCGGCAGCTCCGGGGTGCCCTGGAAGCAGAAATACGCCTTGGCGTCCGAATCCTTCAGGTGGTACGCGATCTCGCGGCCCTTGAGCAGCACGTTCAGCGGGACGACGACGGCGCCGGCCTTCAGGATCCCGTAGTAGACGATCGGGAAGTACGGCAGGTTGGGGCAGGAGAGCGCCACCTTGTCGCCGGGCTGGATGCCCCGCGCGGCGAGCAGGCTCGCGACCTGGTTGGCCGCGGCGTTCACCTGCGCGTACGTCAGCCGCTGCGGACCCAGCACCACGGCGGCGCGGTCCGGGTGGTGGCGGGCGCTGTCCTCCAGGAGTACGGAGAGGTTGAGCATCCGGTGGATCCTTTTCTCGTTTGTGACGGCCGTCTCATCTGAGCATGGGAACGGCTGTGCGAGGAACCCTCCGTTTCGACTTTGTTTCCTCCGTCTCTTTCTCAAGTGCGGTCATTTATTGCCGAATGCCTCGACGTGGGAATCCCGACGTTGGACGCCGTGCACGTGGGGCGTCAGCCGATCTTCGACGCCAACGGTGTCGTGGTGGCTTTCGAGCTCCTGTTCCGCGGTCGCATGGACGCTGTCGCGTCGGGCCGGCAGGACACGTACGCCACCAGCACCGTCATGGTGAACGCGTTCACCGAGTTCGGGATCGCCGAGGTGGCCGGCACCCGGCCGTGTTTCATCAACCTCACCCGCGAGTTCGTGACCGGGCGTCTCCCGCTCCCGTTCGGGCCCGAGCAGGTCGTCCTGGAGATCCTGGAGACCGTCGAGATCGACGACGAGGTGATCGCCGGGATCACCGCCCTCGCCGAGGCCGGGTACCGGATCGCCCTCGACGACTTCGTCTGGGGTTCCGGGCACGAGCAACTGCTCGGCCTCGCGTCGTACGTGAAACTCGACCTCCTCGACGGCGACCTCACCGATCTCGACACCCTGGTCGCCGAGATCCGCCGCCACCCCGGTCTCCAGATCGTCGCGGAACGCCTGGAGACACCCGAGCAATTGGCCATCGCCGACCGCTACGGCATGGAATTGCGGCAGGGGTACGTCCTGAGCCGGCCGCAAGTGCTCAGCACCCCCAGCCTGTCCCCGTCCCGGATGCGCCGCCTCGAACTCGTCGCCGCCCTCATGCACCCGGACGTCCGCCTCGACAAGATCACGCAGATCATCGCCAGCGACCCGGCCCTCGCCATGCGCGTCCTCCGCGTCAGCAACTCGGTCGCCGCCGGCGTCACCAGCCGCGTCTCCTCCGTCCGCCAGGCGATCATGATGATCGGCCTCACCCACATCCGGCGCTGGGCCACCCTCATGGTCGTCGACGACGTCGGCGAGGCCCCGGAGGAACAGCTCCTCACCGCCCTCACCAAGGCCCGCCTCTGCGAGAACCTGGCCCCCCGCTTCCGCGCCGACCCGGGAGCGGCCTTCGTGGCCGGCCTGGTCAGTGGCATGGCCGAGCTGATGGCCCTGACGCCCGCCGCCATGGTGGAGCAGCTCCCCCTGGCGGACGACGTCTCCGACGCCCTCACGACCGGCGCGGGCCGCCTCGGCGATGTGCTGCGTGCAGTCCAGGCCTACGGCGACGGCGACTGGGGCTCGGGCGACCTGGCAGGCCCGTTCCTCGACGCCATGCGCTGGTCGACGATGACGTTGTCAGCGGCGCAGCGGTTCACCCCGGTGGCGACGGCCCACCCAGCCTGAGCCCTCGGCGCCGCCGACCTCGCACCGCGCCCGTTTGGCGCCTTGCGTACTTCCTGCCCTCCGCTTTCGCCCATCCCGCCCTCCCGCCGTGGCCGCCCTCCCGCCGTGGCCGCCCTCCCGCCGTGGCCGTCTTCCCGCCCTGTCCGTCGCGCTCTCGCCGTCGCGGCCTGGCCGTCGCGGCCTGGCCGTCGCGCTCTGGCCGTCGCGCTCTGCCCGTCGCGCTCTGGCCGTCGCGCTCTGCCCGTCGCGCTCTGGCCGTCGCTCTCTGGCCGCTGTCCGCCCTCGTCGTGTGTGGTGTCGTCATCGCGCTGCCGCTCGCGTCGTCTGTAGCGTCGTCGTCGTCGTCGTCGCCGCCGCTCGCGAGCCGTCGCGCGGCCACCATTGGATGCTCGTCCAGCGTGCTTCCTCTACGGCCGATCTCGCCGAGCCGTAGCTCAGCCACCGCACAGAGCCTGAGTTCCGTCGCTCACCTACGGCTCACACTGCGCCCCCGCCGTCTGCCCGTATCGGGCGGCCATTTGCTGCTGTGATCCCCCGGCGTCACCGACGTCCACACCTGCGGCCGCCCGATGTCAGTCGCAAACGCCCCTTGGATCACGGACACACAGGAACAAATATCTCAAAACGGCTTTTTTCTGTAATTTCTCCTGCGAAGATCAACTACGGTCCTGGTGATCGACAGCGGGGAAGTGACGGAATTGCGGAGCGACGACAACGGCGTAGGCCCGGTCATCAGCCAGCGAGACAACACCACGTCGTCGCCGGAAGCCCACCATGCCGGCCCTCTGCCGACCGCCCAGTCTTCTGCTGAGCAGCCCGAAACCGACCGCCCTGCCATCGCAGCCCCACGAACCGGCGGCGAACAAGAGCCGGTAGCCGCCACCGCCCCCGCGACTTCCCACACGGCCTCATCCCGGACCGGCGACCGCCAACGACCGGTAGCCGCCGCTCCCGCGCTCCCCGGCGCCGGCGGAATCGCCCGTCCTTCCCGAGCCGTTCCCGGTACGGCGTGGATGGCCGGCCCGTCACCCACCATCCCGAGAGCTACCCGGCCCACTGACGCCAGCACCAGCACGGGAATCCCTCTCGACACCGCCGTGGGTAGGGGCGCGACGGTGAGCAGCGGAACCGCCGTGAGCAGCGGAACCGCCGTGAGCAGCGGAACCGCCGTGAGCAGCGGAACCGCCGTGAGCAGCGGAACCGCCGTGAGCAGCGGAACCGCCGTGAGCAGCGGAACCACCGGGCCCGGAGGCGCCGCCGAGAGCAGCCGAGCAGCCGAGAGCACCGGAACCGCCGGTGGCCGAGGCATCGACGCGAGCACGGGCACAGCCGCCGGAACCAGCACAGGCTCCGTTACCGACGCTGACAGAGGTGCCGTCATCAGCACCGTTGCTGACGCCGGCAGAAGCGGCGACATCAGCACGAGCGCTCACCATGGCACCGATCTGAGCGTCACCACCGCACCGAGGCTGTCGGCGCAGCGTCCGGTGCGCCGGGCAGGCGCCGCCGAGGCAGGGCGCACACGGCTGCTGCCCGCCGCCCGGCCCGGATCCTCGGTTCTTGGGTGCGGCACTGCCCGCACCGCGCTACTCCTCACCCCCGACCTGGAAGAACGCGCTCACCACCTCCCTCTCGAACTCGTGCGGAGGGACATCGCCGGCGACCACCCCGGCGTGCCGCTCATGCTGCGGATCCGCGTGCTCGGCGAGACGACCGGCGACCCCGTCGGTGGCGCGGTGCTCGACATCCGGCACTGGGACGCGCTCGGCCGTACGCAGGTGCGCGGCGCACAGATGACCGATCAGCAGGGATACGCCGAGTTCCGCACGGTGCATCCCGGATGGCAGGCCGACGTGGCCGTGCACATCCACGCCGAGGTACACGTCGGCGGGTACCTGGCCGGCGGCCGGTCGATCGCGCACAGCGGTCGCCTCTACCTGCCCGAGGCGCTGACCGCCGAGGTCGCGCAACTGCCGCCCTACCGTCAGATCCGCACGCCGCGCGCCGTCACCGACGAGCAGGCGAGCACGCTGCACGTCGTCCCGCGGGACCGCTTCGACCTGGTGTCCGGTCTTCTGGCCTCGATCGTCGTAGCGGTCACCCCCTGACCCTCAGGTGTCGCGCGACCCGGCCGATCTCCACTTCGTGCGTATCACAAGGTCGCCTCTGGCCGCGGTCATCGAGTGGCTCGGCCGCTTGCCCGCGCACCGGCTGACCACGGCATCGATCGCGCTGGTCGGCCTTATGGGCGTGGCCGATTACTGGACCATCCGGGACGTCTCGGTAGCTGTCGCCTACGTCCTTCCGGTGTTCCTCGCCGGCGCCGCGGGTGGCCGGTCGAGCACGCGGGTGGCCGCGATCTCGACGATGACCTGGACCGGAATCGAGGTGCTCACCCGGGTCGGCCCTCCTCTCCCGCCGGGGATCGTGGCGTGGAACCTGCTGGCCCGTTTCGCCGTGCTCTGGATCGTCGGCTCGCTCGCGAGCCACCTGGCGGAACGGCTCGCCGAAGCGACCGACCTGTCGCGCACCGACCCGCTGACCTCGCTGCCGAACGCCCGCGCGTTCCGCGAGACCGCCGACGACGAGATCGCCCGGATGCGGCAGACCCGCGCTCCGCTGACCGCGGCCTATCTGGACGTCGACGGCTTCAAGGCGATGAACGACACGAACGGGCATGCGGCCGGCGACGAGGTGCTGAAGACCGTCGCCCGGGTACTGGAGTCGTCGATCGGCGCGCACGGTTCGGTGGCCCGGCTCGGCGGTGACGAGTTCGCGGTGCTGCTGCCGGGCACGACGCTGGACGAGGCGCTCGGCCGGTTGGGCTGGCTGCACCACGAGTTGCTGGACGCGACCGGGACGTGGTCGCCCCGGGTCGGCTTCAGCATCGGGGCGGTCGCCTTCGACGATCCGCCGCGCGATACCGCTGAGCTGGTCGAACGCGCCGACCGGGTGATGTACGCCGTCAAGCACCACAGCCGGAACACGGTTCGCGGTGAGCATGCCGGATCACCCGCGCAAGTAGGCTAGGACGGCCCGCACCCGGCGGTGGTCGTCGGCGTCCGGCGGCAGGTCGAGTTTCGTCAGCAGGCTGCCGATGTGCTTGGCGACAGCGGCCTCCGTGACGACCAGGGCGCGGGCGATGGCCGCGTTCGATCGGCCCTCCGCCATCAGCGCGAGAACCTCACGTTCTCGGGCGGTCAGCCGGTGCAGCGGATCGCGCCGGCGTCCGAGCAACTGGCGGACCACCTCCGGATCGACGACCGTGCGTCCGGAAGCCACCTCCTCGAGCGCGTCGACGAACTCGGTGACCTCGCCGATCCGGTCCTTCAGCAGGTATCCGACACCCGCCATGTACCCCGAGTCGAGCAGCTCCGCAGCGTAGGTCTGCTCCACGTATTGACTGAGCACCAGCACCGGGAGCTGCGGATCTGCCGCGCGCAGGGTGATCGCGGCCTGCAGCCCCTCATCGCTGAAGCTCGGCGGCATCCGGACGTCGGTCACGACGATGTCCGGCTTGTGCTCGGGAACCACCTTGATCAACTCATCTGCGTCGCCCACCGCCGCGACGACCTCGTGCCCGAAGCGCCGCAGCATCCCCGCCACGCCTTCCCGCACGATCAACCCGTCCTCGGCGATGACGACCCGCAATCCACTCATGACCGCTCCTGATCAGCAGACGCAAACCCGCGGTCCGGCTGCGGCTTGGTGGGCCGAGGCGCAGGCTTTTCTTGTACGGGTGGCAGCTGCTCCTCGCCGACCGGCAGCGGCACCTCCGCCCGCAGCACAGTCGGACCGCCCCTCGGACTGGACACCGTCACAGCACCGTCCAGCACCGCCAGCCGGTCCGCCAACCCGACCAGCCCCGTGCCTGCTGACGGATCGGCGCCGCCACGGCCGTCGTCCCGTACCTCCAGAAGAAGCTTGTCCTGCAGAATCCGCGCCGAGACCGTGGCCCGCGAAGCGCCGCTGTGCTTCGCCACGTTCGTCAAAGCCTCCACCGTGACGAAGTACGCCGTGACCTCGACGGTCTGTGGCAGCCGGCTGGGCAGGTCGAAGTCGAGGTCGACCGGGATCGGCGCGGTCGACGCCACCTCACCGACCGCCGCCGCCAGCCCGCGGCCGGTGAGGACCTGGGGATGCACGCCACGGATCAGCTCACGCAACTCGGTCAGGGCCTGTTTGGCGAGCTCGTGGGCCGCGGCGATCGGCTCCGCCGCCGGAGACTCGGGCGGCAGCTCCAGGCGGGCCAGGCCGAGCTGCATGCTCAGCGCCACTAGACGCTGCTGGGCGCCGTCGTGCAGGTCCCGCTCGATGCGGCGGCGTTCCACCTCGAACGCGTCCACCAGCCGTGCCCGGGACCGGGTGACCTCCACGAGCTTCTCGTCGGTGCGGGGCGCGAGCATGGCCCGGGCCATCGCCGCCCGCGCGCCGGCCCAGGCGGTGATCGGGTAGGCCAGGACGATGGTGAGCGGGATCCCGGCCAGCGCAATGAGAAAGGTGTTGTGGAGCGGCTCGTCGTCGATGAACCACGGCGCGCCCAGTGTGGCGACGACGGTATAGCCGACGCCGCCGACGACCAGCGCATCCATCCAGCACAGCAGGCCCGCCGAGAGGGCGGCATAGCCCAGCTCGCGCCACGTCACCTCCTCACGCAGGCGGAATCTGACCCACGCCCGCAGACCGGGCTCGGGGACCGGCTGGTGCGGATCGGGAATCTCCGATCTGTCCACCAGCCGGAGGCGCCGCCGCTCCACCTGAGCCACCACGATGCCGGAGAGAAGTAGTGCGACGAACCCGGCGAAGCCCACCACCAGCACGGAGAGGAGGGTGCCGGCGATCACCAGGGAAGTGACCGCCAGGATGGTGACCCAGCCGACCAGGGCGCCCACGGAGAGATAGGCGAGGGACAGCCACGGCCAGGCCGACCGCAGGAACACGGTCGGCCGCAGCGACAACGCCTCGAGCGCGGTGCGGATCGGCATGCCCGGCACGCTACCCACCGCCTCGGGCTTTGTCGGTAGTGCTGGATATACCAATCGGGGGGTGTCACCGACCTGCGAGAAGGGGGTCGAAGCGTGCTCTGACCTGCCCCGGATGCCTTCATTGATTGACATCGTTTTACGGCGTTTTCAGGGCTGTTTTGTGCCCGCGCTGTGCCTAGTGATCTTCGTCGAGCATAAGCATGTCGCCTCCGGAGGGCGACACGGATTGGGTGTGAAATCATGCCGTTGACTTGGTTCGGAACGGCGTTGATCTGCCTGTGGCGGGGGTTTCTCGGCACGTATTCGGCATGGTCGGTTTTGATCTTTCTTGAACGCGAGGGGGTCCCGACTCCCTGGGTGGCATCCCGTCGCGCAAGCTTCGCTCAGCCGGGCCGCGTCTGCCTGGTCCAGGTGGAGCGCCCCACTGGACGAACGACCTGGACCAGGCAGACGCGGGCTGGTCGCCTCCGGTGCGCGGTGGGTGGCTGCTCGGGGTTCGGCATCCCAGAGCCGCCGGGTCCAGGGCGGGTAGCCCTGGCCGCCGGAGGCCACCTCCGGGTCGTAGGGCCGGAGGCCCTGCCCGCCGGAGGCAAGGGTGTTGGCTGGGTGGTGTCATGAGGTTCGCGTACGCCGATCCGCCGTACATCGGGCAGGCGTCGAAGCATTACCGGCGCCACGCGTCATATGCCGGGGAGGTGGATCACCGAGAGCTGATTGCACGTTTGGTTGACGAGTTTCGCGACGGATGGGCTCTGTCTGCCTCTTCGCCGTCGCTCCGAACGATCCTCCCTCTCTGTCCCGAGCGGGTAAGGGTCATGGCTTGGGTGAAACCGTTCTGTTCCTTCAAAAAAGGTGTCAATCCGGCGTACGCGTGGGAACCGATTATTCTGTGTGGCGGACGCCGAAGGTCGGCTGAGTCGATGTATGTCCGAGATTGGGTGTCCGCGCCTATGACCACCGGCAGAGGGGTCAGTGGCGCGAAGCCCGAGCTGTTCTGTGTCTGGCTATTCGAGGTTCTCGGGGCCGAGCCGGGGGACGATTTGGTCGATCTGTTCCCGGGCTCGGGTGCCGTACAGCAGGCCTGGCGACGCTGGCAGGCACAGACACAGCTGCATCTCTACGTGCCCCGCAGCTCCAAAAGAAGCTCTGGTAGAACGCACGCGGTCAATTCATCCCAGCCGAAGCTCTTTGAGTGAGGGGGCATGAAGTTAACGGCTAGCGGGGTGCGGAGAAGCCGACTTACGCTCGCATGCGTGAATCGTTCTCCCAACCTTGCTCTGGTCCTTGACCAGATCGAACTTGACATGCCCGGAGTGCAACCCCTGTCCACTAGGGAGCGGCTGCAGCTGTGGCTTGGTGATCAAGAAGAGGACACGCCGGAAGTGATCGCGGCCTTGATGATTCTCGAAGACGACAGCTCGCGAGAGTGGCGAGTTCAGCTGTACTTCGACGTCGAGGCTGCACGGAGGCCGTTCGAGAGCGAGGACGGGTGGCTAATCCCGGGTGGAGACGAGGCGTGGTGGCTCTACGAGGAGGCCGAACGTACCTACCTCCACGGCCTTTTCGTGGCATCCCTGTTATGCGCGCATGCAGCGTGTGAACGTGCCCTGGCCGGTTCTCTCCTCGACTTCGCGAGCCAGCTGGACCCCAGGTGGCAGCGCTGGGGTCTGACGCCCCTAGCTGAGGCTGCGGCACGTTTTCAGATCATCGCGCCTGACCTCGAAGCGAAGCTCAAGGATCTTGCGGAGAGACGGAAAGTGACAGCTCATTACAAGCCGCCACTACATCCGAACTCGGTGCTCAGCCGGGCTCTCCCTCCGCCGCAGCCTCCGGAAGTCCTGATGCCGAAAGCAGAAGGTCGACCGCTTGAACATAAGGACATCGATCAGGCTTACCGCGAAGAGGCGATGCGGAACTTTGATCATGCGGTGCGAGCGCAAGTCAAGCGGATCGCAGACGTAATGCGCGAAGACGCTCGTTTCGGCATGCAGACCGTGATCGAGCTGCTCGGTGGGCAGCACGGCCACTCACTGATCGGCCGCATCTAGCGTCCGTCGAGTACGGCGAAGCCCCAGCCTTCCTCCGCACCGGAAGTGTTCGGGGCTTCGCCGTGTCCGCAGAACCGCCGCGTACGCTGCCGGCTCGCGCCGTGAGCGAAGCGGCAAGGCGCGAGCGGCCGGCCGGGCAACGACGTGCGGCCCGGAGGGCCGCCTTGAAGACGTATAGAAAGTTCTCACCAGGGAAGACCCCTCCTGTATGTGCGGATCAAAGCTTCTGTACGGGATCAAGGCGGCCCGAAACGGGCCGCTCACGCCGCCGCCTGGGCGCGCGTCCGTCGCTTAGCTGGCGCACACGACGGCCACGCAGGCAGCCCGTCGGCTGGCGTGCAGTGCGGGGTCGGGCCGCAGCGACGACAGTACGAGCGGTGTTTGTGTAGGTGGGGGGAGTTGGCCGGCAGCCGACCGGTGCGGCCTGGACGACGCGGCCGAGCTGCTGCGCCAGGCCGGAGCGCAAGTCGCGGCCGTCGGATGCCGGGCGCGGCGGCGCGCAGTGTCCGGGCCGCCCCTCTGAGGTCAAGGGCGCTTCGCGTCGCAAGCGACGGCCGCGAGCGGCCGCCCTTGACCTCAGAGCCTCTGCGACCCTGGCGGTCAGGTGGTCAAGCGGCAGGCCGGTGGCCTGCCCGCCTCGATGCGCACGCCGCCGCACCTGGGCTCCGACGTGCAGTTGGTGCCGTTTAGCGTCAACATAGCGTTGACACCTGAATCAATTATTCGCGAGGTGTTGAAACCGTTGCTGTAAGAACTTGAAGGGGTAGTCCACCTCTAGGTCTAGGTGTTCGTCAACAATTGCCCGCAGATCGTCATCATCAATGGCAAGGACAAATTCGTTCTTTTGGCGAGCCGCATCAACGCACAACTTGTCAACCTTCTGCTTATCTCCTGCGCCGCGATAAACGAGGATTCCTACTTGCCCCCGCGACGGTGAAAAGCGTCCCAATAGTTGGTCAACTTCTGGGTTGCCAAGTGGAGTATCATAATTCTTGCATTCTACAAATATCTGACCCGCCGGGTAGTTTCTTGCTACCCAGCGAAAGAATCCGCTGCTGCCGTCATTCGTGAAGGAAAGGTCTACACGTTTGCGGCCTTCGTGCATCCGGGTTTGCTTGTTCGGATAGATGAGGTGCGGATAAAAAAGCGCCTCGAATAAAGCGAAAACATTCTCTTCGTAAGAATGCGCATCGCTTCTTCCTTTTGGAGTTGCAGTAACTTCTTGCAACAACCTTCGAACGTTTGGTCGCCGACTTCCTACGACGTCAGACAGGTCGGCGTTGTCGAGAGGAGCGGTCCGCGTCCTATGCCTCTCTTCTCGGTATGAATCGAGAATGTCCGGGTTCTCGGCACTGACGTGGGCATTGATCCTCTTCTCGACCCCAGGATTGTGACGTCCAGCATCGAACTCCCCCTTCCATCGCGCGTCCACGTCCTTTTTGGTGACCCGCTGGTGTTGGCCTCGCACGACAGAAGTGAGCGCATTTGCGGCGGATTCTTGGCTGACCAGGAAGTTCAGAATACTGTGTCGATAGTAATTGTTCGCATTCATATGTAGCTTACGGCGTACGATAGATTTGGGGACTAGGAGTAACGGCTCCCCTTTGGGGGTGGGTATATCGACATGATCCTGGTACCAGACGCCCTGTCGAGAGTTCCAAAAGTTGCCGTACGCTACGTTTTCCGTCAGGGGAATGTTCCAAAATTTGCAAGTGTCATATGTGAACTCCACAAGTTGCCGACGGATGATATTCGTAGTGATGTCGGATATCCGGTCCTTATCGACATTTTCGATAAGGAGCGCGGTGTCTTCGAGATCTTGTATAAGTCCTGACTGGACGGCCCTGCTCTTGGAGAGAGCTTGCCAAAACTCCACCGCCAACTTCTCTCCCACTGCGCTTCCTCGCGATTTTCCCTTCGAGAGTCCGAGATGTGTCTCATTAGGCTCTCCGAGGCCGGTCAAGAGTGAAATCGCAACCGAGTCATCGCCTGAATGAATCGCCTCGATTACCCGCTGGAAAAAGGATTGCAAGCTCGATACGCAACTCCGCGCCCACGAATTATTGATTTGCGCTATAGCCCTAGGGTCTAAAAAGAGGGGGATGTCCTTGTCAATATCGACGTCTACGAAGTCGAGTTCACCCTGTGAACGTTTGATTCCATAGATCTTGGATACCCGCATCCCCGCTCCGTTCGCCAGCAGCTTCTGATGTCCTGAGTAGATCAGGGATTACTGCGCTTGCCCATACCTGATCGGACAATCTGCTGATGCTCGTCGCCTGTGGCTCACAGGATCCCGTGCGAGCGCCGGGCTCAAGGGGTAAGGCGCTCGGACATGCGACCATTGCCTCGACTGCTGACGAGGGAGATCGAGTGTCTGAGAGCGTGACTTACGGCAACTGCGTGATTTGCGGCGAAGAGTTGCGTCATGGCGATTGGGTGATCCGTGCCGAGGAGATGCGTAAGCTTGGTTGCGGATCCTGAGAACGTACCCGACGGGAAAGCTCACAAGGACTGCATCATCCACAGGCCCTGACATGGTCGGCCTGGTCCCGCCGGTCATGCTGGTGCGGAAGCATAAAGGTCGAAGCCCAGAGACGGGTCGTGTTCGTGCCAGATCCGTGCCAGATGGGCTGGTCGTGGACGGTGTTTAGCGGGGAACTGCGGTAAGTCGATCTACGACTGTGTAGTTCGGCGCGTTGCAAGTCAGCGATCTTGCGGGAGCACCGTCCTGGCAGTGTGGGGGTCGGACCGGGCTGCTCCGCCGCTATTCGAGATCGACCTCGGAATTCACGGAGTCACCGCTGCTGAAGCTGACTCGATTCCGGCCCACTCGGCCTCCAGGATCGAGTAAAGCAATGAGTCGCGCCATGCACCATTGGTGAAGACGTGATCACGAATGCGGCCCTCATAGGTCATGCCAAGGCGTTCCACAACTGCGACTGACGCCAGGTTCTCGGGGCCGATTGCGGCCGAGATGCGGTGCAGACCTAGCTTGGTGAACCCGAACCCGATGAGAGTGCGAGCCGCATCTGTGGCTAGGCCCTTGCCCCATCTGTCGGCGTGAATGGCGTAGCCGAGCTTGGCTGCCTTCACTCCATCGAAGCCAAGGCGGACGAAGCCAGCGAACTCTGTCTCGTGCTCAACGGCTAGGTAGTACTCGGAGCGTGGTTCGAGCTGGGCGCGTGCCATCGCACCCCGGACCATCTCGGCGGCCTCGGCGGGACCTCGGCTGTTGAACGACAGCCACTGGGTCACGCGGTCGTCGCCCACGACGGATAACGAAGCGGCCGCGTCGTCCTCCCGAAACTCCCGGAGAGTGACAACGCGGCCGGTGAGGGTCACGGGGTACATGACCTCGATCCTGCCCTACCGAGGCAGCGAACGCATCGGCGTGCTGGTGAAGTCCTCGATCTGCTCGATCATGTCGTGGGCGTCCTCCCCGAGACCCGAGCGTGTGATCACCTGGTGGACGCGTTGGACCGAGTGGATGATGCCGTTGATGCGCTGCTCCGTCACCAGGTCCAGCACCGGCGCGAGCGCTGCGGCTGCTCCTTCGAGATCTCGGCCAGCGATACGGGCGATCGCAAGGTCTGTGTGGGCGCCCGCCTGGTCACCGAAGGCCCAAGCCGGGTCGTTGCGATCTGAGTACGCCTCGACGGCCCGTGCTGCCAAGGCTTGCGCCTCGCTCGCTTCTTCCGGCAGCCACGCCAGAGCATCTGCCGCGTAGTACAGCGTCCGAGGCTGGTTGAAGGTGCAGATCCCGCCCAACTCGTCCATCTCGTCGGGCTCGACCTGGTTCCAGGCCTCCTCGGCTGCTCGAACCGATGTGAGTGCGCGGTCGGCGTTACCGAGCGCCGCGTACGCGCGAGCTGCGCTGACGGGCAACCACACCGAGGTGGTACCAGTTGTCCTCTCGGCGAACTGCATGCCCATTTCGGCGTACCGGACTGCTTCGGCATGGCGCCCGGCCCAGTAGGCCACCATCGACTGCAGGCCGCGGAGCCAGGCTCGCAGACCGTTGTGATCCGCTCGGTCGGCACACAGCACGGCTGTACGCGCCTGGAGCATCGCGGCGTGGGGATCGGCTAGGTCGTGGGAGGCCTTCGCCAGCAGGCCGGAGGTGACGCTGGCAAGGAAGTGGAGTTGGCGTGACTGCTGCGGATCCTGGCGTCGTTCGAGGAGCACGAACAGGGTGTCCTGGGTTTCGACCAGATCGCCGAGTAGTTCCGCCAGCGGACGCTGCGGGTAGGCGAGCGCGAGGCGCTGGACATCTTCCCTGAGTTGGTCGAGGGCTTCCGGGCTGGTTGCCTCGGAGGTGAGCATCGCAAAGCGACGGGCGCGTTCGGCGGCCATGGCGAGAAGGCTCCTCTCATTGCCGGACGGCAGCATCAGTGAGCTGTTGGTCGCCGGCGCAATTGGTTCAGACGCGGGAGTCCATGGCTGGAGCAGATCGTCGAGGGGGCGACCGAACATGGCCTGGAAGGCGCGTCGGGTGGCCGGTGTTGCTCCGGCCGCTTCTCGTTCCCCTCGTGCGAGTCGGCCGAGGTGGCGGGCGCTGATTGCAGCGTGCCCGTCGTGCCGTGAGAACTCGGCCGCCAGCTCCTCATAGGTCCGATTCCGCTGGCGAATGAGGTACTCCAGCAGCGTTCGGGGTTCCTGGTGCGGTCTGGGCACCGTCTGTTCCCCTTCTCTTGGACTCCGTTATGTCTGAGCGTCGCGCGCGTGACGGTCGGGCTTCAACGGATGTCCGTCAGAGGTCCGCCACTGGTCCGCAAGAGGTCCGGATCAGGCCCTCGATAGGTCCATGTCGATCAGAACATGCTTTCGAGTGTCATCGTTACCACCCACGGTAGCGGCCTGAGAGCCAGTGGAAGGGGAAGCTGATGGCTCAAATGCCCGGCCTCATTCCGGTCGTCGTGCTGGTGCTCGGCGGTGTTCTGCTGCTCGTCGAGTGTCTGGTGATCCGGGCCATTCACCACGGACGGCAGCCCCGCCGAGACCGGCGTCGGCGCAATCGTCGGGGCGGCGGTCGCTACAACTCTGTTGCTGTGGAACCCCGTAAGCTTGTGGACGATGCCTACGCCTATGGATCCCGCCCAGCTTCCGACCGACTGGTGGACAGCTGCTGACTGCGCGGCGTTCCTCGGGATCACGCGAAGCACATGGGCGGCGTACGTGTCCCGTGACCAGGCACCGGAGCACGAACGAATGTTCGGCCGCTCGCCCGTATGGCGACCGGCGACGGTGAAGACGTGGGCGGCTAGCCGCCCACGTCGACGTTCGTAATTTTTCACTACCTGTAAGAGGCCTGCTGAATACAGCACTGGCGTTGTAACGTCGGCCTCAAATACAGCACCGGTGCTGTAAAAGCCGGTGCGGCAGGCCCGACTTCTAGCGATCTCGGATCCCGCCAGTCCTATTCGCCTCTATGGAGAGGAACCATCGTTGTGGCAGGTCAGAAGCTCTCGGAAGCGCACCTGTTGGTGCTGTCGCGGTAGTCGAAGCACCGGTGTCGCAGTGGTACGCGCGTCGCGCTCGGATCGCGTTCATCTGCGCGAGTCTGGGCTGCTGGATTGCGGCTGGGGCGGTGCTGTCGGCGTTCATGCTGCCGCTGTACGCGGTCGGGCTAGGTCTGGCGGCTGGCGTGCTGCTGGGCTTGGTGACGGCGTTGGTGGTCCGGGTGTGGCCGGTGCTGCGGGCGTTGTGGTGGTGGTCGTTGGAGATCACGATCGCGGCGGTTGTGGTGGCTGCTGTGGCCCGGCTGGTGCGGGTGCTGCCGTGGTGGCTGGCGCTGATCGTGGCGTTGCTGCCGGTGGCCGGCGTTCTGCTGGTCGGCCCGGTTCGCCGGTTCGTGTTCGCGTGGTCGTGGTGTGTGGTGGATCGTCACCGGCTGCGGCTGTGTTTCACGCAGATCGTCCGGGCTTCCCATGGCGGTCCGTCTCGCCCGTTGTCGTTGCCGCTGATGTTGTGGGCGCGTCCGACGCCTGCCGGTGAGCGGGTGTGGCTGTGGCTGCGTCCCGGCTTGTCGTTGGAGGACCTGGACGGTAAGACCGGCCGGATCGCGGTGGGTTGTGCGGCGTCCGAGGTGCGGGTGTCGCGTGCCCGGCCGAACCTGTCTGCGCTGGTGCGGGTGGATGTGACCCGTCGTGATCCGCTGACCGGTCTGGTGCCGTCGCCGTTGTCGCTGCTGCTGCCCGCCCGGAGTGCTGACCCGGATTGGGATGCGGCTGTGCCGGTGTCTCCGGCCGTGTCGCTGGTCGGCCTGGACCTGGCCGACGTTCCCGAACCTCCCGCTCCGGAACCGCGTGCCGGTGGTCGTCGATGACCGCCGTCATCTCGGACGCGGGTGTTGTGTCCCCTCATGTCGCTCAGAAGGAGTGATCGGTAATGGCAGGAGAAACAAGCTTGACGGTGATCGGGAACCTGACCGATGACCCGGAGCTGCGCTACACGCCCAAAGGCGACGCGCTGGTGAAGTTCACCGTCGCATCGACCCCTCGGGCCTGGACCGGCAGTCCGGGCAGTGGAAGGACGGCGACCCGCTGTTCCTGACCTGCACGGCCTGGCGGGACCTGGCCGAGCACATCGGCGAGTCGCTGACCAAAGGCGCTCGGGTGATCGTGTCCGGGCGGCTGCGGCTGTCGCGGTGGGAGACCCCGGAGGGTGAGAAGCGCTCGGCGTACGGCCTGGAGGTCGACGAAATCGGCCCGTCGCTGAAGTTCACCACAGCGAAGGTCGTCAAGACCAGCCGGAACAAGGGTGAGGGGTTCAACCCGCCCGAGCCGCCGAACGACGCCTGGAGCACCCCGCCTCAGCAGGCTAAGGAAGAGGTGCCGTTCTGATGGCACCTGTCCTGACCGCCGACGCTGGTAACGGTCCGGTGGATCTCGGTCCGGCGCTGTCGATTTTCGACCCGGTGCATATCGGGATCGATGAGTTCGGCCACCCGAAGCGGGTGTCGCTGATCGAACGCAACATGTTGATCGGCGGTGAGCCGGGCTCGGGTAAGTCAGGTCTGCTCAACGCGGTGGTCGGGCACGCGGCGCTGTCGCTGGACTGCAAGCTGGTGCTGCTGGACGGCAAGCGCGTCGAGCTGGGCCAGTGGCGCAAGTGCGCAGATATTTTTGTCGGCCCGGACATCGTGCTGGCGAACAAGACCCTGCACCGGCTGCAGATCATGCTGGACAACCGGCTGATCTACCTGGAGGCCTGCGAACGCCGCAAGGTCAAGACAGACGACGCGTTCGTGCCGTACGTGGTCGCGATCGACGAGATCGCGTTCTACTCGGCCACGACCGGGACGAAGCCGCAGCGCGAGGAGTTCTCGATGCGGATGCGTGACCTGGTCGCGCGAGGCCGGGCCGTCGGCATCATCGGGGTCGCCGCGACACAGCGTCCCAGCTCGACGATCATCCCGACGGACCTGCGGGACCTGTTCGCCTGGCGGTGGGCCGGCCGATGCACCAACGACAGCTCGTCGGACATCGTGCTCGGCCACGGCTGGAAAGACAGAGGCTGGTCAGCGAACACGATTAGCCCGAACAACCCCGGCGCCGGACTGCTGATCTCCGAGAGCGGCAGCCCCGAACTGGTGAAGGTCGCCTACCTCGACGACGCCACCTGCGCAGCGATCGCGAAGTACGCGGCCACGCTGCGCCAGATCGTCCGTGACGAGCCGGTACGCCCGCTGGCGGCCGTCGCCTGACACGGACACCCCAGACCACCCGAATTCCCGGGCGGACGGAACTCACGAAAAGCGGAAGGAGAAACAGCATGCCCATGACCGAACAGACCTGCGTGATCGTGGTGTGTGACACGTGCGGCAACGGCTGGGATGACGACAGTGCCTGGCACTTCGACACCGCCGAAGAGGCCGAGACGTATCTGCGCGGCCAGGAATGGACCGTCACCGACGAACAGGTCGTATGTCCGGACTGCGCGAAGCGAGCCGACTGCGAAAGGACCGGTCACCAGCACGGTCCCTGGAGCGAGCCGAACACCCTCAACGGTGTCACGTATCGCACCCGCTTCTGTGCTCACTGCCATAGCAGCGACTACGACCCGCCGCGCCAGCAGCTCAACGAGCTGCTGCATCTCGCGCGCATGGTCAATCAGATCACCGAGGACACCGACAGCAAAGGAGGGCAGCTCTGATGGCCCGACACCTACCCGTGCAACAGCCCGAAACGAGGGTCATCCACTACGTGGACCCGGCTCTGCAAGCCGACCTGACCCACTACGCACTGAGCCACGCCGAGCTGCTCAAGAAGCAGCAGCGGGACAGCGAGCTGTACCAGGAATGGCGGCGTCGTCAGGCCGAGATCGCTCGGCGTGATCGCACGTATCGGCGCTTCTGGGGTGGCTTCGGCGCAGTCATCGCCCTGGCTTTCCTGACCGCTGTGGTCGTCGGCTGCTGGCTGCTCTGGCAGTACCTCGCCGCACTCGGCTTCAGCGCCGTCGCGATCGGATTCGTGATCCTGCTGCTCTCCGGCGGGCTCGCGGTTGGCGGTCACCAGTGCGTGACCATCGTCGAACACCGGCACTGACCAGAGCCAACACAACAACCGCAAAGCGGTCGACATCAGGTCCACCGACCAAAGCGATTCCTGATGCCGCCGCCCTGAACACCAACCCACCTCCGATGGAAGGAGTCGGCACGATGAACCCACCCAGAAACAGGACCACACCGCGCCTGAGACCACCGAACGGTGCGCCGACAGGCCGGTTGACTACTCGCTGACCGCTGCGGGTTACCGGGTGATCGAGGACCCGATAGAGACGGCCCGGCTGCTGCCGGAACCGCTCGCCGGACGGCACCACCCGGACTGCTGCTGCGGCAACTGCGACGCACCGTGCTGCACCAACTGTGGTGCGCCGATGCTCGGCGTCTACTCGTGGGACGAGCTGCTGTGCCCCGGCTGCGTGCCGACGGCATCGGTCCCGCAGAGCGACGGCGAACAGCCGACGTTCACGGCCTGCGAATCCTGCCTCACCGAGGACGGGTTCCCGTCGGCTGAGTCGACCTGCGCTACCTGCGCGATGCTCGCCGAGGTGCTGTGCAATGCGGCGCTGTACCTGGAGCGGCACGGCTGGATTCAGGGCGGTTACTACGACGCCACGACCGGGGTCTTCACGCCTCCGGCCTGCATCGTCGGCGCTATCGCGATGGTCTGCTACGGCGGTCCGGTCGATGCGCCGGCACAGCACTTCGACGACCCCGGATTCTTCGCCTTCGAGCAGGCCGTGTTGCACCTGGACCGGTACCTGCTGGTCGAGAACGGCTCCGAGTCGTACGAATTCAACGACGCCAAAGGCCGCACGGCCGACGACGTGATCCGGGTGCTGCGTGACGCTGCTACCCGGCCGGTGCACGAGCTGATCGACGCCCTCAAGGCAATCGAAGCAAAGAACGAGCGGCTGGCCGAGTCGGGTATCACGACCGAACAGGTCATCGCGCTGCTCAAGAGCGAGGGCGTCATCGACGGCTGCCCGGTCTGCGACGGTGTGGCATCCAAGCTCACCGACGGACGCCTCTGGTGCGCCACCACGGGCACCGATGTGGACCGCCACGGTGATGCCTGATGAGTAAGAACACCGTCAAGGCTGCCTTGACGCGTAAGCGTCGGGCACGGTCACGGCGTCACCGTGGCTGGCTGCTGGCTCTGGCCTGGTTGCTGGTGCGGTTCGTGTCGGGTCGTCCGCTGGACGGCAAGACGCACTCGAACTGCACGTTCTGGTCCGCGGGCACCCGCCGGATCGGCTACCCGGTCTACCTCGTCGCCTGGCGGTGGTGGGCACTGGCTGCCGGATGGCAACGCCTCGGATTGCGGCTGACCGCTGTCACGGTCACGGTGCTCGCGGTGGCGGGGGTGGTCGCACTATGACCGCCGTCCGTAAGCCTCGCAAGCGTGCCAAACGGCACGTCGAAACGAACCAGTTCGACGCCTTCGTGCGCCGGATCCTGAAGGCCTACGCCCGTCGCGTCGCCGCTGGCGATGTGGAGGCGCTGGCCGCGATGGTCACGTTGTCGGCCGAGGTGGACGCGATGCTGCGTCTGGCCGTGGCCGGTCTTCGTGCCGCCCCGTATTCCTACTCCTGGGATGAGATCGCCCGCAGGCTTGGCACGACCAAGCAGGCAGCGCAACAGCGCTACGGCGACAAGTCCTCCCGGCACGCCCTCGACTCCCGGCTTCTTGAGGCCGGGCTCGGCGTGACCGTGGCGACCCTCGTGCAGGTGTTCGCCGATCACTATCCCGGTAGCCCGGCGGCTTCGCGCTGCCCCGGCTGCGGCTTCCGCTACCCCGACAACACGTCCGACTGCCCCACGAACGCCACCGTGCGTCCGCTGCTCAAATAGCGGCGTGGAGAGGACCGGGACGCGGTCGCCCGACTCGCCCCTGACCAGTTCGCCGACCTGATCGCAACCACCAGCTCCCGCTTCTCGCGGGCTGCGGTTCGGCAGGCGGCCTCACACGCGCCGGACCCGAACCGTCCAGCACTACCCCTGTTCGGTCCCTACGGAACGGAGACGGCGCTATGACGACCAACCTCAACCCCACCACGACGGCGACCGGCAGCGACGCCGTGTCGTACGACTACGTCTACTTCATCTCGTACACCCACAACGCGGGCGGCGGGATCAACTTCGTCAACGCTGAAGTGACCTTGCCGGTGCAGATCCGCCTGTTCGAGGAGATCAACCTCCTTCAGGACTACTACCGCAAGCAGGGCTACGCCAACGCGCTGATCCTGAGCTACACGCTCATGCGCACGGTGCCCGCACCCGCCCGGGGGCAGTCATGAACCTGTCGACTGCTCTGAACGACCTGATCGCGCGCCGTGAGGTGCTCATCATCGGTCTGCTGCTGGCAGTGCTCGTGCTGCTGTGGCTGGGCCACCGCGCCCGGAAGATCGCGCGTAGCGAGCGTCCGGACGAATCCCTGTCCAATCTGGTCATGCTGATCGGCCTGGGCTGGTCGTCGGAAGCGGTCTGGGAGATCGCCCGCCACCGGCTCGGGTTCCCGCTCGGCCTGACCCTGCTGCTGTTCTTCATCTTCGAGTCACTGCTGACGCTGGCAATGATTCGCGCCAAGCGTCACATGCGTGAGTTCGGCTGGCCTGGCCGGTTCGGCAACACCGCATGGACGATCGCCGCCTGCATGGCGCTGGTGGCGATGGTCGCCTCACACTCGATCGCGGAAGCAGTTCTCCGCATGGTCATCCCCCTGCTCGTGGTCAAACAGTGGTGGGACGGCCTGGTCGGCGGCGCACTCAAGAAGCCCGCTGACGCCTCCACCTGGCGGTGGACTCCCCGCCGCGCTTTGCTCGCCCTCGGGGCGATCGAACCCGGCGAACGCGACGTGCACACCGTGCACCGCGAGCGGCTGACCCAGCAGATGACCACGCTGTATCACCGCATCAACCACGGCTCGAACCGGCTCCGCTCGCGCCGTAGCGCGCGTCTGGCCCGGCTCAGCCTCACCGCTGATGACGCCATCATCGCCGAAGTCCGGCGACGCGGCGACCGTGCGCTCTGGTTCACCCAGACACACCCTCAGCAGCCCCTGCCCACCCGGGCCGGCACCACCACTGGTGGTCACGCCCTCGACCAGCCTGCCACGCCCGTCACCCTCGACGAGCATGCGCCGGCCGCCGCACCGTCACCGGCCAGCCCTGCCCCGGCAGCCCCGGCGACGGCGGATCCCGCACGCCCGGTCGACATCCCTACCCCGGATGTCGTGGCCGAACGAATCACCGCAGCCCGTCCGCGCCCGACCCGCCCGGCGAAGACTCGCCCGACTGCCGACGCGCCTGACCGGCCCGCGCACACCACCGACACGAAGGCGAGCAAGCGTGCCCGTCCCGCCGACGACATCCCTGTCAGCGAGCCGGACCGTGCACAGCTGAGCCTGCCGCTCGTGCCCGAAGACGTGCTGCGCAAGGCCGAGCAGACCGCCCGGCAGTACCAGGCCGAGAACGGAACCCGGATCACGGTCGGACAGCTGGCCGCCCGGCTCAAGGTGAACTCGAACGACGCCGCCGACCTGCTCGCAGTGCTCCACGCGCAGCACGGCCCGGACCGCCCGGAACCCGCCGTCAACGGCCACCGCCCGAACACGGCGACCCGATGACCGTCTCGACGATCAGCGTCGCGCCCGCAGCACCCGCTGCGGGCGCGGCCCCGACCGCCGAGCTGCACCATGCCCCGCCCTGGTACGCCCGGTCGGCGGACCTGCGCCTGCAAGCCATCGCCCGCGCCGCCCGCCACGACTACGAAGCCTGGCTCTCGCACGTAAAGTCAGCGTCGGCGTGCACCCGCCCGATCCGGCTCGCCGGGACCATCGCCACCGTCGAGGCCGCCACCGGCCGCTTGCTGGCGGAACGTGCCACCGCGGACATGCCCGACGGCGTCATCTACAAGCCCTGCGGCAACCGCCGCGAAGCCGTGTGCCCGGCCTGTTCCGAGGTGTACCGCCGTGACGCCTACCAGATCATCCGTACCGGACTGGTCGGCGGCAACGGCGTAACCGAGAAGGTCGCTGAGCACCCGGCGGTGTTCCCGACCTTCACCGCGCCCAGCTTCGGCGAGGTCCACGGCCGCAACATCAAACGGCACACCTGCCAGAAGCGGACGGCATGCGACTGCCGCCCAGAGCCCTGCCACGCCCGCCGTGAGGCCGCCGATTGCCCGCACGGGATGCGGCCGATCTGCTTCGCCCGCCATGAGGCTGACGATGCCCGGCTGGGAACGCCGCTCTGTCTGGACTGCTACGACCACGACGCGCAGACCGTGTGGAACCTCGCGGCCGGTGAGCTGTGGCGCCGCACCACCATCGCGATCAACCGCTACATGCGGAGGCTCTGCCGCACGCGCGGTCTCGCGTTCGTGCCGGTCCACTCGGCTACCTCCGGCAAGGTCCGGCTGGTGCCGCCGGTCCGGCTCTCCTTCGGCAAGGCCGCCGAGATGCAGCGGCGCGGCGTCATCCACTTCCACGCCATCATCCGCCTCGACGGCGTCGACCCGGCCGACCCGGACGCGATCGTGCCGCCACCGCCCGGCATCGACGCTGAGGACCTGAAGGCGGCGATCGACCACGCCGCCGCCACGGTCGCGTTCACTACCGAGCCGCACCCTGCCCAGCCTGCGGGCTGGCCGATCGGGTGGGGCGACCAGGTGTTCACCAAGGTAATCACCGTTGCGGGCGCGGGCGAGGTTACCGACGGCCTGGTCGCCGCCTACCTGGCGAAGTACGCCACCAAGTCCACCGAGATCACCGGCCACACCTCGCCCCGGCTCGACTACGCCGACCGCGACACCGTGAGCCTGTACGCCAAAGCGGACGGCAGCCACGTGGAGCGGCTGGTGTCCTCGGCCTGGGTCCTCGGCCGGTACGCGGACTGGCGGCGGCTACGCCGGTGGGCACACATGCTCGGCTTCGGCGGCCACTTCCTCACCAAATCCCGCCGCTTCGGGATCACCTTCGCCATGAAACGCAACCAGCGGATCGCCTTCCGCCGGGCACAGACCACCGGACCGGAGCAGACCGAACCCCGTGAGCAGCCGACGACCCTGGTCGTCAACTTCCTCCAGTTCGTCGGTACGGGATGGCGCACCTCAGCGGACGCGATGCTCGCGAACACGTCCGCCGCACTGGCCCGTGAGCACCAGCAGGCGGCTCGGGAGTACCTGAGCACCGTCGCCGCCTGACGTGGTTTTCAGCGTCAAGGCCGCCTTGACCCTCCGAAGAAAGGAACCGCCTGCCATGCCCCGGCCCCGGCCGTTGCTCTCGGTGCGGCTCATCGGCCCCGCCGAGATCGTCACCGAACAGAAGATTTACCTAGCCGGCCACCTCGCCGCCGTCTTCGGCGACCAGGCCATCTGTCGCGTCAGCACCCACCCGGCCCGCCAAGTCGATGAGATCCGCGTGTACTTGACGGTCAGCCGCAGGGAGGTGCTGCCGCGATGACACTTGAGACTACGACCGAGGACCTGTGGTCGATCGAACGCACATCGCAGTACCTCGGCGTGCCGGTCGGCACCCTCTACCAGTGGCGGCACCGCCAGACCGGACCACGCGCACGCAAGGTCGGGCGATACCTGCGCTACGACCCGGCGGACGTGCGTGCGTGGTTCCGGGAGTGTGCCTGATGCCCGTTGATGACCTTTGGTACCTGAAGGAACGCGGCCCGGATGGCTCACGCCTGCCGTCCAAGAAGCACGGGCGTGGCAAGCGGTGGCGTGTGCGCTGGACGGACGATCAGGGCAGCGGCCGAGAGCGGCTCTTCGAGCGCAAGGTAGATGCTGACCGCTTCGATGCGAACGTCCGGGCCGACGTGAGTAGAGGCCAGTACATCGACGACCGGGCAGGACGCATCACCGTTGCCGCTCTGGCCGAGCAGTGGCGGGCCAGCCAACTGCACATCGACAGCACGGCGATCCGCGTTGAGCATGCGGTCAGGCTGCACATCGTGCCGGGGCTCGGTCACCTTCACGTCGGTCAGGTCCGCCAGAGCAAGATTCAGGCGTGGGTGCGGGACCGGAGTCTCGTACTCGCTCCGGCCACGCTGCGGCTGGTGTACAGCTACGTCAATGCGATCTTCGCTCTGGCGGTGCGGGACCGGATGATTGCCAGCTCACCGTGCATCGACATCCGGTTGCCCAAAGTCGATCGCGGTAAGCGGGTCATCCCCACCCCTGCACAGGTACACCGGCTGGCCGAGCTGATGCCGGATCGGCTGTCGGCTGCGGTCTACCTCGCTGCGGGATGCGGTATTCGGCTGGGGGAGGCCCTAGGGCTGGAGGTGGAGGACATCGACTTCGAGCGGGCCGAGCTGTCCGTCCAGCGACAGCTCAAACTGCACAAGGGGCGTTCACCCTTCCTCGGCCAGCCCAAGACTAGGAGCAGCGTCCGCACGGTTGAACTGCCTGATGTGGTCGCGGATGCGCTCCGTGCACACCTGAAGACCGTGGGAGATCCGGTCGAGATAGACGACGACACCGACCCGCGTCGGCCGACGAGGCGACTGGCCGCACTGGTGTTCCGAGGGACCGGTGGTGGCGCGGTGAACCCGTCCTCGTTCTCCCGTACCTGGGTATCGGTGCGGACCAAGGCGGGGCTGCCGATGCGGTGGGGCTTCCACGGCCTGCGGCACTACTACGCCACGTTGCTGATCAACGCTGGGGCGAGCGTCAAGACGGTCCAACTGGCGCTCGGCCACTCCACACCGACGGTGACGCTCAATGCGTACGTCCACGAGTGGCCAGACGTGCTGGACCGCACTCGGTCCCTCGTCGACGGGGCGTTGCGCCTGCCGGGATCTCCGGGCCATTCGAGGGAGAGCAGCACATGACCACGGCTCTCAAAGTTGTGCCCGAGTTGTGCCCAAGATCAGTTCACAGAGCTGCTGTGCTGGTCAAAGGCTTGATCGACCCCGGATGTGGTAGTGCTGGATATACCTCCGATCCTCGCCCCTGCGTGACTGTGCCCGGCCCGCCGGAAGGCCAGGCTTGCAGGCATGACGAAGAAGCGCACGCCGGCGGTCGAGCTGAGGGCCGTGACCAGGCGATATGGCGTCGGCGAGCGGGCCGTGACGGCTCTCGACGCGATCGACGCGACGTTCACGACAGGCACGTTCACCGCGGTGATGGGGCCGTCCGGGTCCGGCAAGTCGACACTGTTGCACTGCGCGGCAGGGCTCGACCGGGTCGACGACGGCGACGTGATCATCGATGGGACGCCGGTGCGCGGCCTGAGCGAGCGATCGCTGACCAAGCTGCGGCGGGGTCGGGTCGGGTTCGTGTTCCAGGCCTTCAATCTGGTGCCTGCTCTCTCCGCCGCGCAGAACGTGGCGTTGCCGATGCGGCTGGCCGGCCGCCGCCCGGCCGCAGGGGAGGTGACGGCCGCGCTGGCCGAGGTCGGTCTCGCCGACCGGGCCGGCCACCGACCCTCCGAGCTGTCCGGCGGCCAGCAGCAGCGGGTCGCGATCGCCCGGGCGCTGGTGACGCGCCCGGCGGTGCTCTTCGCCGACGAGCCGACGGGGGCGCTCGACGCGACGTCCGGCGCCGAGGTGCTGCGGCTGCTGAGATCCGCGGTGGATCGGCATGGCCGCACGATCGTGATGGTGACCCATGATCCGTACGCGGCGGCGCACGCCGACAGGGTCCTGTTCCTCGCCGACGGCCGGGTGGTCGACGAGCTGACCGGCGGCGCCGAGGCGGAACGCATCGCCGTCCACACGGCGCGGCTCGAGGCGACCCGTGGCAGCGGTCCCGGCTGGAACGAGGGTGGGCGGCACGACGCCGGCGTCGGATTCCACACGCACCGGGGCCCGGCAGCCGGCAGCGCTCACGCGAACAGTGAGGTGACCCGATGATCGCCGCCTGGGCGAATTTCCGCCATCGGTTCGCGAGCTTCGCCGGCACCTTCGTCGCGGTCGCCCTGGGCGTGGCCGTGCTGGCAGCCTCGGCGACGCTGCAGCTGAGCTCTCAGCCGGAGGCGCCGAAGCGATATGGCGCCTCCCCGGTTCTCGTCCAGCCTCCCACGATCGGCGAGAACGACTACGGCGAGCCGGAGCGGCCGAACTGGACGGCGGCCGAGGCGAACGCCCTCGCCGACCGGCTGAGAACGGTGCCGGGTGTCGGGCATGCCGTTCCCGATCCTTCCTTCTATGTGCAGCGGCTGATCGACGGGAAGGCGTCGGGTGATCCGTCCGCTGCCCGGTTCGGTGGTCATGCCTGGTCGTCGGCGGTGCTCGGCGGATATCGGCTCAGTGCCGGCCGGGCGCCTGCGCGAAGTGGCGAGGCGGTGGCGGCGGGCGTGCGGCCGGGCGAGGAGATCGAGGTGGTCACCGCCCGGGGACCGGAGACGTGGACGATCACCGGGACTGTGATCGATGCCGGGCGGTTCGAGGGTGCGGGATCGCAGGCCGGCTACTTCGTTGCTGATCGAGTGGCGGCAGAGCGGGCTTCCGGCGTACCGGTGATCGGCCTGACCCTGACCGGTGATGAAGAGCGAGTGGCGGCGGCGGCGCAGGCGCTGATCGGCGGGGCCGGGACCGTCGTGACCGGAAGTGATCGCGATGCGCTGGAGCCCGGCAGCGTCACCCGAGTCCGGTGGATCGGTGCGCAGTTGCTGATCGCGCTGGTCACGCTCGGTGCGTTCGCGACGGTGTTCGTGGCCTCGTCGACGGTGGCGCTCAGCGCAGCGCAACGGCGGCGCGAGCTGGGACTGCTGCGTGCGGTCGGTGCGACTCCCGGTCAGGTGCGGCGGATGATGTACGGGGAAACGGTTCTGATCGCCCTCACAGCAGGGCTCGCCGGTGCGCCGCTCGGAGCACTCGCCGCCCCGCTGCTTGCCACCCCGATGGTCGAAACCGGACTCGAACCGCCCGGCTTCACGGCTACCTGGCAGCCGCTCGCCGTTGCCGGCGCGATCCTGGTCGGCGTAGCGGCAGCCCTCGCCGGCGTGGTCGTGGCGGCACGGCGTGCCTCGCGGATCCCGCCACTGGACGCGTTGCGCGAGGCGGCCGCCGACCCGCGTCCCATGCCGATCTCCCGCTGGGTGGCCGGGTTGCTGACCGCGGCGGCCGGTGGCGCGCTGCTCGCCGTGATGCCCTCGCTGGCGAACGAGTCGAAGACCACGGCGGGCCTGGGCGCCGCGATGTTCCTGATCACCGCGGCCGCGTTGCTCTCGCCGGTGCTGATCGGCCCGCTCGTGCGGCTGGTCGCGGCGCCGTGGCGGCAGTCGGCGACCGGCATGCTGGTACGGGAGGGCACGCTGACGGGGGTTCGCCGGGTCGCGTCCACTGCTGCGCCGGTGCTCGCCACGGTCGGGCTTACGGTATTGCTCACCGGCATGATCGCGACGATCGAGGTGGCGGCCGGTATCGATGAGGCGGCGGAGTACCCGGCTGCGAACGTGCTGGTGCCCGACAACACGCCGGGGCTCTCCGAGGCCACCGTCGCCGCCAGCAGCGGTGAGTCACGCCTGGCAACGCGGGTTCTGATCACCAACGGCGCGACGACAGGGGAGGCGGCGCCTCAGAGCGGGTCGGCTCAGGGCACGACCATCACGGGGTATGACGCGGCCGGCGTGGGCAGTCAGGCGGGTGTGGTGCTGCACGCCGATACGGCCGGAGAGCTCGGTGTGGCGGCAGGCGGCACGATCGCCGTGCGCTTCGTCGACGGCAGAACCACGGATCTGCCGGTGACCGCCGTCGACCCGGATGCGGTGGCGCCGGTGGTGCTCGCTCGTGACCTGGTGCGCACTCACGATCCGGACGCCCTGACCAGCCTCGTCGTTCTCGACGACACAGCCGCCGATGACAGCGGCACCTCCGACGCTGCCGTGTCCGGTGGTGCGGGAGGAGTCGTCATGCCGGTTGCCGCCTATGCACAACAGGA